>VBGT01000012.1 GCA_005889475.1 Chloroflexota bacterium | reverse complement strand
GGCTCTACCGGCGAAGCTGGGTCCGCCGCGACTGGCGACCCGGCACAGACGGACGCCGTGGCGGTGAGCACCACCACCGCGATAAGGCACCTCGGTCGGTGGATTGCTCCGAATACGTTGCGGCTGTTGTCGTTGGTCATGTCGGCGACAATCAAAGCAACCTGGCGCGCTTCGAGGAAGTCATGGCTGTTAGGAGTACCGGGAGTAACTCCCAGCGAACCGGTGACCACGCGTACGGTGATCTCGTGAGCAACGCCGAGGAGGTCCGCGAGTGCGACCCGGCGGCGTTCAGGCTTCGTCCTGCGCCACCACGGTAAGATGGCGTGGCGTACGTGGTTCGTTTGACACTCAGGCGAATCGGTTAGTGCGCATGACTCTTCTGGGGATGTTCGCCTGACACCCCCGGATTCAGACGGCGCGACGCCTCCGATCTGAGGTCGAAAAAACACGGCCCGTGAACGTGAAATCGGGGCCGACCACTGGCGAGTGGCCAAGCGGTAAGGCGCCTGACTCTGGATCAGGGGATTGAAGGTTCGAATCCTTTCTCGCCAGCCAAATCCCGAACTCGACGGCATAGCTAGGTATCGTCCGCGAGATTCGGGCGCAGCCAGCGCTCCGCCTCTGCCAACTCGACTCCTTTGCGGCGGGCGTAGTCCTCGAGCTGGTCCCGGCCGATTCGCCCGACCCCGAAGTAGCGGGCGTCCGGGTGCCACAGGTAATAGCCAGAGACCGATGCGCCGGGCAGCATCGCATTGGACTCGGTCAGCTTGATACCGGCCCTGGCCTCGGCCTCGAGCAGGTCGAACAGCGTCCGCTTCTCGGTGTGGTCCGGGCAGGCCGGGTAGCCGGGGGCCGGCCGGATCCCCTGGTAGCGCTCCGCGATCAGGTCCTCGTTCGCCAGCGCCTCGTCCGGCGCATAGCCCCACAGCTCGCGGCGGACCCGCTCGTGGAGCCGCTCCGCGAAGGCTTCGGCGAGGCGGTCGGCGAGCGCCTTCGCGAGGATCGCCGAGTAGTCGTCGTTCGCCGCCTCGAACTCGGCGACGATCCCGTCAAGGCCATCGAGCCCGTGACCGGCGGTGACCGCAAAGGCACCGACGTAGTCGACGACCCCGGATTCGAGCGGGGCGACGTAGTCCGCCAACGCCACGTTCGGCCGTCCGTCCGGCTTGGCCATCTGCTGCCGCAGCGTGCGGAACGTCGCGAGTCGTTCGTCGCGCGCGTCGTCGCGCCAGACGGCGATATCGTCGTCGTCGACCGAGTTGGCGGGCCAGAAGCCGACGACCGCGTTGGCCCGGAGCCGATCGTCCGCGACCAGCCGGTCGAGCATGGCGAGGGCGTCGCGATGGAGGTCGCGCGCCGCGGGGCCGACCTTCGGGTCCTCGAGGATCTTCGGGTAGGAACCGCGGAGCTCCCACGTCGCGAAGAACGGCGTCCAGTCGATGCGCTCGACAAGCTCCGCCAGCGGGTAGTGCTCGAACGTTCGAACGCCGAGGAAGGTCGGCCGCGGTGGCGCGATGCCCGTCCAGTCCAGCTTGACGCGGTTGGCACGTGCTTCGGCGATGGACAGGCGCCGCTCGGTGACGGTCCGTTGTTCCCGCTCGCGGCGGACCTCGTCGTACTCCTGTCCGATTTTCGCCGCGTAGGCATCCCGCCGCTCGGCGTCCACGAGCGCACCCACAACACCGACGGCGCGCGAGGCATCGCTGACGTGGACGACCGGGCCGCTGTACGCGGGCGCGATCTTGACCGCGGTGTGCGCCCGTGACGTCGTGGCCCCGCCGATCAGCAGCGGGATCGTGAGCCCGAGGCGCTCCATCTCGGACGCGACGTGGACCATCTCGTCGAGCGACGGCGTGATCAGGCCGGACAGGCCGATCATGTCGGCGTCCAGCTCCTGGGCCTTCTCGAGGATGCGGGCGGCGGGAACCATGACCCCGAGATCGACGACCTCGTAGTCGTTGCAGCCGAGCACGACGCCGACGATGTTCTTGCCGATGTCGTGGACGTCGCCCTTGACCGTCGCCGTGACGATCGTGCCCGCCTTGCGCGCCACGCCGTCGCCGCGCTCCGCCTCGAGGTACGGCACGAGGTGCGCGACGGCCTTCTTCATGACCCGCGCGCTCTTGACGACCTGGGGCAGGAACATCCGACCGGAGCCGAACAGATCGCCAACGACGTTCATGCCCGCCATCAGCGGCCCCTCGATGACGTCAAGCGGCCGAGTCGCCGCCTGCCGGGCCTCTTCGGTGTCCTCGACGATCCACGTGTCGATCCCCTCGACCAGGGCCCGCGTGAGGCGCTCGCCGACCGGTCGCTCCCGCCACGTCAGGTCCTCCGTCTGGCGTTCCATGCCGGGACCGCTGAAGCGCGTGGCGATCTCGAGCAGCCGCTCGCCCGCGTCGGGGCGGCGGTTGAGCACGACGTCCTCCACGCGTTCGCGGAGCTCCGGCTCGATGTCGTCGTAGACGGGCAGGACGCCGGCGTTGACGATGCCCATGTCCAGCCCGGCCTGCTTGGCGTGGTACAGGAAGACCGAGTGGATCGCCTCCCGGACGGGGTCGTTGCCGCGGAAGGCGAAGGAGACGTTCGACACGCCGCCGGAGGTGCGCGCGCCCGGCAGCTCCGCCTTGATCCGGCGGACGGCCTCGATGAACGCCACTGCGTAGTTGGCGTGCTCCTCGATCCCGGTCGCGATGGCGAAGATGTTGGGGTCGAGGATGATGTCCTCCGGCGCGAAGCCGACGACCTCCGTGAGCAGGCCGTACGCGCGCTTGCAGATGTCGACCCGGCGCTCGATCGTGTCCCCCTGGCCCTTCTCGTCGAACGCCATGACGACGACCGAAGCGCCGTAGCGCCGGCACAGCCGAGCCTGTCGAAGGAACTCGGCCTCGCCCTCCTTGAGCGAGATCGAGTTCACGACACCCTTGCCCTGGAGCTGCTGGAGCCCCGCCTCGATGACCGACCAGCGCGAGCTGTCGACCATGATCGGGACGCTGGCGATGTCCGGCTCGGACGCGAGGCGCCGGAGGAACTGGGTCATCGCCGCGACACCGTCGAGCATGGCCTCGTCCATGTTCACGTCGAGGATCTGCGCGCCGTTGGCGACCTGCTCACGGGCGATGTCGACGGCCTCGTCCTCGCGCCCCTCGGCGACCAACCGGGCGAACTTCCGGGACCCGGTCACGTTGGTGCGCTCGCCGACGTTCACGAACGTGTTGCCGGGCGGCGGGATGACGACCGTCTCGAGCCCCGACAGGCGCGTCAGCGGCTCCGGCCGTGCCAGCTGGCGCGGCGGCTGGCCGGCGACGGCGGCGGCGATCGCGGCGATGTGCGTCGGGGTCGTCCCGCAGCAACCCCCGGCAATGTTCAGGAGGCCGTGCCGGGCCCACTCACCCAGCGCCGCGGCCATGTCCTCGGGCGTCTCGTCGTAGCCGCCGAGCTCGTTCGGCAGGCCGGCATTCGGGTAGGCGGAGACCGGCCGATCCGCGATCCTGGAAAGCACGTCGAGATGCTCGCGGAGCTGGCGCGGGCCAAGCGCGCAGTTCAGACCAACGACCAGCGGGTCGGCGTGCCTGATGCTGTGCCAGAACGCCTCGACCGTCTGACCCGAAAGAGTCCGGCCCGAGGCGTCGACGATCGTGCCCGAGATGATCAGGGGCAGCCGCTCGCCGAGCTCCTCGAAGAGGGACTCGACGGCGAAGATCGCTGCCTTGGCGTTGAGCGTGTCGAAGATGGTCTCGATGAGCAGGAGGTCGGCACCACCCTCGACGAGCCCCGCGGCCGACTCGCGGTACGCGTCGGCCAGCTCGGCCCAGGAGACGGCACGTGCCGCAGGGTCGCTCACGTCGGGGCTGATCGACGCCGTCCGGTTCGTGGGGCCGAGCGACCCGGCCACGTACCTCAACCGGCCGGGATCAGCACGCTCGGCGGCGTCGGCGGCCTCCCGGGCGAGCCGCGCGGCGGCGACGTTGAGCTCGCGAACGACGTCCGGCCCGAAGCCGTAGTCGGCCTGGGCGATGCGTGTCGAGGTGAACGAGTTCGTGCTCAGGATGTCCGCGCCGGCGTCGAGGTAGCCCTGGTGGATCGCGGCGACGGCGCCCGGTTGCGTCAGACACAGCAGGTCGCTGTTGCCACGGAGGTCGCGCGGGTGATCGCGGAACCGGTCGCCCCGAAACTCCGCCTCGCCGAAGCCGTACGCCTGGAGCATCGTGCCCATGGCGCCGTCGATGACGAGGATCCGCTCGCGCAGCAGGGCCGGCAGGCGGGCAACGCGCGCCGCTCTCGCCACCGCAGGCGTATCGGTCGCCTCGACTGCCAGCACGGCGGTCACTGAGCGGCACCCAGGGCGGGGCCGGCTCCGACGGCCACTGGGCTGCCCTGGGGGTGGCGCTCACGGATCCGTCGGACGAGCCCGGCACACTGCTCGTAGCGGCCGAAACTCGGCATGATGTATGTCCCTGCCAGCTCGCCCTCGACGGTCGCGAGGAGCTCGTCGGCCATCTCGATGCCGAGCTCGGAGCCTCGCTCGCCCGCGGCGTGCATCGCCGCGCGCGCCTCGTCGGGGATGGTGATGCCCGGGACCTCGTTATGGAGGAACTCGGCATGGCGCACGGACACCAAGGGCAGCACGCCGAGCAGCACAGGCACCGGGAATCCGCCCTGGCCGAAGCGCCGCCGCGCCTCGTCGAGCATGGCTTCCACCTGGCGCACCGAGTAGAGCGGCTGGGTCATGACCAAGTGCGCACCGGCGGCGAGCTTGCGTTCGAGCCGGTCCCATTCGGATCCGGCGTCGGCGGCCGTGGGATCGAGCGCGCAGGCGATCGTGAAGCCTGCCGCCTGCCCGATCGGCGAGCCGGACTGGTCCTCGCCGCGGTTGAGCCGGCTGAGGATGTCGATCAGCCCGATCGAATCGACGTCCCAGACGCCGGTTCCGTTCGGGTAGTCGCCGACCCGCGGCGGGTCGCCGGTGAGGGCGATGATGTTCCGGACCCCCAGCGCATGCGCCCCGAGCAGCTCTGATTCGAGCGCCATCAGGTTCCGGTCCCGGGTGGTGCAGTGGACGAGGCACTCGAGGTCGAGGTCGTGCTGGATGCCGAAGGCGACGGCGAACGCGCCCATGCGGACGCGGGCCATCGGTGAGTCGGAGATGTTCACGACGTCGACGCCGGCTTCCCGCAGCAGACGGGCGGCGGTGATCGTCCGCTCGATCCGGACGCTGCGCGGCGGGTCGATCTCGACTGATACGACGAACCGGCGTGTGGTGAGGAGCTCGGCGAGGTGGGTCGGCGCCGGCCGCTCCTGGCCGTCGGTGCTCGTGCGTTCCATGACCAGGGCCGATGGCGATGTCTTCCGTTTTTCGCCGGTCGCGCCCGGAGCCTCGAGATCGGAGGTCGCCGCGGCGGGAGTCGCCAGGGCGATGCGCATCGCCGCGACGTGCGCGGGCGTCGTCCCGCAGCAGCCACCCACGATCCGGGCACCGACCGCGAGCATCCGCGGCGTGACACCGGCGAAGTAGTCGGCACCGGCCGAATACACGAAGCGGCCCTCGAGCCGCTGGGGCAGGCCGGCGTTGGGCATGATCGAGCGGAAGGGCGCACCGCCGGTCGACGGGCCCATCCGCTCGATCGCGTCGATCGAGGCGCTCGGACCGGCGCCGCAGTTGACGCCGACGACGTCCACGCCGGCGGCGACCAGCGCGGCCCAGGCCCGCTCGGGGCTGGTGCCATCGGCCAGCGCGAGGTCCTCGCCGAACGTGAGCGAGGCGATGACCGGGACGTCAGCCGCCTGGCGAGCCTCGTCGATCGCGAGCAGCAGCTGGTCGAGGTCCGAGAACGTCTCGAGGATGAGCACGTCGGCGCCGCCCTCGAGGAGGCCGTCGATGTGCTCCCGGAAGATCGCCCGCGCGCTCTGCTCGCGCGGCCTCGTCGCGCTGCGCGATGGCGGCGCGATCGGGCCGATCGAGCCGCCCACGAATGCTTCTCGACCGCTGACCTCGCGCGCCTCGCGCGCAACCTGGGCAGCGCGCCGGTTGAGCCTGCCGACGTCGTGCTCGAGGCCGTACAGCGCCAGCCGCCGCCGGTTCGCGCCGAGCGACAGGGTCTCGATCAGCTCCGCGCCCGCCTCGAGGTACTCGCGGTGTGCGGCGCTAACGAGGTCCGGCCGGCTCGCCGCGAGTTCGTCGAGGCAGGCACCCTGAGGAACGCCCCGGCTGAACATGAGCGTGCCCATGCCGCCGTCGGCGAGCAGCGGGCGCTCCGTCAGCCTCGCTCGGAAGCGGTCCTGCGGCAATGAATTGGCCAAATTTGGCTCCGGTTGCGGGGGCGGTGGGACCGGAACCTGGCACGGAAAGACCCTCCCGCTGCGGAAGGGTCTCGAGGGAGCTCCCTTATCTCGCAGGAGAACCTGCCCGGACTTGGCACCTTACCGGCTCGACGCCGGTAGGTTGTCGTGGCTTCAACGGGCCGGTCCCTCCACCACTCTTGATAAGCACTCTTCAGTTGTGGGTGGGATTATGGGCCAACATGCGGCAGCGTCAATCGGGGGCTCTGGTCCGGGACGACGGATCGATGGGCCATGCCCGCGGAACGAAGACCGAGGGCGTCGGCGCCCAGCCGCACGAGCAGCTGGTGCCGGGTCCGCGTGCGAACGGACAGGGGACCGAGGCCTCCTGCCCGGATTGCGGCCACCCGAACGCCAAGCACGAAGGGTCGCCCGAGGATGAATTTGTCGCCTCGCATGGCGGAGTCGGCTACGCCTTCTGTCTCGAGGTCGACCCGAGCGGCGAGACGGCCGATCCGTGCGGCTGCCGCACGGTTATTGGTGGCTCCCGAGAGGCGCGCGACCTGAATTCGCCGGCGCCGGACGGCAGTGGGGCCCACTGAAGCGGGTCAACCTTCCTGCTGGCACCACGTCGCCAGGCTAAACGCAGCGCTGCTCCGTGGGGCGGAGGCGTCGCCTCCGGGTGGGTGACGAACGCTTCGGTGAGGACGCGCACCGGTACTTTCGTCCGGTGGGTCCTGGAAGCCCTGAAACCTAATCTCAGAGCGTGTTCGGCACGCTGCCGCGCGTCCCTCGCCCGGTCATCCTGATCCTGGTCTACGGCGTCTTCCTCGTCCTCGTCGGGATCACGGCGACGGCGCAGTCGATGCTGGTCGCCAGCCACTTCTCGACATCCACCATGAACGCCGTCGTCGGCAGCGATGCGGCGACGACTCGCGCGTTCGTGAACGCCTACGTCGTGCCGCGCTACCTCGACCCGGCCGTGGGACCGAGCCAGCAAGAGCGGTCGACGTTGGGCGCGCAGCTCGCGACGCTCACAGAGCGGGCCGAGATCGTCCGCGTCGAGCTGCGCCTCCCTGATCGCAGGCTGATCGCCGCCAGCGATGCGGCCGATGCCGCGCTGTCCGATGCGACGCGGGACGCATTCAGTCACGCTTCTGGCGGTCGAACGCAGGCCCTGATCGTCGGGACGGAGGCGGCCGAAGGCGGCGCGGACGCGGGCGCGACGGGCTCGAGCGATCCGGTCGCGGGTCCGTCGAGCGTTCTCGTCGAGTTCCTGCCGCTCACGTCGGCCGGCCAGGTCCACGCGGTCATGGGTATCTGGCGAGACGCCGACCCGATCCTCGCGAAGCTCGACACGGTCCGTCGCGACGTGGTGCTCCTCACGCTCAGTGCCGGGCTGATCGCCGCCTTCGCCCTGTACCTCATCTTCCGCGCTGCGCAGCGGCGACTGACACGCCAGACGATCGAGCTCGTGGAGTCGACTCGCCGGGACCCACTGACGGGTCTCCTGAACCACGGTGCCCTGATCGGCACGCTCGCGGGGCTCGTCGAGACGGCCAAGGCGAGCGGAAGATCGCTGTCGATCGCACTGCTCGACCTGGACAACTTCCGCCTCCTCAACGAGGAGCATGGCCCCGGCGCCGGGGACGAGGCGCTCAGGAACGTGGCGCGACTGGTCGAGGGGCGATCAGCCACCAAGGTGACGGTCGGCCGCTCGGGCCCCGACGAGTTCCTCCTCCTGGCGACAGGCGACACCGCCGGCAACCTCGAGTCCGAGGTTCTGGCCATCCAGGCCGACCTGGCGGGCCTGAGCCTGCAGTTCGAAGCCACCGAGCGCCTGCCGATCACGATCAGCGGTGCGATCTGCCGCTTCCCGGAGCACGGCGCGTCGATGACGGTGCTCCTCGCCACTGCGGCGCGCACCATCGCCGAGGCAAAGGCCAGCGGCGGGGACACGATCCTCGTCGCCTCGCGAAGCGTCGACGAGGCAACCCCGGCAGCGGGCTTCGACGTGCTCCAGGGCCTGGTCCACGCGGTTGACACGAAAGACCGCTACACCAAGCGCCACTCGGCCGACGTCTCGCGATACGGCCTGTTCATCGCCCAGCGCCTCGAGCTTGACGCCGAGCTCCAGGAGACCATCCGTCTCGCCGGGTTGCTCCACGACGTCGGCAAGATCGGTATCC
This sequence comes from Chloroflexota bacterium, assembly GCA_005889475.1. Classification (GTDB taxonomy): domain Bacteria; phylum Chloroflexota; class Limnocylindria; order Limnocylindrales; family CSP1-4; genus UBA5189. The sequence goes on along the minus strand of VBGT01000012.1, from coordinate 14,128 downwards.
CCGACGCGATCCTGCGCAAGCCGGGCCGTCTCACCGCCGACGAGGAAGCGGTCATGCGCCAGCACGTCGCCGTCGGCGACATGATCGTGCGCGACGTCCCGAACCTCGACGTCGTTCGCGCCGGGATCCGCCACCACCACGAGCGCTGGGACGGCGCCGGCTACCTCGAGCGGCTCGCTGCCGAGGACATCCCGCTGATCGCCAGAATCCTCGCCGTCGCGGACGCATTCTCGGCGATGACGACGACGCGCCCCTATCGCAAGGCGCTCGACGTCCAGGAGGCCACGCGGCGCCTCGAGGATGCCGCCGGGACGCAGCTCGACGCCCGGCTCGTGCGCACCTTCGTCGACGGCCTGGAGAGCGCCGAGGATCCGCCGCTCCCGGAGCAATCGGCCGCTGCGCGGTTGGCAAGGCTGCACGTCGCGTGATGCCGAGTCGCGCTCTCGGCCGCCATCGCGCCGCTCTTTGGCGTGCGCCCGTCATCGCGGCGCTGGCACTCGTGTGCAGTGCAGGCCTCGGCCAGCACGAAGTCCTCGCCCTCTCCTTGGTCGCGAACCCGGACACCTACGCCGTGCGACACGACCACACGCTGACAGTTCCTGCACCGGGCGTGCTCGGCAACGACCTCAACCTGCTCGGCACCTCGACCGCCGTGCTGAACTCCACCACGACGCACGGGACGCTGGTGCTGCGGAGCAATGGTTCGTTCACCTACACCCCGAGCGTCGGGTACGTCGGACCGGACACGTTCCAATACCACGCTCATGACGTCGTCCTGCTCCTGCCCGTGAACTCGACGGTCGCGACGGTCACGATCAACGTGACGAACGCCGCGCCGGTCGCGAGGGCTGACAGCTACACGGCGTCCACCGGCATCACAAAGTCAGTGCCAGCGCCGGGCGTGCTCGCGAACGACACCGACACCGATGGCGACGCGCTGACCGCGCAGCTCGTCGATGGCGGCGGGAATGGCTCACTCAACCTGAACGCCGACGGCAGCTTCACGTTCAAGTCCGGGGGCTCGTTCGTGGGTGACCGGACCTTCACCTATCGCGTCTCGGACGGCGTCGCCTGGTCGAGCATCGCGACGGTGACGATCACGGTCAGCGGACCGGCGCCGACATCGACGCCTGCGCCGACAGCTGCGCCGACATCGACGCCTGCGCCGACACCCACGCCGACGCCGGCCCCCACGCCGACGCCGCCTCCAGCCCCGACCGGCACTCCCTCCCCGGTGCCCACGGCCCCAGTGTCGAGTGCTGTCCCGAGCGCGGCACCGGGCGCAACGCCCACCTCGATCGCCTCGGAGCCTCCGGCGAGCGTGCCGGCGTCGACGGCGAGCTCATCGGTTAGCCCCAGCGGACCTGCGGACCCCGGCTCAGCTGGCCCGGCGGGTCCGCCGATCGGACCTTCGGGCCCGACCAGCGGCGGGCTCGGGAGCGGAAGCGGGCTCGGGATCGACCCGATCGATCCGCTCGACTCCGTCGTGGGGGTCGACTTCGTCGGCGTCGCCAACTTCGAGTGGGCCGTGCCGACGCTCGTGCTGTCGGTACCGGGCCTGCTCCTCATCCTGGCCATCGCCGCCCAGGGCAGTGTCGGCATCCTCTCGATCCCGTTCGTGCGCCGATGGCTCGGCGGCTTCGGGCTACGCCGACGGCGCGAGGCTCGGTCGAGCCAGGGCTGAATTTCGCCGCCTCATCGCCCGCGTGGCGAGCGTGGCGGTGAAGTGTTCCGCCATCGGCGAATCCGGCCGTTCGCGACGAGCAAGAGTGCGGCCGCGATGCTGGCCAGCACGGCGAGAAGCGCGGCATCAACGGGGACGAGCTGAGCGGCCTTGACCTTTTGCCCGAGTGTAGCCGTGTCGGGCGGACCCTCCCCCGCCAGGGCGCTCTCGACGATCGTCGTGGTGTCCGTCGCGGTGTTGTCGCCGGGGACCGGGTCGACCACCGGGCCGGTGACGCTGACGGCCTCGGTGGCGATGCCGCCCGGGGTGCTGGCGGCGACGGTGTAGGCGACGCTGACCGTGGCGCTGCCACCGGCGCCGATGGTGCCCAGGTCGCACGTGAAGTCGGGCCCGGCCCCGACCGGCGCACAGGTGCCCTGCGAGGGGCTGAGCGCGCCCTGGCTGAAGGCCGTCGGCCAGGTGTCGGCGAGGCTCACCCCGGTCGCGTCCGAGGGACCGGCGTTGGTGACCGTGATGAGATAGCCGTGGCCGAGGCCGTCGCCGGCGGTGACGCTCGGCAGGCCATCGCTGACGCTGACCCCGAGATCGGCGTTGGTGACGATGTCGGTCGCGTCCCCGGCCGTCACGCCGGCGAGGTTCTCGTCGCTCGTCGCGACGGCCGAGTTGGTGACCGTCTGGCCAGGCGTCGACGCGCCAACGCTGTACGGCACGTTGATCGTCCAGGTGGACCCCGGGGGGAGGCTGGCCGGCAGGCTGCAGTGGATCGCGTTGCCGATCGAGCCGGAGCAGTCGCCCGCGAGGTCGGCGCCTGGGCTGCCAACGCTGAGGGCGCCGGGCACGAGGTCGTCGAGGACGAGGTTGTCGGCGTCCGACGGGCCGCTGTTGGTGATCGTGATGAGGTAGCCGTACGCAACGCCGTCGCCGGCGACCACGCTGCTCTCGCCGTCGTCCTTGGTGACCGCGAGCAGCGCGCTCTCGACGATCGTCGTGGTGTCCGTCGCGGTGTTGTCGCCGGGGACCGGGTCGACCACCGGGCCGGTGACGCTGACGGCCTCGGTGGCGATGCCGCCCGGGGTGCTGGCGGCGACGGTGTAGGCGACGCTGACCGTGGCGCTGCCGCCGGCGCCGATGGTGCCCAGGTCGCAGCTGAAGTCGGGCCCGGCCCCGACCGGTGCACAGGTGCCCTGCGAGGGGCTGAGCGCGCCCTGGCTGAACGCCGTCGGCCAGGTATCGGCAAGGCTCACCCCGGTCGCGTCCGAGGGACCCGCGTTGGTGACCGTGATGAGGTAGCCGTGGCCGAGGCCGTCGCCGGCGGTGACGCTCGGCAGGCCATCGCTGACGCTGACCCCGAGATCGGCCGTCGGCTCGCCAACCGCGAAGTCGCTGAACGAGGTCATCCCTGTCGCCTGGGTGCTGAGGGCCGTCCGCGCGCCAACGGCCGGCAGCGTCCAGGTCGAGCCGTCGTCCTTCGCCACGATGAACACCGTCGGATCGGCTCCCGGATCGATGTCGGCGGGGACGAAGGTGAACGTCGCGGCGTAGCTGTCAAACGCGATACCCGAATTGGTGAGCGTCCACCAGCGGTTCGCGCTTCGACTCACGGCGATGCCGGAGCTCGCGATATCAGGATGGTCTCCGCCCGTGGTGACGGCGGTGAGCGCACCGGGCGTGGTGACCGTCCCGAAGCTGACCGCGACGGGCGTATAGCTCGTTGCATCGCCGATCTCGAAACCGAGGCCAACCGCCAACCCGGCCGGGACGTGCTTCTGCAGCCGCCCGACCACCCAACCGCTCGTGCGAACGACGGTCGCACCGGGCCCCATGACCAACGTGCTGGCCCCGGCGTCGAGCCGCCCGGTCGTCAGGGTGAGGGTCGTGCCTACCGTCAGGTCGGCCTGGAGGCTCAGCCCATTCGCATTGTTGAGCGTCAGCGCGCTCAGCTGCGTCACGCTTGACGGGATCGCGATGCCGGCGCCGGCGCCGGTGACGGTCAGCGACGACGCAGGTCCCCCGATCAGGTTGGTCGCGGTCCCGGCGATGGCGTTGCTGATCGTGAGCAGGTGCGCGCCGAGGCTGAGCTGGCCGGAGGCGAGCGTAAGCGTCCCGGAGACGGTGAGATTGCCGGTCATGGCAACGCCGAGGGCGTCGGCGACCACGAGGTTGTACAAGGGCGTCGTCACCGAGCCGCCGATCGTCTGGCCGGCCAATCCGTTCATCGTGACCGTGCTCGTGCCGGGCACGATCGTCCCGTTGTCCGTGAGATTGCCGCCGATCGCGACCGAGCTGGCGTTTGCACGGAACGTGCCGGTCACGAGGAGGTTGCCGACGATCGTCAGGCTGTAGCCCGAGAGCGATGTCGTGAAGGTCCCCGCGGCGACGGTGAGGTCGTGCCCCACCGTCATGGCGGACCCAAGCGTCGTCGTCCCGCCGTTGCCCGTGACGTCGTGGAACGTCATGCCGGCCGAGGTCACGGTGCCGCCGGCGAAGACGACAGTGGACGTGCCCGCGTCGACCGTGCCGGCGGTGTACGTCCAGTTGTTCGGGGTCCGGATCGTGCCCGCCAGGGTGAGCGTGCCCGAGGGCTTGTTGATGACCAGGAGGGGGAGCTGCCCGGCGTCTGGCCCGCGGTCCCGTTGACGAGCAGCGTGCCGGTCCCGCCGTCGAACGCCGCGGCCTGGCTGATCGCGCCCTGGGCGGCCAGCGTGCCCGTCCCGATCGAGCCGTCGGCCAGGGTGAGCAGGCCCGCCACCGTGAGCGTGTCGCCGCCCGGGATGGTGTGGACCGTGGTGTTGTTGAAGACGACGTCGGCCAGGGTCTGGCTGCCGCTGATGGTCTGGGTGCCGGCGAAGACGAGGGTCGAGGTGCCCGGGTCGACGGCCCCCGCGGTGTACGTCCAGTTGTGGGTCGTCCGGATCGTGCCCGCGAGGGTGAGCGTGCCGGCGGGCTTGTTGATGACCACGGCGGGCAGGTCGCCCGCGGCGGTCGTGGCCGCCCCGGTGAACGTCTGGGCGCCACCCCCGTTGATGAGCAGGGTGGCCGTGCCGTTGCCGAAGGCCGAGGCCTGGCTGATGGCGCCCTGGGCGGCGACGGTGCCGGTGTTGAGCGTCCCGCCGGTCAGGCTGAGGCTGCCGCCGACGGTCAGGGTCGTGCCCGCGGCGATCGTCGTCGTCGCCCGGACGTCGACGGCATTGAGCGTATGGCTGCCGGTGATCGTGCCCCCGGCGAAGACGAGCGTCGAGGTGCCCGGGTCGAGCGTCCCGGCGGTGTACGTCCAGTTGTTCGTGGTCCGGATCGTGCCGGCTAGGCTGAGCGTGCCCGAGGGCTTGTTGATGACGAGCAGCGGCAGGTTGCCGGCGGCCGTGGTCGCGGCCCCGGTGAAGGTCTGGGCGCCGCTGCCGTTGATGAGCAGGGTGGCCGTCCCGCCGGTGTACGTCGAGGCCTGGCTGATGGCGCCCTGGGCGGCCAGGCTGCCGGCGCCGTTGAGCGCGCCCGAGGTCAGCGTGGTGGATCCCGTGACCGTCAGGGTGGTGCCGGCGGCGACCGTCTTCGTGCCGGCCGCCAGGGTCAGGTTGTTGAAGGTGTTCGCCGTGGTCAGCGTCAGCGTCGCCGCTCCGCCACCAAAAGACACTGTGCCCGAGGCGCTGCTGAGGGCCCCCCCGGTGACGGTGAAGTTGCCCGAAACGGCGAGTGTTGCCGTCGTGGCGCTGAGATTACCCGCCGAAAGGCTGAGCGGCCCATTGACGGTGATCGCCGCCGTCCCGCCGACGAACGTGCCGCCCGTCTGCGTCCAGCCGGACGCGCCGACGGTCACCGCGTTCCCGGCCTGGGTGATCGTTCCTGTGTAGCCGGCCGCGATCGAAATGCCCGCGACATTGACCGCGACGTTCAGCGCCGCGTTCTTGCTGCTCGTCGCATCGAACGTCGCTACATCCGCAGCGCCCGGAACCACGCCACCCGACCAGTTCAGGACGTCGTTCCAGTTGTTCGTCAGGCCGAGCCCGGTCCACGTGCGCGTGGCCGCGGCCGTCGGTTGCGAGAACGAGGCGGCCATGGCCGCTCCCGCTGCCACCAGCAACGCTACGCGAAGGGCACGCTGAGCCAGTCCCCTCGAACCACTTGGGTGAATGTGATCCCCTCATACCAAGACCACTCCGCATTACACAGTTGAAGCTCGGCTGCGTTAACTGGCGGATCGTCTGGTACCCCCTGTACTTCCGTTCACTGGAAGCGATGCGAAATGAGATCGCACGAGGGGTCTTGGAGGCTCGAGGTGCCTCCGCGGGGTCAGCGCGGCAGCTCGGAATGGACCGTCGGACTCTCCGCCGTGGCACGCTCGAGGCGGCGCGCGACCAGCTCGGGGACCCACTCGCGGAGCCGATCGAGGTGCTCCCCGTAGTGCTCGGCACCGGCCTTGCGCACCCACCAGGCGGCCTCGTCGTTCCGTTCCGACAGCGCGTACCAGGTCTCGAGCATGCGCGTCCGTCCGGCGTTGGCCTGCAGCCAGGCGACGTTCCAGGGGTGGCCGGCCATCGCTTCGAGGAACATGGCGTTGAGGGCGTCGATGTCGACGTCGTGACCCTCGTAGGTCCCCCCGAGCATCCGCTCGAACTGGACCTCGGCCTCGGCGAGCCACGTGCCCAGGTGCGCGACGACGTCGCGCACGGTCCAGTCGGGGTTGGTGTAGTAACCCGGCTCGAGGCACTCGTCGGGGCTGAGCTCGCGCACGAGGGCGGTCAGCGCGTACCAGCCGACCCGCTCCGCTTCGATCGCCTCTGCGTACGGGTGCCCCGCCGGCGGCGTCTCGATCGACGAGCGGTCGCTGGTCATCCGACGGCCGCGGTCGCGTACTCGCCGTCGAGCGGCAGGCCCGCGTCCTCCCACTCGAGCAGGCCGCCCGAGTAGCGGCGGACGTTGCGATAGCCGCGCCGGACGAGGTCGCGGTACAGGGCCACGCTCGACAGGCAGTCCACGTGCGAGCAATACACGACCACCTCGTCCTCGGGTCGGATCGCTGCGTACAGCTGCTCGGGCGTGTCGAAGTGGAGCGAGCCCGGGATGTGCTTGGCGTCGAACGCCCAGCGGTTGAGGGCCATGATCAGCTTGACGTCGTCGCCTCGATCGAGCTTGGCCTTGAGCTCGTCCCGACCGATCGTCCGGACCGGCTCGCTCCCGAGCGCTGCCGTCGGTCGGGGTTGGTCTGCGGCGATACCGCTCATCACCGGATTTTGCCTCGTCCCCGGGATTCCGGCCTCAGCCGCCGGCCGGGACCACTCGGTCGGCCGTGCTCGACTCGAGGAGGGCGGTGAACCTCGCGCGAGCCTCCGCAGCGGTGCCGCCGCGGAGCGCCTCGTTCGCCGCGTCCTCGAGCGCCGGGGCGGCGGCGCCCCGGATCGCCCGCCGGACGGCGGCGAGGCTTGCGGCGCTCATGCTCAGTTGGCGGACGCCCAGCCCGACGAGCGCCAAGGCTGCGGCTGGGTCGCCCGCCATCTCGCCGCAAACCGAGAGCTCGATCCCGGCTCGGCTCGACGACTCGACGGCCTCCCGAATGAGGCGCAGGAGCGCCGGGTGGAGGGGGTCGCGGTACCGATCGAGCGCCGGATTGCCGCGGTCGACCGCGAGGGCGTACTGCAGCAGGTCATTCGTGCCGAGGCTCGCGAACGCGAGCTGGGCGAGGTAGGAGTCACCGACGAGGATCGCCGACGGGATCTCGAGCATCACCCCGAGATCGACCTCTCCGATTGGCAGGCCGTCGCGCTCCAGCGAGGCGCGAGCCTCGTGGGCGAGCGTGCGCAAGGTCGCCGCATCGGCGGCGTCGGCGATCATCGGCGCCATGACCTTGACCGGGCCGGCGGCAGCCGCCCGGTAGCACGCGCGCAGCTGCGTGATGAACAGGTCCGGGCGGCGATCCGCGAGCCGGAGCGCGCGCACGCCGAGGAAGGGATTGTCCTCGCGTGGCTGGTCGAGGTATGGGATTTGCTTGTCGCCGCCGACATCCAGGAGCCGGATGGTCACGGGCAGGCCGGCAAAGGCCTCGATCACTCGCCGGTACGCCCCTTCCTGTTCCTGCTCCGAGGGCGGCCGAGCACGCTCCAGGAACAGGAATTCGGTCCGGAACAGGCCGACGCCCCGCGCGCCGAGGCGAAGGGCGTCGGCGCAATCGTCGGGGCTGCCGATGTTGGCCAGCACGAGGACGTCCACGCCATCGAATGTGCGGGCGGGCTGGTCCGCCTCGCCGAGATCGCGCTCGCGGTCGGCGGCTGCATCGGCAGCGAGGCCGTCGTAACGGGCTCGTTCGGCTGCGTCCGGCTCGACGATCGCCTCGCCCGTCGAGCCGTCGATTGCCAGCTCGGCACCGGAACCCGCGGCCCGGGCGGCCGTGAGAAGCCCGGTGGCCGAGACGATCGCGGGAATGCCGTAGGCGCGTGCAAGGATCGCCGCATGCGCCGTCGGCGACGAGCCCTCGAGGGCGATGCCGAGCACGCGATCCCGAGGCAGCGTTGCGGTGACCGAGGGCGGCAGGTCGTCGGCGATGACAATCGCGGGTGCGGCGAGGAGCGGCCCATCCGAGATGCCGGCCAGCGCGCGGCCGATCCGGTCGGCCACGTCGAGGACGTCCGTCGCGCGGCCGCGGAGCAGCTCGTCGTCGAGGGCGGCGATCCTGGCCGCAGTCTCTCGCGCCGCGCTCGCGATCGCACCGATCGCATCGATCCGGTCCCGCTCGATCGCGATCACCGCCGCCTCGACGACGTCGGGGTCCCGCGCGATCGCGGCCTGGGCCAGGAAGATCGCAGCCTCGTCGGCGTGGCCGGCGTCACGCACGCTCGCGGCGAGGTCGCGGAGCTCGCGTGAGGCGGCCTTGGCCGCGTTTCGCAGGCGGGCGGCTTCGTCGGCCATCTCGGTCGCGGCGATCGGACGAGCCGCGGGCAGGGCTGGCCGCCCGAGCTCGGCCCATGGACCCCGAGCGATGCCCGGCGCGGCGGCGCGGCCGGGGATCCTGACCTGGGCCACGGCTACGCCGCGAGCGGCCGGTCCGCGCGCACCACGCCGTGGACCTCGACCGCGTCCATGTCGCGCGTGGTCACGACGCGCATCCGCGTGCCGGGCGAGCGGCACGCGGCCACGGACCAGGCGACCGCCGAGCGGAGCGCGTCGCGGCCGCCGCCACCGGCGAGGAAGCCCGCGAGGAGTGCGTCGCCCGCGCCCACGGCGTTCACCACGTCGTCGATCCGCGCCTCCGCGTGCGTCGCGCCATCCGCATCGACGAAGACCGCACCGTCCGCGCCGAGGCTGACGAGGAGCCGATCGACACCACCGGCGACGACATCCTGTGCCGCTGCGATGACCTCGCCGAGCGTCGCCAGCGGGCGCCCGACCAGCATCTCCAGCTCGGTGAGGTTCGGCTTGAGCAGCGCAACCCGAGCGCTCGCCGCTTCCCGCAGGGCGGAACCGTCGGCGTCGACGGCGACGTTGACCCGTGCCGGCAAGCGGGCCGCGAGGCGAGCGTAGAAGTCGGGCGGAGCCCCCGGAGGCAGGGAGCCGCAGCCGGCGACCCACTCGGCTCCTGCTGCCAGCGCAGTGACGCGCTCGAGGATGGCCTCCACGTCCGCCGTGCCCAGCTCGGGACCGGGCTCATTGACCTTGGTCACGGTGCCATCATCCTCGACGAGGCTCACGTTGACCCGCGCGCGACCCGCAATCGTCACCGCGTCAAGGGGTGCCGCGGCGCCCAGGAGCGCGGCGAACTCCGCGGCCGACGCAGCGGACAGCGGCGCTACCGCGACCGTCGCCTGACCGTGCGCGGCCAGCGCTCGCGCGACGTTGATCCCCTTGCCGCCCGCCTCGGCCGTCGCTGACATCGCTCGCATGACGCGACCGCGGACCAGGGGCGGGATGCGCAGCGTCCGGTCGATCGATGGGTTCGGCGTCACCGTCACGATCACAGGCGGTCGGACTCCCGCAGGTGACGGCCGAACAGGACGGCCTCCGCCTCGGTCGTCCACGAACCATCGGGATCGAGCGCCCGGCCTATCTCGGGCTCGGCCGTCGCCAGCTTCGGCAGCGAGGTGAGTGGCAGGTCGCGCAGCGCCGGGAAGATGACGATCTTCCCCGGGAAGCGGCCGTCCATCAGTGCCTGCAGCGCGTCCTGCGCCGCCTCGATGCCGCCCACGGCAGCCAGTGCGCGGCGCGGCTCGAGCTGGCCGGCGATCGTCTTGTCGACGACGAGCGCCTGGTCGGCAATGCGCGAGCCGGAGGTGCCGGTCAGCTGGGCGCCATGGAGGAAGACGTTCGAGAGGTCGAGCGAGGCGCGCGTGCCGACGGGAACGCCGGCGAACAGCACGAGCATCCCGTCCGGCGCCATGGCCTCGGCGGCGGCGACGACCGCGCGCGCCGACGGCGCGGTGATCACCACGTCGTCCGCGCCGGCGGGCGCATGGCGGCGAACGGCACGGGCAATCGCGTCCGGCTCGGGCCCGAGCACCTCGACGACGAGCTCGCGACCGTGCTTCGCCGCCACCGGACCGAGCTTCTCGCTGGCCGCCGCGAGCCGACCCGCGTCGAGGTCGACGGCAAGCACCAGCCGCGGGCCGTCGGGCAGCGCCAGCGCCCGCTCGACGTGCATCTGGCCCATTGGCCCGGCGGCCCCGACCACGACCGTGACCCCGCCCCGGCGCAGCTCCGTGCGGTTCCGCGCCTCGCCATAGGCGGCACCCACGTCCGTCCCGGTGGTCCCGACGTAGGCGGTGTAGTGGTAGTGCAGCCGGCCGATGTCGATCTCGACCGGGCCGTCGAGCGGCTCGTCGGCGACGAGGTTCAGCAGGCCCCGGAAAGCAAGGGCGTCCGCAGCCCGGCTCACCAGAGCCGCCGAGCGCGGCGCCAGCAGGATCACGTCGTCGAACTGCCCGACTCCGTCGATGGACGGGGCTGTGGTCATCCTCGCGTCAGGGCTCGCGGCTCGGACAGCGGCCGCGGCTGCGTCGCTGACGCCGACGAGGACGATCTCAGCCGCGCCCGCGGTGACGTCGCCGAGCTGGTACGCGCGCCGGTCGTCGGGCTGCCCCACGATGATCAGGCGCCCGCCCGTGAGTGGCGACAGGCGCCGTCGCTGCGTGTACGCGGCCTCGACGCAGGCCCACGGCTCAGTGAGCGCCGTCTCCGCGTAGCCGAGGCGGTCATCGACCGGAACGACATAGGCGCCGTCATCGGCGGCGAGCACTTCCGGGCCGATCGCGTGGTACTCGATCAGGCCCCCCGGCGTGGTGTAGCCGTACGCCGCGCTCCGGCCGCCGATGTAGATGTCCGGCTGGATCGCGAGTCGCTGGCCCCGATGGAAGCGGCCGGAAAGCCGCTCCCCGACCTCCATCACCGTCACTGATGCCTCGTGGCCGAGGCGCGTCGGGTCGCGCTCGAGGTCGCGCCCGTACAGCTTCGGGTGCTCCCCGCCGAGGCGGATCAGCTTGACGTCCGAGAAGCACAGCCCGACCGCGTCGACGCGGATAAGCAGCTGGTCAGGTCCGGGGCTGCCGACCGGCACGCGTTCCGGCCGCCCGCTGCGTCCGACCTTCTCGATGCCGGTGCCGTACACGTTCCACGCCAGCGCATCGTGGGGGACGGCAGCGGCCCCACTCCGATACCGCTCGTAGGCCGTCGTCGTCGAGACGGCGGTCATCGCTGTCTCGGGAGGTCTGCGGCCTTGAGGATCCGGCCGTTGGGATCCAGGATGCCGATCTTCGTTCCGATCGTCATCGGGCTCACCGCGAACAGGTCGCCTGGGTTGATCGCGACCCAACGATAGCCGTCGAGCGGCCGCAGCCGGTCGATTGCGCCACGCAGCTGGCTCATCTCGGCCACCACGACGATCCGGCCCTGGCCGGCGACAAGGTCGGCAGCGCCGTCAGCGTCGGGCGAGGCTGACATCTTCTCCGTGATCGAGGCGACGATCGCGTCCCGGTCGAGGCGGCTCATCGCTGCTCGCCCTCGCCCAGGAGGACGCGGAGCACGGCCTCGATGGCGGCCTCGGAATCGTCGCCCGAGGCGCTCACGCCCACCTCGTCGCCGACACTCGCTCCGAGCGCGATCAGCTGCGTGATGCTCGCTGCGTTGGCCCGGCGGTCGCCGGCGACGATCGTCACGTCGGCGTCGTGGTCCATGAGCAGCTCGACGATCTCCGCAGCCGGTCTGGCGTGCAGGCCGGATGGATTGGCGATGCGGACCGTCCGACCGATGCCGCCCTCGCCGAGCTCCGATCCCCCGCCGCTCTGGACGGCGCCGTCCGCCGTCAGCGCCCCGTGGATCTCGAGCGGATCGCCCGTCCGCGCGAGGCGCTCGCACAGCTCGGCGTCCTCGAGCACGCTCGCGAGTCGCGACAGGATCGGGATGTGCTCCTCGGACTTGGCCGCGAGCCCGATCACGAGCCGCGCCGGCTCGTCACCCCACGGGACACCGGCCGGGAACTGGGCGACCGCCAGCCCGGTCTGCAGGATCGACTCCTGGTTCTCGCCGGTGCCATGCGGCAGCGCGATCCCGTTCCCGAGATAGGTGGAGATGATCGCCTCGCGCTCGTGCATCGCCCTGACGTACTCGTCGGTGACCAGGCCCTCGGCCACTAGGAGCCCGCCGACGCGCTCGATCGCTTCCGCTTTGTCGGCGGCCGTCGCACCGACGACGACGGCCGACGCCCGCAGGATCTCCGTGGCGAGCGGAGTATTCACGCGGCCGGCGCGGTCATGAACCGTTCCCCGAGATCGGCTCGCCGGCCTTCAGCCGGGTGACGAGCAGGTCTGAGGCGGGGTTGTTCAGGAAGTTCCTGAAGCTCAGGACGACCGCCTGCGGGGCGGCGCTGCGGGCGCGTTCCGCCAGGCCCTCGTGAGCGATCACCACGTCGGTCTCGGGCGGGATCTCCCCGACCCTCGCGTGGATGACGTTGATCCCCAGGCCCGCGTCCTTGACGCGCTTCTTCAACTGGTTGGCGCCGATGAGGCTGGAGCCCATCCCGGCCTCGCACACGAACACGACGAGCCGCACGTCCGCGGCGGCTTTCTCGACCATGGTCGACCTCCGGGTGAGGATGCGACCGCCTGGCGCCCCCGGTCGGGCGGCGCCAGGCGGATATGGAAGGGAGGGCTGGTTAGTTCGATCAGGCAGCCGCGCCCGCCGGGGCGGGCGAGGCCGACGGAGCCGTAGTCGATTCGTCGCTCGTCTCCCGGACGGGGTAGACGCGCAGGATCGCCGTTCCCACGAGGAACGACGCGACGGCCCCCACGAGCACGCCGCCGAACACACCGAAGTGCTGCCCGGGTGGCGTGACGGCGAGGTAGGCGAAGATGCTGCCAGGCGACGGCGTCGCGACGAGGCCGGCGCCGGTTGCCACGAAGACGATGTCCGCGAGGATCCCGCCGGCCCACATCGCGAGGATCATGACCGGGTGCGAGAGGACGTACGGGAAGTAGATCTCGTGGATGCCACCGAAGAAGTGGATGATGATCGCGCCGGGCGCCGACTGCTTGGCGAGACCTTTGCCCGCGAACATGAACGCGAGGAGCAGGCCGAGGCCCGGTCCGGGGTTCGTCTCGAGCAGGAACATGACCGATCGGCCGTGCTCTGCGGCCTGCTGGACGCCGATCGGCGCCAGGACGCCGTGGTTGATGGCGTTGTTCAGGAACAGGACCTTGCCGACCTCGATCGGGATGTCGGCGATCGGCAGCAGCCCAGCATTGACGATGCTGCTGACGAAGTTGCCGAGGTTGTCCGAGATCACGGTCAGGAGTGGACCGATCGCGAGGACGCCGATGACGGCCGCGATCGCCCCGAAGATGCCCAGCGAGAAGTTGTTGACGAGCATCTCGAAGCCGACCGGGATCCGCGCCTCGACGCGCTGGTCCCACTGCTTGATGAGCCATGCCGCCGTCGGCCCGATGAGCATCGCGCCGAGGAACATTGGCACGGACGCGCCGACGATGATGCCGGCCGTCACGATCGCGCCGGCAACGCCGCCGCGATGGCCGTAGATCAGCTTGCCGCCGGTGTACCCGAGCAGGATCGGCAGCAAGTACGTGATCATCGGCCCGACGAGCTTCGCCAGCGTCTCATTGGGCGTCCATCCGGTGGGGATGAAGAACGCGGTGATCAATCCCCAGGCGATGAACGCCCCGATGTTGGGAATCACGATCGCGGCGAGGTTGCCGCCGAATCGTTGGACTCGCTCCTGCACAGATCCTCCTCCGCTCCGATAGGGCTAGGGGCTGAGGATGGCCTCGACCTCAGGACCGAACAACTGCCAATGCGTCGCGCCGAACTTGTGACAATCCTGACCGATTGGCTCGCTATCGTCGCTGCGGCATAGAGAGACTCGGAGATCAGCGACCGGTACGCGAATGGCTGGGCAGCCCGACCATGCGCGTCAGGCGGCGAACGTCTCGCTCGGTCAACAGCGGGCTCACGACGACG
>VBGT01000011.1 GCA_005889475.1 Chloroflexota bacterium | reverse complement strand
ACCATCGACCGCATGATCGACGACAGCCACGACGAGGAGGCCGAGGCGGAGGCAGCGGCCGAGGAGGAGGCGACCGCGGCGGGCGAGGTCCCCCTGCTGAGCAACGGCCAGCTCGCGGAGGTGTTCCACGACATCGGCGACCTGCTCGAGGTCAAGGGCGAGCTGGTGTACAAGACCGTGGCCTACCACCGCGCCGCGGACGCCATCGGGCGATCCCCGGTCGAGGTCGCGCGCGCATACCGCGAGGGCAAGCCGCCGATCATTCCGGGCGTCGGCAAGGCGATCGCCGACAAGCTCGACGAGCTGGCCACGACCGGCCGCTCGGAGTACCGCGACAAGCTGCTCGCCGAGTTCCCCACCAGCCTCCTCGAGATGCTCCGGCTGCCCGGCGTCGGGCCGAAGACCGTTCGACTGATCTACCGCGACCTCGGGGTAAAGACGGTCGAGGAGCTCCGGGTGGCGGCCGAGAGCGGCCGGATTCGCGGCCTGAAGGGTCTCTCGGAGCGCACCGAGCAGCTGATCCTCGAGGGCATCGCCCGGCTCGAGCGCCGCGAGGGGCGGCTGCTCCTCAACCAGGCCAAGGTGCTCGTTGACGAGATCGCGGAAGGCCTCCTCGACGTGCTCGACTTGCGACGCATCGTGCCCGCCGGCTCGTACCGCCGGCGGCGGGAAACGATCGGTGACCTCGATCTCCTGGCGGAGACCGACAACCCGGACGACGTCATCGAGATGTTCTGCCGTCTGCCCTCGGTCGAGGCGGTCGTCGGCCGCGGCTTGCACAAGGCGACGGTCCGCCTCGGTGGCCGCGGCCCACAGGTCGACCTCATGGTCATGCGCCCGGGCCAGGCCGGCACCTACCTCATCCACTTCACCGGCTCGAAGGAGCACAACGTCCGGCTCCGGGCGATGGCCCGCGACAAGGGCTGGAGCCTGAGCGAGTACGGCTTCGCCCGGATCGACGAGGCCGGCGAGATCATCGCCGCGGACGAAGGCGGTGAGCTCCGCGTCTTCGCCACGGAGGCGGAGGCATATGACTTTCTCGGGCTGCCGTTCATCGAGTCGGAGCTGCGCGAGGATCGCGGCGAGATTGAGGCGGCCCTCGCCGGCCGCCTGCCGAATCTCGTCACCGAGGCCGACCTCCAGGGCGACCTCCACTCCCACTCGGACTGGTCCGACGGCGCGATGTCGGTCGAAGCCATGGCCGAGTTCGCGCGCCGCCGCGGCCACGCCTACCAGGTCATGACCGATCACACGCAGTCGCTCGCGATCGCGCGCGGCCTCACCCCCGAGCGCGTCGAGGAGGAGCGCGCGCTCATCCGCTCCCTCAACGAGCGCTTCGCGGCGGAGGAGGAGGCTGGGACGGCGCCGCCCGAGACGAACGAGGAGGGCTTCCGCCTGCTGCACGGCTGCGAGCTCGAGATCCGCGCCGACGGCCAGCTCGACTATCCAGACCAGCTGCTCGCGACGTTCGACCTGGTCGTCGCTTCGCTCCACGTCGCGCGCCGCCAGACGCGTGCCGAGCTGACCCAGCGCGTCCTCAACGCGATCGAGAACCCGCACGTCGACGTGATCGCGCACCCGTCGGGGCGGATGATCGGCACCCGCGACGACCTCGACCTCGACTGGGACATCGTCTACCGCGCCGCCGCGCGCACCGGCACGGTGCTCGAGATCAACGGCTCGCCGCACCGGCTCGACCTCTCGGTGGAGCGTGCCCGGCGCGCGCTCGAGCTCGGCTGCCTGCTGTCGATCGACTCGGACGCCCACCACACCCGCGAATTCGCCTACCTTGGCTGGGGCGTGTCGCAGGCGCGCCGGGCGTGGGTCGAGCCCGGAAACGTGCTGAACACGCGCTCCCGTGCCGACCTGCTGGCCTGGCTCGCCGAGCCGAAGCCACGGAGGGTCGGCGTACCATCCCGCGGGTGAGAATCAGGGCGTGAGAGGAAAGAGCGGGGCCCGCGATCTCGCGATCGCGGTCGGCGCGATTGTCGCGCTGTCGCGATTCGCGCCCGATGGCTTCGTCTGGCCGATCGCGGTCGTGCTGCTCGCCGGGGTATACCTCGGCGCCCTGCAGATCGTGGGCGAGGCGGATCCCGCGGCGCAGAGCGCCGGCGTCCCCGTCGAGTCGGTCTTCCTGCCGGCCGCCGCATCGCTCGCGGCGCTCGGCGCGGTCAGGCTCGTCCCCACCGGGCTCGCGCTCGCGCCGGCATTCGTGCTCGCCGGCGGGCTCGTCGGTCTGACCATGGTCACCGAGCTCCGGATTGCCCGCCAGAGCGGCCCGCCCTCGAGCACGGACCGGACCGTGGTCCTCACCGAGATCCTGCTCATCGGGTTCCTCGGCTTCGCGGGTGTTGCGGCCCTGGTGCCGGGTGGGCTGCCGACCCCGGGACAGGTCGACGGGGGGCTGAATCCGGCGCCACTGGCGTGGGTCGCGCACGCGGGCGCCGACGCCCTCATCGCATTCCTGCTGGGCTACCGGGCCGCTGCCCTGCGATCGTCGAGCTTCCGGGACGTCACCTGGTTCGCGCTCACGGGCGCCGCCGTCGTCGCCATCGCTGCCGTGGCGCTCCGCTCGATCGAGATCCCGCGGATCCTCGGGCCCGCGCTGCTCGTCGTCGTCTTCTTCCTGTGGGACGCGATCCATAGCGGCGGGCGCACGCGCCGCCGGCGCGATCCGTGGCGCGTCTGGGAGACCGCGCTCCTCGCGGTGCTCGCGATCGCCGTGATCGGCTGGACCCTCGGGCAGCGCGGCGTCTGACGGTCGGCACGTTGCCGGATCGCGCGCCTGGCCCCAGAATCGCTCGATCGCGGCACCCCACCGGGCCCCGACCGCGACCCAGACCCGAGACCCCCCGAAAGGATCTGACCACGTGACCTTCCCCGAGACCGACGCGACCGCCAGCAGCCCGGCCGCCGCGACGCGCGTCAAGCGCCAGCTGGCGGAGCAGGCGATCGCGCAGGCTGCCGCCGGGCAGTGGTCGGACGCCGCCGACACGAACCGCAAGCTCCTGGAGATGGGCGCCGAGGCTGAGGCCGAGAACCGCCTCGCGAAGGCGCTGTGGGAGCTGGGCGAGTTGGGCTCCGCCCGCGAGCACTACCAGGCCGCGCTCGCCCTCGACCCGACGAACCGCATCGCCGAGCGCAACATCGACCGCCTGCGCACGCTCCTCGTCGCGGCCGGCGAGAAGACCGTGGCGGCGCAGGAGGGCAGCAAGGCGCCGGTCCGCATCTTCGTCGAGGAGACGGGCAAGACCGGCTTCGCTCACCTCATCGAGCTGCCCGACGCGAAGAAGCTCGCCCAGGTCAACCCGGGCGACTCGGTCGAGCTCTCGCCCGAGGGCAACAAGCTGATGGCGATCAGCAACGGCATGCGCATCGGGGTCGTCGAGCCGCGTGTCGCCGCGCGCCTGCTGAAGCTCATCGCCGACGGCAACAAGTACCTTGCCGGCGTCACCTCGCTCGGCGCGCAGGATGTGCGGATCATCATCCGCGAGGTCTACCAGGACCCGCGCAACTACGGGAAGGTCAGCTTCCCGACGGCGGCCAAGTCCACCGACCTCCGGCCCTACACCAAGGGCACGCTCCTGCGCGAGGACGAGGAGCTCGACGAGGATCTCGAGGACGACGTCGAGGACGAGGAGATCACTGACCTCGAGAGCGTCATCCCGCCGGAGGACACGACGGACGAGGCGTTCGTCGAGGAGACGGACGAGGTCGAAGAGACCTAACCGGTTCGGCCGTACGAGTTCTCAGATGCACGCCATGGGTGCGTATGACCTGCGACGCTCTCCGGCGGCGTCGGGCAGGGGCAACAGATTGTCGTTCGGCCACCGTGGAGCCCAATCGGCGATCGGCAGGGTCCGCCGAGATGCCAGTCCGCGAGGGCGGAGGCGCCATGAGCTCAAGAGAATCCCGATCGAACGAACCGGTGGCGTGCGGCTGAGACTGGATGCCAGGGCGCCTCGCGTCTGACTACGCGCCGGCGGCCTCGCGAACGTCGCGCGCCTCGCTGACGAGCGTCGCCGCCATGCGCTCGAGGATGGAGTCGACCGCACCCTCCGTACCGGCTGGCGCGACCGGAAAGACCTGCGCCTCCAGCCTGCCCCAGGCCGTGTACAGGTCTCGAACGATCCGTGCGGCTTCGGAGGGCTCATAGCCCAGCCAGGCAAGCGTCTTGTCGAGCTGGACCGTGTGCTCGGCGATGTGCGACGCCCATCGACCGAGCCGGAAGTCGATGTCGCCGGGGACGCCGGCCCACCTCGCCGGGAGGCCGAGCGCCACCGAGTCCAGGTTCGCGTAACGCAGCGCCCACTCGTCGAGCACCGCGTCGAGGCGGGACCGGATGTCGGCGAGCGAGCCCCGGCCCTCGGCCTCGTCTGACGGCAGTTCCCGCTGGGACTGGGTGTCGACCTCGTCGGGGACGCGGCTCGGTCGATCCGGACCGAGCGGCTGCGACAGCCACCAGCGCGAGAACCAGCCGTAGCTGCGCTGGCCGGCGATCGTGTGCGCCAGCGTCTCGCGTACGGTCCACTCGCCCTCCTTGGCCACACGATCGAGCACGTCGTCGCCGAGCGCCGCGAGCCGGCCCTGGAGCGCCCAGCGCGCGATCGTCGCCGGCGCGGTGCGAATGGTGGCCGCCGCGCGCGCCCGAGCTCCCGCGAGGGCCGCCACGAGCTCGGCTGAGGCCGCCTCGACGGTCTCGGCGCCGCGATAGATGCCGTAGCGCACGCCGTCTTCGGTGTCGATGCCACGGAATAGCCACGTTCGAAGGAGCGCCGAGTCGGGGATCGCCAGGTAGTCGGCCGAGGCGTCCGCGAGCGCCGCCCTGGCGCGCAGGGTCGAGCCGGGCAGGCTGGGGCTCGTTGTGGAGGTGAGCGCCGCGGGCAGGTCGATCGGTGATCGTTCGATGGTCGTCATCGATCGAGCGTAGCCGCCGAATCGACCTGCCACAATCGGCGCCGATGGTCGGGAGGCTGCTCCTCTCACGGGCGGAACCCGGGTTCACCCTGCCCGCCTACGAACGGCTCGCGCCGCCGCCCCCGCCCGACCTCGTCCACGCCCGGCTCGAGGCGAACTCCGCGCCGGGCGACATCGTCGCCGACCTGCACGGACGCGGCGGCTGGATCGCCCGGGCGGCGGTCGATCGGCAGCGTCGCGGCTTCAGCCTCGAGACCGGGCCGCTGACCCGGCTGCTCGCCGAGGTGGTGCTCCGGCCGCCCGACCTGCGCCACCTCGATGCCGCATTCTCGACGCTCGGGACGTCGCCCCACGGCGACACGAGCCTGCGCCTGTTCATCACCGACCTGTTCGCGACCCGCTGCGGGTCGTGCGGCCGCACGCTCCCGGTCGAGGAGGTCGAATGGCAGGGCGAGCAGCCGGCCCGCGTGCACTACCGCTGCCAGCTGTGCCGCGATCAGCAGAACCGGCCCGAGCACCAGGCGGTCGAGCCCGGCCCCATGGACATGGACCGAGCGACGAGCGACGTCGGCGCGGACGACGTCCGGGTGAGGCTGCGGGAGCGCTTCCCGGTGCCCGACGGGGGAGATGGGCTGGTCGACGCAATCCTGCGGCTGCACACGGATCGGCAGCTCGTCGGGCTCGCGGCGATTCTCGCCCGCGTGGAGGGCGAGCTGCGTGCCGCGCCGATCGAGTCCGCGCTTCGGCTCGCGTTCCTCCACGCGGTCCTGCCCGCGAGCCGGCTCGGGCTCGGCGGCGGGCGGATGCCCAATCTGCGCATCGCCGGCGGGACCGTCCGCAGCCCGATCCCGGAGCGCTGGCGGGAGCGCAACCCATGGCTCGCGTTCGAGGACGGCTACCGGCAGGTTCGAGGCTTCGTGCAGCGGCTCGAGAGCGGCCCGCTCGCCGGGCTGGAGGCGAGATTCGGCACGGACCTGCGCAGCCTGGTCGAGGGCTCCAACAACGCGATCGTCCGGGTCATGACGCCGGGCGCCCTCGAGCGCCTCGTCGACGAGGTGCGGGATGCCGGGGCGGGACCGCGGATTCGCCTCGTGCTCGGGCAGCCGCCGCCGCGGTTCAGCCAGGAGCGGCTGGGGATGGCGTACCACGGCACGGCGTGGGCGCTGGGGCGCGAGGCCGCGGCATTGCTCCCGCTGGAGCCGTTGCTCGGGCCGGCGATCCGGGCGCCGTGGTCGTGGCAGGCCGCCGCCCTGCGGCGCTCGCTCGAGGCTGTCTCGCCGCATCTCGCCCGCGACGCGCGGGCGATCATCCTGCTCGACCACGGCGGGCCCGAGGCGCTCGTCGCCGCCGTGCTCGGCGGCGTCGGGGCCGGCTACCGGCTCGTCGAGGCGCGGCTCAGCGATCCCGACGACGAGGTCGGCGGCGTCGTCGAGCTGGTTCCGCCTGGTGGCGTGCTGCCGCCCGGGCCGAGGACGCGGAGCAACATCCCGCTCGAGGCGAGCGGCGGCCGGGGCGATCCCGAGCTCGTACCCGGGCCGGGACTGTTCGCGCCACCGGAGCACATCGAGGCTCGGCCCTTCTCGGCGCGCGAGGCGGCAACGACGGTCATGGACACGGCGGTCGAGGTGCTCCGAGCGAGGGGCGAGCCGGCGCGCTACGAGCGGCTGCTGGGCGAGATCCTCGTCGGCCTCGACCGCGTCGGGCAGCTGCGCCGGCTGCTCGCCAGCGAGGCGCTCGAGGAGCCGGCCGAGCCCGCGCCCGACGAGGGACCGGCGTTCGATGCCGGCCCGGGCATGCTCGGCACGGCGACCGAGGCCGCGATCGGCGCCGCCGGCCGGTCGTTCACGAGGACGCGCACGTTCACCCGGCCGGCGCCGTCGCGCGACCCCGTCGAGCGCGTGCTCGCCCTCGTCAACGAGGAGCTCGGTCGCTCGGACCAGCACCGCGTGGAGGAGATCGAGCCCGGTCGCTGGTGGCTCGGCGAGCGCTCCGAACGCGAGGCCGCGTCGATTCCGCTCGCGGATCGGGTCGAGTGGGCGGTGTACAGCCTCCTGTCGACCGCCGGCCCGATCGCCGAGACCGCGTTCTTCGAGCGCGTTGCTTCACTCTTCCCGGGACACGACCTGCCCGACGAGACCCTCGTCCGCGCCTGCCTGACGAGCTACCGCAGCCCCGCCTCTACCGGGGGCCGGCTGATCACCGGCGAGGATCTCCGGCGCCGGACCGCCGAGCACACTGAGCTTCTGGCCCACCTCGCCAACGGCGGCCATCGCCTCGGCATGCGCGTCTGGCTCGGGCGCCGCGAGCAGGCACGGCGGATCGGCGATCGCACGCTCGCCGACTTCCTCGATCCACACCGGGAGCGCGAGCCGTGGTTCCCCACCACTTCGCTCGTTCCGAAGGAGGACGGCGAGGCGGTCGACTGCATCTGGTACCAGCGCGGCGGTTCGGCGCTGCTGTTCGAGGTCGAATGGACGGCGATGCTCGGCGACGTCCTGCTGCGGCGCCATGCCCGGATCCCGGCGAACGAGCGGATCGTCCGCTTCCTCGTCCTCGCCCCGGAGCGGCGCGAGCTGGCCCGGCACAAGCTCGAGTCGTCGCCGGTGCTGCGGGCCGCGATGGAGACCGGCAACTGGCACGTCGTGCTCTGGCCGCACCTGCGCGCCTGGCTCGAGCGTGAGCCGCCCGACCTGGCGGCCCTCGAGCCGTATCTCGGCCTCGACCCTGCGATCGAGCGGCGGGCCGAGCAGCTCGGACTTTTCGAGCTGCCGAAGGCGCTACCCTAGCCGCCGTGCCCGAGCCCTCCGCGATCGACCAGCTTGCCGATGGCTTCTGGGAGCGGTTCCTCGAGGTCAGCCCGATCAGCGCCACGATCAACGGCGACACGCGCTACGACGACCGGCTGCCCGACCCCAGTCCCGCCGGCCGGGCGAAGCGCCGGCAGCTGGCACAGGACATGCGCGATGCCGCGCTGGCCATCCCCGACGATGGCCTGTCGGTCGAGGACAGGATCACGCGCGATGTCCTACGCGTGATCGGCGCGATCTTCCTGGTCCAGGACGACCAGCGGATCGACACGCTCCAGGTCGTCGACCAGATGGGCGGCCCCCAGACGATGCTGCCCCAGCTGTGCCAGTTCCAGGCCGCGGACACGCCCGAGCGGCTCGAGCTGTTCCTGGCCCGGCTGCACGCCTATCCCCAGTACATGGCCGACAACCGCGAGCTACTCCGCGAGGCCAGGGCGAGCGGCCTGACTGCGCCACGCATCGTCGCCGAGCGCACGATCGCCCAGCTCCAGCGCATGCTCGCGACGCCCATCGACGAGGCCGTCGTGCCCTCGCTCATCCGCGTGGCGCGCGACGAGGATCGCGAGGCGATTCGCGCCGTCGTCCGGGACGAGGTCTATCCCGCCGACGCGGCATTCCTCGAGGCGCTGCAGGGCGACTACCTCGCGGCCAGCCGCACCAAGAATGGGCTCTGGTCGGCGCCGAACGGCGAGACGCTGTACGGGACGCAGATCCTGCGCTGGACGACCCTCCAGCTCGAGCCGCGCAAGGTCCACGAGATCGGGCTCGACGAGCTCGAGGCCATCGAGTCGGAGCGGCGGGCCATCGCCCGCGGCGCGGGCTTCGGCGACGACACGACCGGCTATCGCGCGGCCCTCGCCTCGGATCCGGCGAATGTGCCGGCCTCGCGCGACACCCTGATCGCGCGTGCCGTCGAGGACATCGACCGCGCCCTCGCGAAGGCGCCGTCGATGTTTCGGCGGATCCCGCGGTCGGGCTGCGTGGTGATCCCGGTCGAGGAGTACAAGGAGCGCGACGCGCCGTTCGCGTACTACTACCCGCCGTCGGCCGACACGACCCGCCCCGGGACGTACTACGTCAACACGTTCGACCTGCCCTCGCGGACGTACTCGCGCCTCGCCTCGACGACCTACCACGAGGCGATTCCGGGCCACCACTTCCAGATCTCGCTCGAGAGCGAGAATCAGTCGCTGAACCGCTTCCGGCGCTTCGCCGCGCGCTACGCCGGCGGCGCGTACGTCGAGGGCTGGGGCCTGTATGCCGAGCGCCTCGCCGACGAGATGGGCCTGTATCGAAACGAGGCGGAGCGCTTCGGGATGCTGGACGCGCAGGCGTGGCGGGCCGCGCGCCTCGTCGTCGACACCGGCATGCATGAGCTGCGCTGGACGCGCCAGCAGTCGATCGACCTGCTGCTCTCGGCGGGCCTGACCGAGACCGACGCGGTCATCGAGACCGACCGCTACATCGCCTGGCCCGCCCAGGCGCTCACGTACAAGACCGGCCAGCGCGAGATCGAGCGCCTGCGGCGCGAGATCGGCGCGCGCGACGGGGCCGCGTTCGATCTGCGCGAGTTCCACGACCAGCTCCTGGGCCATGGCTCGATGCCGCTCGCGACCATCGCGCAGGAGCTCCCCAACTGGGTGTCCGCGCCGGTCTGACGCAACCTCGTTCCCGGCGGATCGACTCGCGCGCAGCGCCCGAGCGTTCGTGATTCGCACGACCAGAGCCGAATCACGACGAATCTCGCTTTGACGGGGCATGACGGCCCGTGGCACGATTCGGCTGCCCAAGCCCACCACCCGCGCCCGAAGCGCTGAAGAGGTCCTGTGTCCGAGCCCGTGCCGACGCTCCGCCGAAGCCGCCAGCGTGAGCTGTACCGCCGTGCTCAGGAAACCATGCCCGGCGGCACCGACTCGAACTTCCGAGCCTGGGGCGACGACACCGTCTACGTCGACCGGGGCCAGGGCGGTCGCGTCTGGGACATCGACGGCAATGAGTACATCGATCTTCGGCTGGGCTATGGACCGGTCATCCTCGGCCACGGCGACGCGCGCGTCGACGACCACGTCAACGAGCGGATGCGCCGGGGGGTCAGCTTCTCGCTCACCTCGGAGGACGAGGTCGAGGCGATGGAGCTCATCAAGCAGATGACGGGCTGGGTGGGCAAGGCGCGCATGACCGTGTCCGGCACCGAGGCGACGATGCACGCGATGCGCGTCGCCCGCGGCTACACGGGCCGCAACAAGATCGTCAAGTTCGAGGGCCAGTATCACGGCGTCCACGACTACGCCCTGATCTCGGTTACGCCGAACGACATGTCGGAGCTCGGCGACGAGGACAACCCGGTCGCCCTCGCCTGGGGCCGGGGCATTCCCGAGGCCGTGTCCCGCACCGTGATCCCGGCCCGGTTCAATCGTGTCGACGTCCTGCGCCGCATCTTCGAGCGCGACGGCCACGACATCGCGGCGGTGATCGTCGAGCCGATCCTGGGCAATGCCCAGGCGATCCTGCCCCGCGAGGGCTTCCACGAGGAGATGCGGGCGCTCACCCGCGAGTTCGGGGCACTGCTGATCTTCGACGAGGTCAAGACCGGTTTCCGGATCGCCCGCGGCGGCGCCGCGGAGTACTTCGGCGTCACCCCGGACCTGGTGACCTACGCGAAGGCGATCGGGAACGGCTACCCGGCCGCGTGCTTCGCCGGCACCGACGAGGTGATGTCGGTCCTGCCCGACAAGGTCAGCCATGGCGGCACCTACGCCGGCAATCGGGTGGCCGCTGCGGCTGTCGTCGCGACGCTCAAGATCCTGCGCGACACCGACGCGCTCGCGAGCATCCACCAGGTCGGTAGGGCGTTGCAGGCGGGCCTTGCCGAGGTGATCTCGGAGCGTGGCCTGCCGTATGTCTTCACCGGCCACCCTGCGATGTTCGGGATCATGTTCACCGAGACGGCGCCGAACGAGTACCGGGACTGGGCCAACTCCGACCACGACCTGTACGACGCGGTCGCGATGGGCATGCACGCCCGAGGCGCGATGCCCGAGCCCGACTCGCGCGAGCCCTGGTTCATCTGCGAGGCGCACGCCCGCGAGGACATCGTCGACCGGGTCGTGTCGATCTTCGCCGACTCGCTCGACGCCGCGCTCGAGTCGCGTGCCGCGGGTGCGAACGACCACCACTTCCTCGGCATGGGCACGGGCGAGCACGTGGCGGCGACACCGACCAGCTAGGCACGCCCGGACGTCGACCGCCGGGTACGGCTCAGCCGTCGCGGCGGGCCCTTAGAGACGCTTGCAACACGGCGCCGTGCGGGTGCGGGCGCAGGCGTGATGCGCGCCGAGCACGTTTCACTCAGCCGCCTTGCCCCACTTGAATAGGCGGATGAGGGAGGCTTACGGATGGCCGCGACCACCGTTTCTGCGCGCGCGGATGCGCCCACGTACCGGCTCCCGTTCGTCATCGGCGCCTCGGCAGCCGGGACGGTCATCGAGTGGTACGACTTCTATCTCTACGGCGTCCTCGCCGCGTTCTTCTCGACGCAGTTCTTCCCCAAGGACAACCCGACCGCGGCGCTCCTCGCCTCGCTCGCGACGTTCGGCGCCGGGTTTGCAGTACGGCCGTTCGGAGCAGCCGTGTTCGGCCGCATCGGCGACATCGTGGGCCGCAAGTTCACGTTCCTCGTGACGATCACCGTGATGGGCGTCTCGACCGCCCTCGTGGGCATCCTCCCGACGTACACCCAGATCGGCATCTTCGCCCCGATCATCCTCGTCGCGCTGCGCCTCGCCCAGGGCCTCGCGCTCGGCGGTGAGTACGGCGGCGCCGCGATCTACGTCGCCGAGCACAGCCCGGACAAGGACCGTGGCCGCAACACGAGCTGGATCCAGACCACGGCAACGCTCGGGCTCCTGCTCGCCCTGATCGTCGTCTTCGTCACGCGCACGTCGATGCAAGCCGAGGACTTCGCCGCGTTCGGCTGGCGGATCCCGTTCCTCCTGTCGGCGATCCTGGTCGTCCTCGCGCTGTACATCCGGCTGCGGCTCCAGGAGACCCCGCTCTTCGCCCGGCTCAAGGACCAGGGCAAGTCGAGCAGCTCGCCGTGGCGCGAGAGCTTCGGCAACCGTGCCAACGCGAAGCTGATCCTGCTCGCGCTGTTCGGCGCGACCGCAGGCCAGGCCGTGGTCTGGTACCAGGGCCAGTTCCAGGCGCTCTTCTTCCTCGGCACGAACCTCGGCGTGAGGTTCCAGGACGCGTACCTGATCGTCGGCACGGCGATCGTCCTCGGGACGCCGTTCTTC
Organism: Chloroflexota bacterium; assembly: GCA_005889475.1. GTDB lineage: Bacteria > Chloroflexota > Limnocylindria > Limnocylindrales > CSP1-4 > UBA5189. Next base: position 22,266 of record VBGT01000011.1, on the reverse strand, counting down.
TACTTCTTCGGGCGGTTGTCCGACAGGATCGGGCGCAAGCCGGTGATCCTCGCGGGCGCGCTCATCGCCGCGCTCACGTACTACCCGATCTACACCCTGATGACGCTGTTCGCCCACCCGCAGGGCGCGCTCGCCATCTCGGGCGCCAACGCGGGCAAGTTCGTCGACGCGTCCGGCGCCGTCACGGTCGCGCAGCCCGAGATCCTGCCACTGATCGCCCTCGTCTGGGTCCAGATCGTCTATGTGACGATGGTCTACGGCCCGATCGCGGCGTTCCTCGTCGAGTACTTCCCGGCGCGCATCCGGTACACGAGCCTGTCGATCCCGTACCACCTCGGCAACGGCTGGTTCGGCGGGTTCCTGCCGCTCATCGCGGCCGCGCTGCTGGCCTCGACCGGCAACCTCTACGCCGGCTTGATCTACCCGATCACGGTCGCCCTGATCACGGTGGTCGTCGGCGGCCTGTTCATCCGCGAGACCCGGCACGTGAGGATCTGGGACGAGGTCGGCGGGATCGACGCCGTGCCGTCGCCCGCTCCTGCACCCTCCGCACCAGGGCGGGCCACCGTGACGTGAGGCGGGCGGCCCGAGGCGATCCACCAGATCAGGCGTGTTCACGCCATGAACAGAATCGGGGCTAGAAGCGGCCTAAGGATTGGCGTCGGCGCCCGTCCCCTCCGGTGTCTGTTCGAGTGTTCACCCCATGATCAAAGTGTCCGGGCCCTGACGACGGCTTCACGTGAGCACGTGCAGCCTTGTGCCCATCCATGTGCCGAATCTGATCGTCAGGTGAACATCGCCCGATACAAGTCCGGCGTGGAGCCGCGCCGACGCTCGGCGGCCACGCTGGTAGCATCGGCCGACCACTGACTGGGAGGCCGCCCGTGGCCGTCGAACAGCCCGCTTCGTCCCCCGCGACCGCGTCCGGGACAACGCCCGAGATCGAGAACCTGCTGCGCGAGGTCAGGACGTTCCCGCCCGACCCCGCCTTCACCGAGCAGGCGAATGCCAGGGCGGACCTGTACCTCGAGGCCGAGACGGACTTCGAGGCGTTCTGGGAGCGGCTTGCCCGCGAGCGCATCAGCTGGACGAAGCCGTTCGCGACCACGCTCGAGTGGAACCTCCCGTTCGCCCGCTGGTTCGTGGGTGGCGAGCTCAACATCAGCTACAACTGCGTCGATCGCCACGTCGAGAACGGCCTCGGCAGCAAGGTCGCCTACCACTGGATCGGCGAGCCGGGCGACACCCGGACGATCACCTATGCCGATCTCCACCGCGAGGTCCAGACGGCGGCCAACGCCCTGCTCCGGCTGGGCGTCGTGAAGGGCGATCGGGTGGCGATCTACATGCCCATGATCCCGGAGCTGCCGATCGCGATGCTCGCCTGCGCCCGGATCGGGGCGCCGCACACGGTGGTCTTCGGCGGCTTCTCGGCCGAGGCCCTCGCCGGCCGGATCAACGACGCCGAGGCAAAGGTCGTGATCACCGCCGACGGCGGCTGGCGCCGGGGCAAGCCCGCCGAGCTCAAGCCGGCGGTCGACGAGGCTCTCGAGTCGACGCCATCGGTGCAGGCCGTGCTGGTGGTGCGCCGGCTCGGCGACCAGGCGCCGAACGTGACCATGGTCGACGACCGTGACCACTGGTGGCACGACATCGTCGAGACGCAGCTGGCCGACTGCCCGCCCGAGCCGCTCGACAGCGAGCACATGCTCTACCTGCTGTACACGTCCGGGACGACGGCCAAGCCCAAGGGGATCATCCACACGACGGCCGGCTACCTGCTCGGGACCAGCTACACGCACGAGATGATCTTCGACGTCAAGCCGGACGACGTGTACTGGTGCGCGGCCGACGTCGGCTGGGTGACCGGGCACAGCTACATCGTCTACGGGCCGCTCGCCAACGCGACCACCGGGGTGATGTACGAGGGCACGCCCGACACGCCCGAGTGGGATCGCTGGTGGCAGATCATCGAGGACTACAAGGTCAGCATCCTGTACTGCGCCCCGACGGCCATCCGGGCGTTCATGAAGCAGGGCGAGGAGTACCCGGCGAAGCACGACCTGTCGTCGCTGCGGGTACTGGGCTCGGTCGGCGAGCCGATCAACCCGGAGGCCTGGCTCTGGTACCACGAGCACATCGGCGGCGGCCATGCACCAATCGTCGACACGTGGTGGCAGACCGAGACCGGCCAGATCCTGATCACGCCCCTCCCGGGCGTGACCACGACCAAGCCCGGCAGCGCCACGTTCCCGTTCCCGGGCATCAGGGCCGACGTCGTCGACGGCAGCGGCGAGTCGGTGCCCCTCGGCGGGGGCGGCTACCTCGTCCTCAAGCGGCCCTGGCCGGCCATGCTCCGCGGGATCTACGGCGACCCGGAGCGGTACAAGGCCACCTACTGGAGCCGGTTCCCGGGCATGTACTTCGCCGGCGACGGCGCCAAGCGCGACGAGGACGGCTACTTCTGGCTGCTGGGCAGGGTCGATGACGTCATGAACGTCTCCGGCCACCGCCTGTCGACGACCGAGATCGAGAGTGCGCTCGTGTCCCACCCGGCCGTCGCCGAAGCGGCGGTCGTCGGTGGACCGGATCCGGTGACGGGGGAAGCCATCAACGCCTTCGTCATCCTGCGCCGCGGCAACGAGCCGACCGACGAGCTGGGGCGGGAGCTGCGCGAGCACGTTGCCCGCAAGATCAGCCCGATCGCGAAGCCGAAATCGCTCATGTTCACGCCGGACCTGCCCAAGACCCGCTCGGGCAAGATCATGCGCCGGCTCCTGCGCGACATCGCCCAGGGTCGAGCCCTGGGCGACACGACCACCCTTGCCGACGCAACCGTGGTCGAGACGATCCGCGAGAACTCGGGCAAGTCCGAGGAGTAGGCCCAGCCGCAGGGCGAGCTGAGCATCCCAGGAGCGCGATCGTGCCCGGCCCCCTCGCGGCAATCGTCTTCGACGTCGGCGAGACGATCGTGGATGAGACGCGCTTCTACGCGATCCTCGCCGATCATCTGGGCGTCCCGCGGCTGACCTTCTTCGCGATCGCGGGCGCGATGATTGCCCGCGGCGGGACACATCGCGACGCCTTCGAGCTGTTCCGGCCGGGCATCGACCTCCAGGCCGAGCTTGACCGGCTCGGGGAGGCCGGGCAGCCGGTGGTCGTCTCGCTCGACGACCTGTATCCCGACGCGCTGCCATGCCTGCGCGAGCTCGCCTCGGCCGGTTACCGCCTCGGGATCGCGGCCAATCAGCCCGAAGCAACCGCGCACGTCCTCGCCGAGCTCGACATCCCGCTCGAGCTGATCGCGACCTCGGCCGGCTGGGGCATCGAGAAGCCGGCGCGTGCGTTCTTCGATCGGATCGGTGCTGAGCTCGGGCTCCCGCACGGGCAGATCGCCTACGTCGGTGACCGGCTCGACAACGACGTCCGGCCGGCCCGCGCCGCCGGCATGGTCGCGGTCTGGGTCCGCCGCGGGCCGTGGGCCTGGATCCAGGCTGGCCGCGGCGTCCCGCGCGAGCCTGCGCTGGTGGTCGAGGACCTGGCAACCCTGCCCGGGAAGCTCAGAGCGGCGGGCCTCAGCCCGCCGCCCTGACGTGCCCAGATGAACGAGGGCGTCTGCCGCCCCCCGCGGTTAGGCCTCGACGATCGCCTTCCGGCCGAACAGGTTCCTGAGCAGCGAGCTCGTGGACCGCTGCGGCGCCGGCTCGCCCGAGTAGGAGGCGACCAGCCGGTTTGCCAGGTGCTCGAAGTCCTGCGTCGCCTGGTGGCGCGGGAACTTGTCGATGAGGGTCATGCCGGCGTTCGCCGACCACACGAAGTGGAGGCCGGCAGAGCGGATGTGGGCGACGGCCGGTAGCCCGACGGTCGACTCCATGTCGGCCACGGTCACGCCGCTGTTCGCGCGGTTGATGATCATCGCGAGCCGGTCACGCACGCCGACCTCGACCGCGACTTCCTTGAGCTGGATCGCGGCCCGCATCGCGGGCAGGTCCGGGGTGACCGGGACGATGATCCGATCGGCGATCGCGAAGATGCCGAGGTTCACGTCGCTGTACGACGGATGCATGTCCACGATGATCGCGTCGACCGCGTGGCGCGCCTCGGAGATCGCGTCGGTGACGCGATCTGGCTTCAGCGTCGGGTGGCTGAGCGGGTTGCTCGACAGCGCGACGACGCGGATGCCCGAGCTGTGGACGGTGGCCAGATCGAGCAGGGACTCGTGGGTGTAGCCCGCATCCTCGTCGATCCAGCTATCGGCGGCGGAGCGACCGTTGGGCAGCCCGAGCGACATCGCGACATGGCCGGTCACGGTGTCGGCGTCGAGCAGCAGCACGTTCAAACGCTTCCGGATCTGGAGCACGGCGGCGAGATTCGTGGCGATCGTGGTCTTGCCCACCCCGCCCTTCGGGTTGAACACCGCGAACACCGGCGCGGCCGGCGTCCATGTCGAGTCCACGTTGCCGCCCGAGAGCACCGCGTCGCTGCTGTGCTCGGTCGGGACCTGGGCGCGGATGGCCATCGCCTCCACGCGCCAGATCTCGTCGACGTCGACGAGGCCGGCGGCCTCGAGCCCGTCGAGCTCGGCGTCGCCGGCGAGGAACATGACCGAGAGGTGGCCGGCGCGACCGCGTCGCGCCTCCTCCACCCGTGCCGCGGCGGCCGCCGGATCGCCGGCGACGTCGACGACCGCGATCAGGGTCGGCGTGGACGCCGAGAAGGCCTCGACGATCGACTCGCCGGGCTGGAGCTGGATCGTGTTGTAGCCGGCGGCGGTGAGGGCCGCGTCGAGCTCGGATCGCTCCGGCTCGGCGAGCGAGATCGCGATGCTGGGGCGGGAGGGCTCTACGGGCGACCGCGTCGCGCCCATCAGGCAGCGGGCTCGTGCGCGCTGACGGTCAGGCTGTCGCCGGACGCGTCGGTCACAAGGGTCGAGAACTGGGTCAGGCCGGCGATGGCGGCCTGGATGTCGAGGTCCGGGCTGTGGGCCACGGCGAAGATGAACACGCCCGGCTCTCCCGACGAGACGCTGACCGAGCTGATGCCCGGCAGCTGGCCGACCGCGCCCTTGAACGCCGAGATGCCGGCGACGCTGGTGAGCCCGTTGACGAAGAGCCGGCTGTTGCCGGCGCCTGTGGGGGCATCCTCGTCCGTGGCGTCGTTGCGTCGCGCGGCGGCCAGCACGGACGCGGGCCACTGCTCATCGCTCGAGAGGTCGAGGCCTTCGGTGGCCTCGGCCTCGGCCTCGGCGGCCGCATCGGCCTCGAGGCCCGGGTTGGTCCAGGCAACGTCCTGCCACTCGCTTGCCTTGGCCTCGGACTCAGTCTCCTCGGTCAGGTCCGGCGGCTCCGGCGCCTGCTCGGCAAGCGCGGCCAGATGGGCCGGATCGTTCTCGGCGAGGAGTCGCTTGAAGAAGCCGTCCATGTCGGACTCGAACGCGTCGACGCGGGCCTGCACCTCCGCGACGAGATGCTCGACGTGCGCAGTGTGCCGATCGTTCTCGGCGATGGCATCGGCGCGTCGGCCCTCGATGCGCTCTTCCGTCTGCTGGCGGATGCGGGCCATCTCGCCCTTCGACCAGTCGCGGATCCCGGCGATGTCCTCGTCGACGCGCTTGCGCAGCGCCGCCGAGTCCTCCGTGGCGTCGGTGCGGATCGCCTCGACGCGGGCGGTGGCCTCGGCCTGGAGCCGGGTCGTCGTCTCGGCGCGGCTCGCGATGGCGGCCTCGCGCATGGCCTTGACCAGGCCGGCGACGAGCGGGTTGGAGCGGGTGGCGCGCTGGTCGCCCTCGACCTTGGTCTTCGGGGGCGCGGGTGCCGGCGTCTCGGCATCGGCCTCGCCGGCCGGAGCCTCGGGCTCGGCCGGTGCGCCGTCAGGCACAGCTTCGGCCTCTGCGACGACCTCCTGGTCCGTCGTCGGCCAGGCGTCGGCGTCCGTCGTCGGGGCGGCTTCCGCGAGCTCGGTGGTTCCACTCTCCGTGTCGATCATGGCGGCCTCGGCAGTCGTCTCGGGCATATCGGGCGCATCCGGCGACGCGTCCGTTGACGCATGCGGCATCGGTTCCTCGGCGAAATGGAAGGGGCCCTCGCCGAGGCCGGCGCCGACCGCACCCTTGAGCAGATCGAGGCGGACGGGCGGGGTCTGCTGCCCGTTCTCCAATGTCGCCGCGCCGGCGTCATCGCCGGGCTCGCGTTCAGCCGCCCACGGGAGGCGGAAGCCGCGTTTCTGCTGGCTCGACATAGCGACGATCCTCGGGGCGTGGTAGCCCGGCTCAATCCGGTGCCGGACGTATGGGATGGTCGTGGTGCAGTCGCTTCCGGGGTAGTGCACCGGTGGTACCGCAGGGTCCCGGACGGAGGTACCAGCGCCTCCGCAACGAGACGTTCCCGATCGTGGTAGTCGAGCTTCGTCCTGAGGCCGTTCTGCAGCCGCGGTTTACTCTTGTCCCGATGCTCGACCAGGCAGTCCAGGGTTCGATCACGTTCGACGGCCGGCTCGGCCAGCTCGACCGGCGCGGTCGCGCCCTTCGCGACCTGCGCATCTCGGTCACCGATCGGTGCAACTTCCGATGCCCGTATTGCATGCCCGGCGACGTCTTCGGGCGCGACTACCAGTTCCTGCCCCGGGACGAGATCCTGTCGTACGAGGAGATCCACCGCCTGGCCGAGGTCTTCGTGGGCCTGGGCGTCCAGAAGCTGCGGATCACCGGCGGCGAGCCGACGGTCCGCCGCGGGCTGCCGAGCCTCATCGCGATGCTGGCTCCCCTGCGCACCCCGGAGAACGAGCCGGTCGACCTCGCGCTCACGACCAACGGCTCGGCGCTCCGCCACCTCGCGCGCCCACTGGCTGACGCCGGGCTGCGGCGCGTGACGGTCTCGCTCGACTCGCTCGACGACCAGGTGTTCCGGCGCATGAACGGCGTCGACTTCCCGGTCGCGAAGGTGCTCGACGGGATCGATGCGGCGGTCGAGGCCGGGCTCGGTCCCGTGAAGATCAACGTCGTCCTCAAGCGCGCCGAGAACGACGGCGGGATCGTCCAGCTCGCGCGGTGGGCGCGCGAGGCCGGCCACATCCTGCGCTTCATCGAGTACATGGACGTGGGCACGACGAACGGCTGGCGGCTCGACGATGTCGTGCCCGCGGCGGAGGTCGTCGAGACGATCGCGCGCGAGTGGCCGCTCGAGCCACTTGACGCCGGCTATCGAGGCGAGGTCGCCGAGCGCTGGCGATACGTCGACGGACGGGGCGAGATCGGCGTCATCGCCTCGGTCACCCAACCGTTCTGCGGCGACTGCACGCGGGCGCGGCTGTCCGCCGAGGGCAAGCTGTACACGTGCCTGTTCAGCGCCATCGGACACGACCTGCGCGCCCCGCTGCGCGGCGGCGTCACCGACGACCAATTGGCGGGGCTCGTCGCCGGCATCTGGGCCGGGCGGGACGATCGCTACTCGGAGCGGCGGGCGGCGGCGACGGAACGGCTGCCCAAGATCGAGATGTTCGCCCTCGGCGGCTGATAGACCCTCCGAGGGCCGAAGCGGCGCCCCTGCCAGCCCTCGGCCCGAGGATTTGTCCACCGCCTGTCCACAACGGTGCGTAACTCGTGGACAGACCCGGGGCCGCAACGCCGAAACTCGTGGATAACAACGTTGACCTGCGGTGGCCCGGATTCGTACCGTAGGTCTTGCCCGAAGGGGCCACCAGGGAGCGAGGAAACCGAGATCACATCAAGGGGACCTCGAGCCAGGGTCGGTCGCTTCGGGCGCTTCTGTACCTGGTCGCGACGGCGTTCCTGCGCCGTCCCCGGGCGAGCCCGGCGGGACGTGACCGGCATCCCGGTGTCGGTACTCTCGTCGGGCCCGCAGAAGCATGCGGGCCACCGGCCGTCGACCCCTGGACGAAGTTCTGGAGGCCCGCACTCCGCGACGGCGTGGGCCAACATCATTTGATGCCGGATCCGGCCACGCCCATCCCCCCGATCGATCAGCCCGCGCGCCTCGACGCCCTCGAGGCGGTCGTGCGCGCCCGCACCGACCTCGTGCCCGAGGTCGGCATCGTGCTGGGATCCGGGCTGGGTGGCCTGGCCGACGACCTCGAGGACCCGGTCGCGGTGCCGTTCGCCGAGCTCCCGGGCTGGCCCGCCGCCACCGCCCCGGGCCACGTCGGCCGGCTCCTGCTCGGCCGGCTCGGCGGGCGCCCCGTCGCGATGCTCCAGGGCCGCTTCCACCTGTACGAGGGCAATGCTCCCGGATTGGTCGTCCAGCCGGTCCTCCTGTTCGGGCGGCTCGGGGCGCGCGTGGTCGTGCTCACGAACGCCGCGGGCGGGCTCGACCCGTCGTTCAGGCCGGGCACGCTCATGGTCATCCGCGACCACCTCAACCTGACCGGCCAGAACCCGCTGCTCGGGCCGAATGCCGAGGCGATCGGGGAGCGGTTCCCGGACATGACCGACGCCTGGAGCGCCCGATTGCGCGAGCGCCTCCACGCGGCGGGCGCCGCCGAGGGCATCGCCCTCGCCGAGGGCATCTACGTCGGCCTGCTCGGCCCGAACTACGAGACGCCGGCCGAGGTCCGGCTGTATGCCTCGCTCGGCGGTCACGCCGTGGGCATGTCGACGGTCATGGAATGCATCGCCGCGCGCTGGGCCGGTCTCGAGGTCTGTGGCTTCTCGCTGGTCACGAACGCCGGCGCCGGCTACACGGGCGAGCCGCTCAGCCACGAGGAGGTCCTCGCCGCCGGCGCCGAGGCCGGTCCGCGCCTGGCCCGCGTCATCCGGCGCTTCGTCGCCGATCTCGGCGCCTGAGGGTTCAGCTCGCGCTGATCCGAACCTCTCGCGTCACCGAGGACCTCGATCTCGTAGCGGTCCGGCGATGACGGTTTCTGTCAATTCGCCCATATACGCAGCCCGTTCACCGGTGGACCGGCTGCTTTCCGTCACCGCTGCGTGGTTGGCAGATATGGCAGGACAGCCGGGTGTCTGAGCGGGTCGAGCCGTGCACGCGCTGCGTATTCGGCAGATTTGACCGAAAACTTCGCTCGGGAGGTTGCTCGGGGGATCAGCTGGCCGGCTGGTTGACCTTGAGCTCCTTGCCGGCAGCGCGGGCTGCCTGCGCCTTCTCGGCCCACGCTTCGAGGACGCGGTCCTTGTGCGGCCGGATCGGGCAGTGGCCGTCGCGGTTGTTCATCTCGTCGCAGTAGCCGAGCGGCACGCACTTGGGCGCAAGGAATGCGCCCAGGAACGGGCTCACCGAGAAGATCTCGTGGCGGATCAGCTGGAACAGCCGCCGGATCTCCCACTGGGCCATCGTGCACAGGCGCAGGCCCGACATGTGGATCAGCGCGCGCAGGTTCGTGGTCATGACCAGGTTGGTCCGGGTCGCGTTGGGGAACACGAACCGCGCGTCCTCGCCGGGGATGCCGGCGCCGACGAGGTCGCCGTAGAGCGACATGGCGCCTTCGATCTGCTCCTCGTAGCGCTCGCGGACGTCCGGGTCCGCCTCGGCGATCGTCTGGGGCAGCATCGTCGCCGCCTTCTTGAACGTGACGTAGCGCTGGCTCTGCTGGTCGAAGGCCACGCCCGCGCGGTGGCGGACGAGCTGGTGCGAGAGCGTGCGCGACACGCCGCTGATGCCGAACGTGAAGACGACGTGCTCGATCGTGCTGCCGTGACCTGACTCGATCACGTTCGAGATCAGGCGCTGCATCTTGGCGACCTCGATCTCGCCGCCCTCCGCGCGCCGGAAGATCTCGTCGGGCTCGAGCTCCGAGTAGCACGTCCGGCAGGCCGTGTAGATCAGCGGGACGTAGTACTGCTCGACGATCTCGCGGTTCGGGAACAGGAGCGTCGCCCTGAGGCCGAGCTCGGCTCGACCGGGGTTCTTCGGGATGCCGGTCGGCTCGCGGGAAGTGGCCTCGACGGTCATGTCGCGAGTCTAGTCGACGTGTGCCTCGGTCAGCGTCGAGAGGCCCCCGACCGGGATGCCCAGGGCGTAGGCCACGGCCTCGTCGAGGCCCAGCGCGGCGCCCTCGGCGGCCCACCGCTCGAGGTCGACCGGGTCGATCGCGGTGCGGACGTTCGGGCGCAGCAGGGCTTCGATCCACCCGTCCGTGAACGAGGCCAGCGTCGCGCCGGTCGCCTTGGCGAGCGCGCGCCCCGCCCCCCACAGCCTGGCGGCGCGTTCCGGCTCCTCGTCGGCCAGCGCCTGCGCCGACAGGTCATCGATGACCAGGGTCACGCCGGCGGCGTCGCCGGCGCGGAAGAAGTGGCGCAGGGCTTCCTGGAGGTACGGTCGCGACTCGTCCGGGCGCCCGCCGCGGAGCAGTGCCCCGCCGACCATGTGCAGCGACCACGCCTCCATCGTCCGGTCGCCGACACGCCGGAACTTCTCGAGCGCGGCCAGGAACTCCTCGGACCCCGCATCGGCCTTGTCGCTGAAGTACTTGGCGTTGCCGCGACCCCACAGCACGTTGGCCTCGCCCCGCTCGTCGCCGAGCTCCCGGTACAGCGCCAGCGCCTCGTCCTGGATGCGCATGCCCTCGCCGTCCGGATCGACCTCGATCGTCGTCCTGGTGGTGTCCTCCGGGACGCTGAACACGAACGAGTAGTTGTAGAGCGCGTTCGCCAGCTCGGCCTTGTCGCCAAGCCGGCGCCAGATCTCGACGGCCTCGAAATAAGCCGAACCCATGGCCCTGATGTCGGCCTGCCACCAGCAGACGCCGCCCAGGGCCTCCATGAGCCTCGCGCGCAGCACCGGATCCTCGCGCGACCAGGGTTCGGCGGCCATCGCCTCCAGACGACGGCGGGCCTCGTACAGGTGGCCGCGCTTCTGCCAGAAGCGCCACACCGCGAAGGCGAGACCGATCGCCGTCGACGCGTCGCCGCCGGCGGTCGCCCGATCGAGGACCGCGCGGATGTTGTCGTGCTCGCGCTCGAGCTCGTCGAGGAGGCGGCGCTGGTCTACGCCGGCGAGCTCCGGCGCGATGCGCTGCGCGAGCGCGAGGAACCACGCGCCGTGGCGGCCCGTGACCGCTGCCGTCTCGCTTCGCTCGGCGAGCCGTTCCGCGGCGTACTCCCGGATCGTGTCGAGGACCTCGAACCGCGGTTCGCCGCTCGTCTCGACGCTCCGGATCAGGCTCTGGTCGGCGAGCGAGACCAGGCCGTCGAGCACGTCCATGCCGAGCTCGGACGCGGGGCCGCACACCGCCTCGGCGGCGGGGAGATCGATCCCGCCCTCGAAGATCGAGAGTCGGTCCAGCAACCGGCGGTGGCCCTCGTCGAGGAGGTCGTAGCTCCAGGCGATCGCGCCGCGGAGCGTCTGCTGCCGTTCAGGCAGGTCCCGCGCACCCGCCGAGAGGAGGCCGAGCTGGTCCTCCAGTCGTGTGCGGAGCGCATCGGGCGAGAAGAGCTTGATGCGCGCCGCGGCGAGCTCGATGGCGAGGGGCATGCCGTGGAGGCGCGCCGCGATGGCCGCGACCGCCGGCGCGTTCTCGTTCGTCACCCGGAAGTCCGGGCGCACCGCGGTCGCGCGGGCGATGAACAGCCTGACCGACTCGTACGTCGAGAGCGAGGCGGCGTCGACGGTGCGTGCCTCTGCCGGCAGGCTCGCCAGCTCCAGGCTGGACAACTGGGCGAGGTCCGGTGGCGTGGGCAGCCCGGGGACGGGGTATTCCTGCTCGCCCGACACGTGCAGTGCGGCCCGCGACGTCACCAGCACCGACAGGCCGGGTGCATCGCGCAGCAGTTCGGCCACGATCGGCCCGGCGCCGAGCACCTGCTCGAAGTTGTCGAGCACCAGGAGCACCTGCTTCGATGCCAGCCACTCGCGGAGCACCACGTCGGCACCGCGGTTGCCCGACTCGGACAGGCCGATCGCGCCGGCCACGCGCGACGCGACGAGCGCCGGCTCGCGCACGGTCTCCAGCGGGACGAAGAACAGCCCATCGGGGTAACGCTCGGCGGCGTTCGCCGCAACCTGCAGCGACAACCGGGTCTTGCCCGTGCCGCCCGGTCCGGTGAAGGTGACGAGGCGGTTCGTCTCGAGGAGGCCGCCCGCCTCGGCGAGCTCGCGCTCCCGCCCGACGAACGAGGTGAGCTGCGTCGGCAGGTTGTTCGGTCGCGCGTCGAGCGAGCGCAGCGGCGGGAAGTCCATCCGTAGCCCGTCGGCCACGACCTGGCTCAGCGGCTGTGGCTCGCGCAGGTCCTTCAGCCGGTGGCTGCCCAGGCCGTGGAGCGAGATGCTCGCCTGGAGCCCTGGCGTCACGAGTGCCCGGACCGCGTCGGAGACCACGACCTGGCCGCCGTGCGCCGCGGCCGCGATGCGTGCCGCGCGGTGGACGTCGAGGCCGACGAGCCCCGCCGCCGAGCTCGATGCCTCACCTGCGTGGAGGCCTATCCGGACCTTGACCTCGACACCCGTCGGCCAGGGCTCGGCGGCGAGCGCCCGCTGGGCCTCGACCGCGGCGGTGACCGCCTCGACCGCTCCGTCGAACACCACGAAGAACGAGTCGCCCTCGGTGCCCTCCTCGTGCCCGCCGTGTCGCGCGAACGCGGCGCGCAGGAGCGCCCTGTGACGCTCGAGCACGGACGTGTAGGCGTCGCGGCCGAGCTCGTCGAGCAGGCGGGTGGAGCCCTCGATGTCCGAGAACAGGAATGTCCGCGTGCCGCCGCCCGTCCCCGGCGCGTCGGTCATCGCTGCGCGGCGCCTAGTGGCGGGTGGATTCGGTGACTTCGCGCAGTCGAGTGGCGACGCCTCGCAGGATCGGAAGTCCCACGACGCGAGGGCGAGGCAGCTTGTCTCGACGTCGGCGGCAACGGTGGCGTTGCGCGGCATTCGATCCAGCACCGAGAGCTCGCCGAAGAACTCGCCCGGCCCGAGCCGGGCCACGACGGCGCCGTCACGGACGACCCGGACCTCGCCCGACACGATCACGAAGAAGCCCGTGCCGATCTCGCCCTGGCGGGCGATCACGTGGCCGGCCGGGAAGTCGACCGGTGTCGACAGGGCGGCGAGCTTCGCCAGCCCCTCCGCATCGATGCCCTTGAACAGCGGGCAGCCGGCCAGCAGCTCCGCCCGCCGGTCGTGGGTGAGCGTCATCGGTTCCTCCCAGCGTCGATACGCGGCTCGATGCTGACTCCGCGCCCGCATCGCGTCAACTGATGCAGAATTCCGCCCACGTCTGCACCGCCCCGCGGACCTGGAGGACTCGATGGCGACCCGTGACGAGATCGCCGACGCGATCGCCGGGATGGCGATCTTCGTCGACCTGGCGCGACCGCAGCTGATCGGCGTCGCGAGCCGGTTCGAGGAGGCCTTCTTTCCCCAGGACTCGCGGGTGCTGCGACAAGGGCTCACCGGCTCCGGCTTCTACGTGATCCTCGACGGCGAGGCAGACGTCGTTGCCGACGGGCAGAAGCTGGCAACGCTCGCGCGCGGCGACTTCTTCGGCGAGGTCAGCGTGCTCCTCGGCGAGCCGCCGACGGCCGACATCGTCGCGACCCGGCCGCTGCGGTGCATCGTCCTCGGCGGCCCCGCCGTCGAGGCCTTCCTCGTCGACCACCCGCGGGTCATGTTCCGGATGCTCCAGGCGCAGGCGCGCCGCCTGCGCAACGCGAACCGGCGGCTGACGGCGAACCAGTGATGGACCGAGGGCCCGCGCCCCGGCCGGTCGCAGCGCCGAGCGCCGCCGCAGGTCCCGCGCCGGCTGCCGGCTCGGCGCGTCCGTACCCGCCGGGCGAATACCCGATCGTCATCGTCGGCTCGGGGCCGGGCGCGCTCCAGGCTTCGTACTTCCTGGGTCGGCTAGGCATCGAGCACGCGGTCATCTCTGGCGACGACGGTCCCGGCGGCATGTTCCGGCGCTGGCCGTTCTTCCAGCGACTGCTGTCCTGGACCAAGCCGTACGCGCCGGCGGACCGGGCGTCGCGCGAGTTCGAGCGCTGGGACTGGAACAGCCTGCTCGCGCTCGAGCCTGAGCTGCGCGGCATCGCTACCGAGTTCATGGACGGCACGTCCGACTTCCCGTCGCGACCGGAGATGCAGTCCAATCTCGAAGCGTTTGCGGCGCGCGCCGGGGTTGCCGTTCGATACGGCTGCCGCTGGGACTCGACCCGGCGCGAGGAGGCCGCCGACGGCGACCGGTTCGTCATCGTGACCTCCGACGGCGAGTACCGCTGCCGCTTCCCGATCTTCGCCGTCGGCGTGGCCGATCCATACGCGCCCGCGACCCCGGGCATCGAGCTCGCGGTCCACTACGCCGACACCCGAGATGCAGCGTCGTATGCGGGCAAGCGGCTGTTCATCATCGGCAAGCAGAACTCGGGGTTCGAGCTGGCGACCGGCCTGCTCCAGTGGGCGAGCCGGATCTCGCTCTCGTCGCCGTCGCCGGCCAAGACCTCGATCGAGACGCGCTCGCTGGTCGGGGTGCGTGCCCGCTACGTCCAGCCGTTCGAGGACTCGATCCTGGGCGGGGGCGTCGACATCCTGTCGGCGAGCACCAAGGGCATCCGGCGCTTGGAGTCCGGCAGGTTCGAGGTCAACCTCGAGCGCAGCGACAACGCGATGCCCCTGAGCGTCGAGGCCGACGAGGTCATCGCCGCGACCGGGTTCGTCTGCCCGCTGCGCGACCTCCCAGCACTCGGCGTGGCCACGTTCGGCCAGTCGAAGCTGCCCGCCCAGACCGACTACTGGGAGAGCGCGTCGGTGCCCGGGATCTCCTTCGCCGGCACGATCACCCAGGGCGCCGCCGGACTGAAGAAGCACGGCATCCCGGCCAACTCCGGCGCCCTCCACGGGTACCGCTACAACGCGAGAGTCCTGGTCCGGGAGCTCGCTCGACGCCACTTCGGCATCGAGCCGGAGCGGCCGGCGCTCGACATCGGTGACCTGCGTGACCACCTGCTCGCCGAGGCGACCCGCGCCCCCGAGCTGTGGCACCAGAAGGCCTACCTCGCGAGCGTGGTCAGCCTCGATCCCGACGAGGGGCCGCGCGACGAGGGCATCCTGCCGCTGACCCACTTCCTCGACGCGGGCGGTCCGGACGCCGTCGCGATGACGATCGAGTCGGATGGGGCGTCGATCTACCCCGTGGTGTACGTGCGCCGCGGCGGCAAGCAGGAGGAGCACGCACTCGAGCCGGACCCGCTGCACGACTTCGAGGGGTTGCCGTACCGGCGGGACCTGGGCACGATCCTCGACCGTCTCACGGCGGGCGCCCCGGCGGCCTGACCGCGCGGCGGGGCCGAGCGTGATCAGGCGGGCTCGAGCTCCTCGTCGTCCAGGTCGAGGTCGTCGTCCTCGTCCTGGTCGTACTCGTCCGCCGCTTCGGCGTCCTCGTCCTCGGCCGGGTTGAACAAGCGGAACAGGCCCCAGCCGATGATCGCGCCGAGGAACGGCGCGGTCAGGTAGATCCAAAGCCCGGTGTACGTCCCCGACACGACCGCCGGCGCGAGCGATCGCACCGGGTTGACCGAGGCGCCGCTGATCGGGATGCCCGCGAAATGGATGACGACCAGGGTCAGCGGGATCACGAACAGCGCCGCTTGCGGTCGCCTGGCGGTGACGGTCAGGATCACGGCGACGAGGATCGCGGTGAGCACGATCTCGACTGAGAAGGCGTGCAGGTCCTGGTCGAGCGGGGATTGACCGATCGGCCCCGGCTGGTTGACCGTGGCTCGGACGAAGTCGGCCGACAGGACGAGCTGGATGAACAGCGACGCGGCGAAGGCGCCCACCGCCTGCGCGACCGCGTACGCAAGGCCCGTGGCCCAACCGATGCGGTTGTCGAGCACGGCTGCGAGGGTCACCGCCGGGTTGAAGTGCCCGCCGGACACGTCGCCGGCGATGGCGATCGCCGCCAGGAGGCCAAGTCCGAAGGCGAAGGGCACGATCAGGATCACGACCAGCAGGCCGGCGTTCTGCCCGCCGACGATGACGGCGCTCGCGACGCCGAGCGAGCCCACGCCCACGAGCACGAACGTGCCGACGGCCTCCGCGACGAGCGCACGGACGTTGATCATTGCCTCCTGGTCCTCCCTCGCGCCGGCGCTCCCGGGCTGGTGCTCGGCGGCCGAAGGATAGCCCCACCGCTCGGCGTGGTCGCGGCGCCTTGGAGCAGCAGCGCGTCGCGCCAGGCCCGACACAGCACCTCGACCAGCTCGAGGCGATCCAGCGCCTGGTCGATGGCGGCCGCGGGATCCGAGCCCCCGCCGCCAACCGCAATCGCGCCATGGCGATCGAGGAGGGCAGCGCCCGGGAGCGGCGCCGGGGCCTCCGACATCGCCCGTGCCACGGCCCGCGCGAGCTCGGCGCTGCCGGCCGCCGCGAATGGCACGAACGGCAGCCGCGGCAGGAAGAGGGCGGTCTCTGGCAGGACCGCCGGGTCCGGAACCAGGCCGGCGAGCGTCAGCGCCATGGCGGCCGGCAGATGCGCGTGGACGACCGCCTGCACGTCCGGCCGGGCGGCGTAGATCGCACGGTGGATGGCGATGTCCGAGCTCGGCTGCAGGCCAGCGCCGGGTGACGCCGCTCGCCCGCCACGATCGGGCACCACCACGAGGTCCGTGGCCGCGAGCTCGTCCTTGCGCCTGCCGGCAGGCGTGATCAGCAGCTGCTCGTCACTGAGCCGCATGCTGAGGTTGCCCTCGCCGGCTGCAATGAGGCCGCGCGCGCCGAGCCGGCGCCCGGCGGCCACGATGGCGTCGCGAAGGCGAGCGCCGGCCGAGGACGGGGCAGGGGAGCGCGACGGCATCGCGCGCCATCCTACCGACCGCCCGGGATCAGGCAGCGACGGGGAGCGCCTCGGTTGCTGGACTGTCCAGCTCCAGGACCACGCCGCAGGTCTCGCAGCCGACGCTGTCCGTCAGCTCCTCGACCAGGGTCGCGGTCCCACAGCAGGGCATCTCGATCTCGATCATGCCGCTGAGGTTGCCGTGACGTCGTGTCAGCTTGTCTGTCACGATGATTCCCATGCCGCGCCTGTCGCTCGACCTGCCGGCGATCGAGGTCACCGATCTCCAGAAGCGGTACGGCCAGATCGAGGCGGTGGCCGGATTGACGATGACCGTCGGGCGAGGCGAGGTCTTCGGCTTCCTCGGCCCGAACGGCGCCGGCAAGACCACGACCGTCAAGCTCCTGCTCGGCCTCGCCCGGCCGACCGGCGGCAGTGGCAAGATCCTCGGTGCTCCGCTGGGTGACCTTGGGGCGCGACGCAAGGTCGGCTACCTGCCGGAGCTGTTCCGTTACCAGCCCTGGCTCAAGGCGCGCGAGGTGCTGACGCTGCACGGCGAGCTGATGGGCATGCCCCGCTCGCGACGCGGCAAGGCAGCCGACGAGGCGCTCGGGATCGTGGGGCTCGCCGATCGGGCCGGCGACCTCGTCGGGCGCTTCTCCAAGGGCATGCAGCAGCGACTCGGGCTGGGCGTCGCCCTGCTCGGCGAGCCGGCGCTCGTCGTCCTCGATGAGCCGACCTCGGCCCTCGACCCCGTCGGCCGCGTCGACGTTCGGGGCATCGTGCGAGGCGCCGCGGCTCGGGGTGCCGCGGTGTTCCTCAACTCGCACCTGCTGAGCGAGGTCGAGCAGGTCTGCGACCGCGTGGCGATCATCGACCACGGCCGGGTCGTCGCCAGCGGCGAGCTCGACGACGTGCTCGGCCAGGCCGAGACGCTGATCCGCCTGACTGGCCTGAGCGAGTCCGACCTGCCGGCGATCGAGCGCTTCGGCCCGCCCACGCTCGAGGGCGACCTCCTCGCGATCCGGCCGATGAACGCGGAGGACGTCCCCGAGCTCGTCGCCCAGCTCGTGTCGATGGGCGCGAAGATCAGCGAGGTCCGATCGGGCCGGAGCTCGCTCGAGCAGCGCTTCCTCGAGCTCGTCGCCCGCGACCGGCCGCCGGCCGGCACGCCGAGCGCGCCACGCCTGCGCTGAGCTGATGCTCGCGATCACCAGGCTGACCATCGGCGAGGCCGCTCGCCGGCGCGTGCTATGGGTGCTCGTCATCCTCGCCGCGATCGCGGTCTCGCTCACCGCCTGGGGCGTCTCGAGCCTGATCGCTGCCGCCCGCGACCACGGCGTCACCGATCTCGAGATCAAGTTCGCTGTCTCGCAGATCCTGATCTTCATCGCCTTCATGTTCGGCTTCGTGCTGGTCATGACCGCCGCGTTCTTCGGCTCGCCGGCGATCGCCACCGAGCTCGAGAACGGCATCGCCCAGGCGATGCTCGCGCGGCCGCTCCCGCGGGCCTCGTACCTGCTCGGCCGCTGGTTCGGGCTCGCGATCGTGATCGTCGGCTACGCCGCGGTGTCCGGCTTCCTGGCCATCGGCGTCGTGGGCCTCGTGTCGGGCTACGTGCCGCCCGACCCGATCCTGCCGGTGGCGTACCTCGCCGGCCAGGCACTGGTGCTGCTGTCGCTCACGGTGCTGCTGTCGACCCGGCTGCCGCCGATCGCGGGTGGCGCGATCGCGGTGGTCGCGTACGGGCTCGCGTGGATGGCCGGGGTGCTGGGCAAGATCGGCCTGGCCCTGGGGACGACGTCGCTTGTGACCGCCAGCGACGCGTCGCGCTTCCTGCTGCCGACGGACGCGCTGTGGCAGGGCGTCGTCTACGGCCTCGAGCCGTCGTTCGTGATCAACGCGGGCGAAGGCGAGTTCGTCGCCCGGACCAGCCCGTTCTTCGCGGCGACCGGTCCCGCGCCGGCGATCGTCGCCTGGAGCGTGATCTGGGTCGTGCTCATCCTCGCCCTCGCCGTGACCCAGCTGCGCCGGCGCGAGCTGTAGGCACCGGGAGCCCGCGTGGCGCACAGCCCGATCCACGTCTACCTCGGCCACGGGGCGAGCGGCACGGCCGCGAGCATGGCGCCGTTCGCCGACGGCCTGCGCCGGCGCGGCATCACCGCCGACGCCGTCGACCTGCCGAAGCGTCGCGCCGAGGACGCCGTCCCCGCCTGGCGTGCCGCCGTGCCGGATGGTGCTCGGACGGTGGCAGGCGGGCAGTCGTACGGCGGCCGGGTGGCGAGCCTCGCCGCCGCGGCGGGGGCGGGCTACGCCGGGCTCGTGCTGTTCAGCTACCCGCTCCATCCACCCGGCCGGCCGGACCGGACCGACGCGCGGATCGCGCACTGGCCGTCGATCGCCTGTCCCGTCCTGCTCCTCTCGGGCGAGGCGGACCCCTTCGCGCGGATCGCGCTCCTGCGTGCCGCGGTGGAGCAGCTGCCCGACGCAAGCCTCGTGACCTATCCGCGGCTCGGGCATACCCTTCGGCCGGTGCTCGAGGACGTCCTCGATCGGGTTCGCGCGTTCGTCGACGCGCTGCCGGCGCACCGCCCCTGAAGGAGCCCAGCGGCATGCACATGGGTCGCAACCAGGCCGAGCGAGGCACCGTCGTCCTCGGCCTCGCGCTGGTGGTCATCGGCGGACTCGCGTTGCTCGGCCGGGCGCTGTCGATCGACATCCTGGGCCTCGGCTGGCCCCTGTTCGTGCTGATCCCCGGCATCGTGATGTTCGCCGGCGGGGTTGCGATCGGCGGGCGTGCCGGGCTCGGGCTCGCGATCCCGGGTGGCATCGTGTCGATGGCCGGCATCGTGCTGTCGGTCCAGGCCGCGACCGGGCTGTGGGCGACGTGGGCGTACGCCTGGGCGCTGGTCGCGCCCGGCGGCGTCGGCCTCGCGTTCATCGTCTACGGGCTCATCACGCGCCAGCCGGACCTGGCTCGCAACGGCGTGCCGATCCTGCTCACCGGGCTCGGGCTGTTCGTCGCCTTCGGGCTGTTCTTCGAGGGCCTGCTCCACCTGAGCGGCGATGCCCTGCCCCTGGCCGAGCCGGTCCTCGCCACCGGGTTGATCGTCCTCGGCGCCGCGATCCTGGTGCTGGGCGCCATGGGCCGGCGCGGCCGCATCTGACCGCCGGGTCAGTCGACGGCGAGCACCCGGTAGCGGACCGGCCCCCGGGGGGTCCTGACCTCGACCTCGGCGCCAGGCAGCGCCCCGAGCAGCGCCGCGCCCACGGGTGAGGCGCTGCTGAGCCGACCCGCGGCGGGATTCGCCTCGGCGCTCCCGACGATCGTATACGTGACCTCGTCGCCGCCCGTCTCGACCTTGACCGTCGATCCGATGAGGACCCGCCCCGTCGCCGTCTCGTCCGCGACGACGGCCCGCCGGATCCGGTCCTCCAGTGCCTGGACGCGGCCCTCGAGGAACGACTGCTCCTCGCGCGCGGCGTGGTACTCGGCGTTCTCCTTGAGGTCGCCGTGCTCGCGCGCGGTCTTGATCCGGGCGACGACCTCGGGACGCTTGACGCGCGTCAGCTCGTCCAGCTCGGCCGTCATCCGGTCGAGCGCGCCCTGTGACAGCTCGACGGGCTCGGGCGCCTTGGTGACGTGCGCGGCCGGCGTGCGCCTCGGGGTGCGAGCCGCGACGGGCTTCGCCGGCGCAAGCGGGCGAGCGGGGCGTTGGGGAGCGATTGGTCCCTGCGGCGCCCGACGGGTCGTTCCCGCGCCTTTATCCTCGAGCCTGGCCCCTTCGGCGTCGCCCGGCGGCAGGTCGACCACGCGCGGTGGCGGCACAGGAGCGCGCACCGGCTCCGGGAGGATCGAGCCGGTGATCCCGTGGCCCTGTCGCTCACCGGTCGGCCGACGCGTGTTCGCCCACGGCAGCGCGAGCGCGCCGGCGGGCCGGTCCCGGGACGGGCCACGATCCGCCCCGAAGGCGTCGAGCAGGGCGTCGAGATACTCCTCGGTCGCGTCGGTCTGCGCCCACCAGAGCCGCAATCCCAACGTCCCTTCCACCCCGCGCAGCAGGTGCAGCCACTGGCCGTCGGGATGCGGCTGCCGATCGCCGGGCACGTGCGCGACGAGTCCCGCCGCGCGGCCGCCGATCGAGCGGTCCGTGGCGCCGGCGTACAGCACTCTCGCATCGGGCCACCAAAGCGCGGCCAGTCGCGCCGACAGCGCCCGGGAGTTCGGCCGAGCACCGTCGAGCTGCAGCCCGGGCAGGCGCTCCAGCCACTTGCCGACTCTGGTCAGCTCCAGCGGGGCCGTCGGCAGCGGTGCCCCCAGCTCGACGACGTAGATACCCGGGCCGCGGGCCGGCACCGGCTGGCCCCAGCGCACCGGCCCGTCCGCAAGGAGCCCGATCGAGCGGATCAGCTCGGCTGCGCCTCGGTCCGGTCCGGCCACCGGCGGACGGTACCACTGGCCTCCCCGGCGAGTACGGGATGCCCGCTCGACAACGAGCCCGCGCGCGCGAAGATGGCTCGACCAGCGGCCGCTTCGGGGGAAGTCGATGGCTGAGGTCGAGATCTTCACGCCGACCGGCGTGCTCGCCGGGACGACAGCGCGGGTGCCGTTGAGCAACAACGGGCCCGATCTCACCATGCCCCTCACACTCACCGACGCTCGCTGGTACCCGATTGACGGCGGCCCGCCCAGCCACCGCGGCGACCTCAAGGTGCCACCCGACGACATCCTGCTGATCGTCACCCCCGAGCTCGAGATGACGGTGCACATGACCTGGTACTCGATCACCCTCGAGGTCGGGCCGTACCGCGTCGCCGGGTCGCTCGCGACGCATCCGGGCTTCGATCCGGAGCGCGCCATCGCTCGCCCGGGGAGTACCTTCGTCAGCCTGCGCGACGCCACCATCGAGCTGATCGACCGCGACGACGTCGCCCGCGCCACCCGCGAGCACGTGCACGTGAATCGGTATGCCGTCGAGCGCGTCGCGGCGAGCCTGATGCTCGGGTTCTACTTCCCCGGCGCCACCCTGGTCCCGCAGGAGGCCGCGCCCGTCGGCTGATCCCGTGGGGGCGCGCCTGCGTGGCGGCCGCCCCCGGTTCTCCCCGGATTCTCCCCGGATTCTCCCCCCGGTGCATTACACGCCTGAGCACGACTTCTGGCCGCCCGCTCGGCGCGAAATCATCCCGGCGTGAGCGTGGCACGGGATGAATCCGCATGGCGGCGCGTCGCGGCACGACCCTCGTGGCGTCCAATGCTCCCGGTGGGGTCATCCGGGAATGCCCACCCGCCCCGCCCAACGGTGCATTGCGCACGAGCGCGCGGTGGTGCGAACCACGTCCAGCGGAATACCTAAATAGAAAGACACTATTGACAAAGTGAAAATCGGTATGCGAGAGTCGTGGCACATACGAAAGGAACCGCATGCCGCACGATGTGATCTCAACGTGCCCCGTCTGCTCCGGCGAGCTCGCCGTGACCCGACTGCACTGCCGCTCCTGCGGGACCACCCTGGAGGGCGAGTTCAGCGTCGGGCGGTTCGGCCGACT
>VBGT01000106.1 GCA_005889475.1 Chloroflexota bacterium | reverse complement strand
TGCGGCGCTGGGTCGCGAAATCGACGTGCACGAGGCCAAACCGCCGTGTATAGCCGAAGCTCCACTCGAAGTTGTCGAGGAGCGACCAGACGTAGTAGCCGCTCAACGGCACGCCGGCCGCCTGCGCCTCACCAGCGGCCGCGATGTGGCCGGCCAGGTACTCGACGCGACGATCGTCTCGTACGCGGCCGTCGGGATGCACGGTGTCCGGATACGCGGCACCGTTCTCGGTGATCACGATCTCGCGAGGCGCGTACTCGCGATGGAGCGCCAGCAGGACGTCGCGCAGGCCGTCAGGCGCGACCTCCCAGTCCATCTGCGTCTGTTCCGAGGCGGGTCGGGCGCCGATGGTCCAGTCGAAGGCTCGATCCGACAGGGCGCTGACGCGATCGCGGCGGTAGTAGTTCAGGCCCAGGTAATCCAGGTCGCCCGGCGGCGGGTCGGTCAGCTCGACCCCCTTCGTGTGGCCCGCGGCCCGATGCGCCTCGAGGCCGACCTGCGGATAGCCGCGCCCGAACAGCGGATCGAGGAACCAGGCATCGCGAGCGGAGCTCCATTGCGCGGCCGCGCGACGGTCGCGGTCCGTATCGGTGGCGGGGGCGACCTGGTTCACGTCGATGGCGATGCCGATCCGCGCGTCCTCGACGATCGAGCGGACGGCGGCAGCCGCGGCGGCGTGGGCACGCAGCTGGTTGTCTGCGACGCGCAGGGCGGTCGGCCAGTCGCGCACGCCCGGGGCGTGGACGCCGTCGGCGTGGCCGAGGAAGGCGAACACGGCCGGCTCGTTGAAGGTCATCCAGTCGGAGACCCGATCGTGCAGCCGTGATGCCACCAGCGCGGCGTAATCGGCGAACCAGCCGATGGCCCGCGGGTCGGCGAAGCCGCCGCGATCCTGGAGGGCCTGGGGCAGGTCCCAGTGGAACAGGTTGACGAGCGGCTGAACGCCGGCGGCCAGGAGGGTATCGACCAAGCGGTCGTAGAAAGCGATGCCGCGCTCGTTGACCGCGCCGGTGCCGTCGGGCTGCACCCGGGGCCAGCTGACGCTGAAGCGGTATGCCTTTGCGCCGATCCGGGCCATGAGCGCGACGTCCTCGCGGAACCGGTGATAGTGGTCGCACGCGCTGTCGCCGGTCTGGCCGTCGACGATCGCGCCCGGCACGCGAGAGAACGTGTCCCAGATAGACCGCCCCCGGCCGTCCTCGGCGGCCGCCCCTTCGATCTGGTAGGCCGAGGCCGCGAATCCCCAGACGAAACCCGTCGGGAAGCGCGCGGCCGAGGCGCTCGGGTCGAGGTCAGGCTCAGCGGTCGTCACAGCCCGATCGTAGGTGGTCGCAGCTCACGGCACGGCCTCGCCTGCGCCACGCGTCGACGGGACCTTTGGGCTATGCCCCGGAGCCATGCCTCCCCGGTAGCGTTCGGTGCTGGAGCGCACCGAGCGCGTGGATGCTCGTGCCCAGAGGGCTCCGCTCGTTCGCGCGCACCTGGGAGGGATACCGCTGCAGCCGCCAATCGTCGCCCTGGGTGACGTATCGCTCGTCGTCCTCGGCGCCATCCTGGGTGCGCTGGCCTTCTCGTTCATCGTCGGCCGTCGCCGCGCCCGCCAGGTCGCGCGCCTCGCCGACCGCCTGGCGCAGGCCGCGAACCCAGGGTCCGCGCCGGGCCCGGTGCACTACCCGGACCCGGTCCTGGACGACTCGCTCCGTCGCCTCGCGTCGCGCATCTCCGAGGTCGAGGCGCTGGCCTCGACCGACCAGGTCACGCGCCTGCTCAACCGCCCGGCCTGCCTGCAGATGCTGGCCATCGAGATCGAGCGCGCGAACCGGTACGGACGCCCGCTCGCCGTCGCCCTCATCGACATCGACCACTTCAAGCGCGTCAACGACACCCACGGGCACGCGGTCGGCGACGATGTCCTGCGTCACGTTGCCGGGCTGCTCATGTCCAGCGTTCGCGCCGTCGATTCCCTCGGCCGCTACGGCGGCGAGGAGTTCCTGCTCGTGATGCCCGAGACCGAGCTCGACGGTGGCCTCGCCAGCGCCGAGAACGTGCGGCGCATCGTCGGGCGGACGCCGATGATCGTCGAGACGTCCGGCGGCGAAGTCCCGATCAAGGTCACGATCAGCATCGGCGTCGCCGGGAATGCCGGACTCCGGAGCCTCGACATCGACGAGCTGCTGCGCGAAGCGGACGGGGCGCTCTACGGCGCCAAGGAGCAGGGCCGCGACCAGGTGCAGGCGTACCGGCAGTTCGACGACAACAGCAGCCTGAGCCGAGCAACGATCGACGTCGCCGCCAGGAACCACGCGGCCAGGATCGGCCGAGCCGCGTTCGAGGCCTCGAACAACCAGCTCCTCTCGTCGCTCTCGGAGCGGGCGGGCTGGGCGGGCGGCGCCTCCCAGCTCATCGCTGACCTCTCGGCCGAGATCGGCCGGGCGATCGGCCTGCCCGATGGCGACATCGAGCGGATCCGCACCGCCAGCCTGCTCCACGACCTCGGCAAGCTCGCGATCCCCGACGAGATCCTGTCAAAGCCCGCGCCGCTCTCTCCGTCCGAATGGCGGACGATCGTCGAGCACCCGAAGATCGGCCAGGTGGTGCTCGAGCAGGCGGGCGCCATCCGCGACGCGGCGGCGATCGTGCTCCATCACCATGAGTGGTTCGACGGTCGCGGCTACCCGCACGGCCTCGCGGGCGCGGAGATCCCGATCGGGTCGCGAATCGTGGCCATCGCCGACGCCTACGAGGCGATGATCTCGGACCGACCGTACAGCCGCGCGATGTCGCACGCCGAGGCGATCACCGAGCTCGAGCGCCAGGGCGGGACCCAGTTCGACCCCGACCTGGTCGCCGTGTTCGTGTCACTCGTCGGCGACGGCTCGGGACCCTCCCCGGTCACCGCGCGAGTCCTCGCCCAGAACGTCGCGCTGACCGAGTCGAGCGGGACGATCAAGGGCTCGAACGGGTCGAACGGGTCGACCGGCCCTACCGGACGCACGACCCGACGCAAGGTTGGCCCCTCGGCTCGACGCCGCTAGATAACCGGCAGGCAAGCGCCCGACCGGATCATCTCCCGGTGCGCTGCGCTGCTCCTCCCACGCCGCGCATCGCTGCGGACGATGAGCGCGTCGGCGCGACACTGAAGGCGATTCGCCGCCGCTTGGCGCTCACGCAGGAAGCGGTCGCGGCGCTGGCCGAGGCGCCCGTTCGCGACGTCATTGCCATCGAGACGGCCCGAGCGAGGGACGTGCGGCTCGGACGCATCCGAGCCGTGTTCGGAGCCGTGGACGGGATGGCTCGACTCTCGACGTGGTGGCACGGGGCCGCCGCGGATCGACTCCTCGATGAGCGGCATGCCGGCCTCGTCGAGTCGGCGTTGCGGGTTCTCCGGCAGCGCGGTTGGGAGACGGCAGCCGAGGTCAGCTTCTCCGAGTTCGGTGAGCGGGGCTCGATCGACATTCTCGCCGGATACCGGCCGGCGCTGGCGCTTGCGGTTGGCGAGGTCAAGAGCTCGATCGGCTCGATGGAGGAGATGCACCGAATGCTCGACGTCAAGGAACGCCTCGCGCCCGGCTTGTGGTGGGAGCGGTTCGGTTGGCGTCCGCGAATCGTCGGGCGCGTGCTCATCCTCCCCGACGATCGATCGATCCGGCGCATCGTCGAGCGCCATGCCGTCACCATGGCCACGGTCTATCCGGCGCGGGGTCGCGAGGTGCGCGCCTGGCTCCGTCACCCCGATCGCCCCCTTCGCGGGGTCTGGTTTCTGTCAGATCTGCCAAATGCGCAGCGCGTCGCGGGTCGGTAAGCCCATCTCATGAAGGGCTGCAAATAGCGCAGAGCTGTCAACAAACGCTCGCCAGGGGCG
>VBGT01000104.1 GCA_005889475.1 Chloroflexota bacterium | reverse complement strand
GTCCACCGATCTCAAGGAGCTCCGCGAGTCGAAGCCGCCATTCCCGGAAGACCCTTGCCGCGTGCTCCCGAAGCCGCTCTGAATTCGTCGAAACCGTCACCGCGAGGACAGCACAGCCCGCATCGAAGTCCGAGCGAATCAGTACCTCGCGCCAGATATGGAGGAACCACGCCGCGACCTCCTCGGCTGGCGCCCCGGCCTTGCGGTTGAGCAGGTCGATCGCGCGCGCTCCGGCAAGGTCAAGCGCAGCGTCGATGAGCTGCTCCTTCCCTCGCGGGAAGTGGTGATAGACCGAACCTCTCGGCGCGCCTGAGTGTTCGAGGATTTCGGAGAAGGACGTGGCCTGCAGGCCCCGTCGGGCCAACAGGTCTGCGGCACTCGACACCATCCGAGCTCGCGCGTCGCGGGCCACAATTTCCCTCCCATGTCCTATGGTGGGCATCATAGTCTCGCGCCTGAGCCCTATCGGAGCGAGGCGGAGAAGAGCTCCCACTCGCCGGGCACGCCACGGAGGCCGACCACCCCGCGCGATCGGAACTCGACGTCGGTCCCGGTCACGAGGTCACGCACCGTGCGGGTCACGACGACGTCGCCGGGCCCCGCCTCGGCCAGCGCCCGGGCGGCGATGTGCACGCCGATCCCGCCCAGGTCGTCGCGCCGGATCTCGACCTCGCCTGTGTGCATGGCCGCGCGGATCTCGATGCCCATCCGACGTGTGGCCGCGCACAGCGCGAGGGCGCAGCGCAGGGCGCGCGTCGGGGCATCGAATCGGGCGAGGATGCCGTCGCCGGTCGACTTGACCAGCGTGCCGTGCCAGCGCGCGACCTCGGCCTGGGCCGCCTGGTCGTGGCGGTCCAGCAGGCGTCGCCACTCGCGGTCGCCGAGCTCCGCCGCCCGCCGCGTCGAGTCGACGATGTCGGTGAACAGCACCGTGGCGAGCACGCGGTCCGTTTCCTCCAGGGCCCGCAAGGACTGCACCTGCTCGTCGGTCCAGGTGAAGTCGCGGGTCTCCTCGGTTGGGATCGGTCGACCCTGCCGGTCGTATGTCAGCAGCACGGCACCCGACGGGAAGGTGCGCGACTTGAGCAGGCGCAGGTGGTGGGTGTCGATCCCGTCGCGGAACAGGTGCTTGCCACTGCCCAGGATCACCGGGAAGAGGATGACCCGGAGCTCATCGATCAGGTCGCGCGCGAGCAGGAAGTCGATCAGGTCGGCGCTGCCGTAGGCGACGAGGTCGCCGCCCGGCTGCGCCTTGAGCCTCGCGATCTCCTCGCCGGGGTCGCCGCGAAGGATGGTCGTGTTCGACCAGTCGGCCTTCTCGAGCGTCTTCGAGATGACGTATTTCGGCGTGCGGTCGATGAGGTCCTTCAATCCGCCCGCCTCGGGCCCGGTGGGCCAGAAGGCGGCCCAGATGTTGTACGTGGTCCGGCCGAAGAGGAACGCCTCCGTGCTGAACGCCTGCTCCCGGTTGTGGTTCTGGAGCTCCTCGTCGGCCACCTGCATCGCCCAGCCGTTCCGCCCGTCCCGGTGCTCCTCGAAGCCGGGCGCCTCCAGGCGGCGCCTAGGCCATGCCCGGTGCGCTCGCCCGGCCGCTGAACTGCCGGAGCCGGAAGCCGAGGAACAGTGCGGCGACGCCGCTCAGGATCGCCCACGTCGCGAACAGCGCGGCGGTGAGGATCGCGCCGATGATCGGCATGGCCAGGATGATCAGGCCGACAACAATGCGCAGGATCCCGGCAAGCGCAAGGATCCACTCGCCCGTGACCTCGTCCCGGATCTTCCAGGCGGTGTAGACCTCCATGGCGCCGGAGATGAGGATCCAGGCGCCGAGCAGCAGGATCAGGTACAGGATCGTGATGCCGGTGTACAGGACCGCGAGGACGCCGGCGATCACGGAGACCGCGCCTGCGAGCAGGAACGGCCAGGAGCGGCCGCGCGCCTCGGCGACGCGCCAGCCCGCGGCCAGCTGCGAGACCCCCGACACGACCGCCCACGCCGCGAACAGCAGCGCGACCGTCGCGAGCGCCAGGTCCGGATAGATGATCGCCAGGATGCCGACGATGATCCCGAGCACGCCCTGGAGCAGGAGAACCCACCATTGGCGTGCAGCGATTGCAAGCACGGAGCGACCTCCACTTCACCGATCCTCGCCGCGCCGCGAGGGGCTCCGCGGTGTCGGCGAACCTTCATCGTACGTCCGCTCCGGCACGACCGGACCTGGCAACTCCGTTAACGATGTGGGCGCAGAATCCTCGATCGGAGGCAGGGGGGTCGAAGGTCGCAGTCGGGCTGGAGGATCGAGATGGCCGGCATCACCGCGCACGAGACCGAGCAGATCGCTGCCGCGAACGCATCCGGGCGCACACCCGTCGTGTTCGTCCACGGCCTCTGGCTGCTGCCGAGCAGCTGGAATCGCTGGCGGGCCGTGTTCGAGGAGGCCGGCTACTCGACGCTCGCGCCCGGCTGGCCCGACGATCCGGAAACCGTTGCCGAGGGCAATGCGAATCCGAAGGCGTTCGCCAGCAAGTCGATCAAGGACGTCGCCGATCACTTCGACGAGGTGATCCGGCAGCTCACGGTCAAGCCCGCGGTCATCGGCCACTCCTTCGGCGGCCTCATGACCCAGATCCTCGCGGGTCGCGGCCTGTCGGCCGCGTCGGTGGCGGTCGACCCGGCGCCATTCCGGGGCGTCCTGCCGCTACCGCTCTCGGCGCTCAAGGCGGCCGCGCCGGTGCTGTCGAACCCGTTCAACTACAACAAGGCCGTGCCGCTCACGTTCAAGCAGTTCCGGTACGCCTTCGCCAATGCCGTGAGCGAGGAAGAGGCGAAAGAGCTGTACGAGACGTACGCCGTACCGGCGCCGGGCGAGCCGCTGTTCCAGGCAGCCGCTGCGAACCTCAACCCTTGGACCGAGGACAAGGTCGACACCAGGAACCCGGAGCGCGGGCCGCTCTTGATCCTCGATGGCGAGATGGACAACACCGTGCCCTGGTCCATCGCGAACGCATCGTTCAAGCAGCAGCAGAAGAACTCCGGCGTCACCGAGATCGCCATGATCCCCGGCCGCGGCCACTCGCTGACGATCGACAGCGGCTGGCGCGTCGTCGCCGAGACGTCGCTCGCGTTCATCCAGCGGTTCGTGCATCCGGGCGCGATCGTCGCGGCGCCGATGGCGACGGCGCAGACAAGCTGACGCGCACCGGCAGCCGGCATCTGATCGGGTCGCATCGATGACGCAGCGCCAGTCGCGATTCCCGACCCTGCGCCGCTCATCGGACCGCGATGCAGCCCGAGCCGAACCGGCGCCCGAGGTGTCCATGGAGGCGCGGCCCGAGGACGTGGCCGCGCCCGTCGAGCAGACGATGGTTGACGCGGCCATCTATCGGGACGGTAAGCGGATCGAGAGCCCGGCCTCGGTCGCCGACACGGTGCGCAACCTTCGCGAGTCGCCCGGGGCGATGGCCTGGATCGGGCTGTTCCGACCCGCGGCGAACCAGTTCCTGCCGGTGGCCGAGGAGTTCGGCCTGCACGAGCTCGCGGTCGAGGACGCGATCGTCGCCCACCAGCGTCCCAAGCTCGAGCGCTACGGCGACACGCTCTTCGTCGTCCTTCGCGCCGCGACGTACCTGGACGACGTCGAGGAGGTGGAGTTCGGCGAGATCCACGTATTCGTCGGCCCCAGCTTCGTGCTGACGGTCCGCCATAGCCGGACGCCCGACCTCGGCCTCGTCCGACACCGCATGGAGAACGACCCGGAGCTGCTCGCGCGTGGGCCGGAGGCCGTCCTGTACTCGATCCTCGACAGCGTCGTCGACGGCTACGCGCCGGTGGTGGCCGGGCTGCAGAAGGACATCGACGAGATCGAGGTGGAGGTCTTCCGAGGCGATCCGAAGGTCTCCCGGCGCATCTACGAGCTGTCGCGCGAGGTCATCGAGTTCCAGCGCGCCACCCACCCGCTCCACTCGATGCTCAACGCCCTCATCGCGGGCTTCGAGAAATACCGCACCGACGAGGAGCTGCAGCGCTACCTGCGGGACGTCGCCGACCACGCGACGACGGTCGCCGAGCGGGTCGACGGCTTCCGCCTGAACCTCACCGATGTCCTGACGCTCAACGCGACACTCGTCAACCAGGCCCAGAACGAGGAGATCAAGCTACTCACCGAGGCGAGCTACGCGCAGAACGAGGAGGTCAAGCGGATCTCGGCCTGGGCCGCGATCCTGTTCGCGCCGACGCTCATCGGCACCGTCTATGGGATGAACTTCGCGAACATCCCGGAGCTCCAATGGGCGCTCGGCTACCCGTTCGCGCTCGGGCTCATGTTCCTCGTGAGCTTCATCCTCTGGCTTGTGTTCCGGACACGCGGCTGGCTCTGATCGAGGTCAAGAGAAGGCCGTCACCACGAGGACGACGGACATCACGATGAGGACGGCCGTCACGAGCCAGCCGAGGGTGAGGTTCACGCGCCCGCTGACGAGCGAGCCCATGATCCGGCGGTCGCCTGCAAGGAGCATCACGAACACCAGGATGATCGGCAGCAGCAGTCCGTTGATGACCTGGGCGCTGAACATCACCTGGATGAGCGGGAGGCCCGGGATGAGCATGAACAGGGCCGCAAAGCCGATGAAAAACGCCAGGAGGCCGTAGAACGCGGGCGCCTCGCGCCAGCGCCAATCCACGCCCTGCTCCCAGCCGAACGCCTCGCACGCGGTGTACGCGCTCGCGAGGGGGACGACACCGAGCCCGAGCAGCGATGCCGCAAGGAGGCCGACGGCGAACAAGGTCGAGGCGACAGTCCCGGCAAGCGGGCCGAGGGCCGTCGCTGCATCTGCCGCACTCGTGATATCCCGTTGGCCGCTCGCCCACAGCGTGGCGGCGCAGGCGACGACGATGAAGAACGCGATGACATT
>VBGT01000029.1:4710-60289 GCA_005889475.1 Chloroflexota bacterium | reverse complement strand
TCGTTGTAGGTCGCGATTGCCGTGAAGATGCCGGTGGCCACGAGACCTGGCGCGGCGAGGGGCAGCACGATCCGGCGAAACGCAGTGAACCGCGTGTCACCGTCGACCATCGCCGCCTCCTCGAGATCGACGGGGATCTCACGGAAGAAGCTTTCCATCATCCAGACCACGATCGTCACGTTGAACGTCGCGTAGACGACGATGAGGCTCAGCTGGGTGTTCAGCAGCCCGAGCTGCTGCGCGATCAGGAAGATCGGGATGATGATCACGACCGGCGGCAGCAGACGGACCATCAACAGCGCAAAGCCCACGTACCGATGCACCCCGAACGGCAGCCGGAACCTGGCGAGGACGTACGCGGCCATCGTTCCCAGCGCGAGGGCGATCGCCACGCTCAGCGCCGTCACGATGACCGAGTTCGTCAGATAGGCACTGAACTCCCGGCCGCTGAACAGGCTCACGTAGTTCGCGGTCGTCAGCGATTGCGGGATCAGCGACGTTTCCTGCGTGATCTCGCGGTTGCTCTTTACTGACGTCAGGAGCATCCAGACGAGCGGAGTTACTGCGAACAGGAGAGCGGTCAGAGCCCCGACGCCCCAGGCGAAGCGATTCAGCCGATCCCGCGTCATCGCCCGCGGCTCCGCATGAGGCCGACGGCGAAACCCGAGGCGAGGATGACGACCAGGGCGACGATGAACAGCATCGCC
The DNA here is from genome assembly GCA_005889475.1 of Chloroflexota bacterium. Taxonomy (GTDB): domain Bacteria; phylum Chloroflexota; class Limnocylindria; order Limnocylindrales; family CSP1-4; genus UBA5189. The sequence continues at coordinate 59,582 of VBGT01000029.1, read as the reverse complement.
GCCGCGTAGCCAACCTGCTGGAACTGGAAGAACGTCTGGTATCCGTAGATCGAGATGAGCTGCGTCGACGTCCCCGGACCGCCACGTGTCAGGACGTAGACCTGGTCGAACGTCGTCAACGCCTCGATCGCCCGCAGCGTGACGGCAACGAGAATCGTCGGACGCAGGAGCGGAAGCGTGTGGTCGACGAAGGTTCGCCACGCGCCGGCGCCGTCGACCCTTGCGGCTTCGAACGGCTCGACGGGCAGCGACTGGATTCCGGCCAGCAGGATCAGGAACAGCAGCGGCGTCCACTCCCAGACGTCGAGGATCACGAGGCCCCAGAACGCACTGTCTCCGTTACTGAGGATCTGCGGGCTGTTGAGTCCAAAAAGGTGCGCGACCGACGCGAGCATGCCGACGTCGGATGCATAGATGAGCCGGAACACGATCCCGACCACCACGGGCGTGACGATCATCGGCAGGATCAGGGTCGCCCGGATCCGCCGCACGAACCGGCCCTCGCGGGCCAGGAGCAGCGCAAGGCCCAGCCCGAGCACTGTTTCGATCGTCACGGCGAGGAAGACGAATCGCGCCGTCGTCAGGAGCGCCTCGCCGAAGGCCGGGTCCGCGAAAGCCTGGCGGTAGTTGTCGAGTCCGACCGAGCGGACCATTCGGCCGAACCGGAAGAAGCCGGTGCTTGAGCGCAGGCCCTCGATGAGCGGATAGACGACCACGCCGAGCACGAGGAAAATCGCCGGCCCCAGCATCAGGTACGGGAGGACCCGGTCGAGCCCGGCACCCCGGAGCGTCCGCCCCAGGGTGCCTGGCGTGGTCGCGGCGGCCATCAGCGGCGACGCGCTGGCGGCCGCAGGCTCAGAAGTAGCCCTGCTGAGTGAGGTAGTCCTTGACCTGCGTGGCTGCCCTGTCCATCGCAGCTGCGCCGCCGCTCCCCGCGGCCAGCGCGACGTTCAGCTCGGTTCCGATGATTGACTCGACCTTGGACCAGTCCGGCGTCCGGGGTCGCGCCTGCGCGCCTGCGTTGAGCTGGGCGAGCGCAACCGGCAGCAGCCGGTGATCGGTGACCGCCTGGGAGTCGGTGAACGCGGGCGTCTTGACCGGCAGGTCACCCGCGCGTGCCAGGGCAGTCTGGACCTCGTTGGTCGCGAACCAGTTCATGAACGCGATGGCGTTGTCTTTGTTGGGTGCCGATGCGCTCACGCCGTGGATGAAGATGCCGATCTGGGCGATGGCCGCTTCTCGCTTCGGGACGACTCCGAAGTCGAGCTTGCCGATCACCTTTGACTGCGCCGGATCGTCCGACTTGATGGCATTGCCCGAGTACTGGATGATCGCGGCCGCATCGCCGCCCAGGATGGCCGCCCCTTCCTGGTCCGAGTCGAACTCCGCCACGCCGGGCGGCGCGATCGCCTTGAGGGGACCGACGAAGAAGTCGGCCGCGGCCTTGCCCTTGTCGGAGTTGAAGGTCACGTTCCACTGGTCGTCGAAGAAGTCGGCCCCGAAGGACCGGAAGACCGGGTAGAAGGACGTGACGATCGGGTTGCCCTTGACGCCTCGGAAGACGAATCCGTACTTGACCTTGCCGGCCGTGACGCCTGCCTTGCCCTGACTGACGAGGTCGTCCCAGGTCGCCGGCGCGCCAGAGGTGAACACATCGTTGCGATACGTCAGCGTCTGGAGGTCACCGATCGTCGGCAGGGCGATCAGCTTCGGGTCGCCGGATTCGAAGCCCTTCACCCGCGGGCCCTGCCGTGGCGGCCAGAAGCCGAGGTCGGCGAACGGGCCGGGGTAGTCCGCATCCATGGTGATGCCGTGCTGGCCCAGGTCCTCGAGGATGCCCGCCGCCGCGTACTGCGGGATCCATGGGTCGTCCATGATGTAGATGTCGTACTGGCCGGCCTTCGACTGCCCGTCCTGGAACGCCTTGGCGAAGAACGAGTCATACGGCTCGGTCAGGAACTCGACAGTCGTTCCGGTCGCGTCCTGGAACATCGGCAGAATCGTCGACTTGAACGGAGCGAGGGCGCCGTCCTCGAAGGCCCCGATCACGAGCTTGCCCCCCGCCTTCGTGGCACCGGCGGTTGCGCCGGCGGCCGTTGGCCCCAGGGTCGGCGCGGCTGAGGATCCGCCGGCTCCGCAGGCGGCCAGCACCGCGCTGGTTGCGGCGACCCCACCGATGGCCACGCCGAGGCGCAGCACGTCGCGTCGCGTGAAATGGCGGGACAGGACGTCGTCCTCGCTCACTGGATCACTCCTCCTTTGGCGGTGGTCGGCCTTCACCGACTCGATGGACCACGGTCCTGCCGCTTGGGTCGAAAAAGCACGCATTCGCCGGATCGATGCGCACCCCGACGGGCGCGCCCAGCGGTGCCGTCCAGCCTCGGTCGGCCCGGACCGTGACACGTGTCTCGCCGATAAGCACCTCCACATACGTCTCGTCGCCGAGCGGCTCAACGACGTAGACCGACCCCGGCAGCGTCGTCGGTTCGTCGGGCGCCGTGAGGGTTAGCTCCCGAGCCCGGATCCCCAGCTGCTCCACGGCGGCCGCCGCACACGCAGCGTACCGGTCCCCGAGAGGAATTGCGGCACCGGCGACTACCACGGCCTGCCGATCAGGGTCGAGGCGAATGTCGAGGACGTTCATGGGCGGGTTTCCAACGAAGCCCGCGACGAAGCGGTTGGCGGGGAAGTCGAAGAGCTCCTGGGGCGGCGCGAACTGCTGGATGACGCCGTTGCTGATGAGGCACACCCGATCGGCCATTGTCATGGCCTCGGCCTGGTCATGGGTCACGTACACCGTCGTCGCATCGAGCCGCTGCTGCAATCGCCGGATCTCGCCGCGCATGCTGACACGCAGCTTGGCATCGAGGTTCGACAGCGGCTCGTCCATCAGGAACGCCGCAGGTTCGCGGATGATCGCTCGCGCGAGCGCGATGCGCTGCCGCTGCCCACCCGACAGCTGTCGCGGCTTCCGGTTGAGCAGGTGCCCGACCTCGAGCGAGTGGGCCACCCGGGCGACCGCGCGTGCGCGCTCCGGCGCGGGGACGCCCCGGATCCGCAGCGGGTAGCCGATGTTGTCGGCCACGGACATGTGCGGGTACAACGCGTAGCTCTGGAAGACCATGGCGACGTCCCGCTCGCGCGGCGACAGCCTGGTCACGTCCCTGCCGCCGATGTGCACTTCCCCTGCCGTCGGCGTCTCGAGGCCGGCGACGATCCGGAGCGCGGTCGTCTTGCCGCAGCCGGACGGTCCCAGGAGGACGACGAACTCCCCGTCGTGGACAGTCAGGTCGAGAGATTCCAGCACCCGGACGCCGTCGAAGAGCTTCTCGATCCCGCGGAGCTGGATCTCAGCCACAGTGGCTCACATCTCGAGCGCCTGCTTGAGGGTGGCGACAGAACGGCTGATGCATTCGTCGGGGGTCAGCGACGGGTCCTCGTGCTCGATCGAGATCACCGAGTCGTGTCCGGCGGCCTGAAGCGCCTTGATGAGGCGCGCCCAGGTGGCGGCGTCATGGCCGTCACCAATGGCCGAGAAGTGCCATGGCGCGATGGCGGCGTCGACGGGATATCGATGGTCGAGCACGCCGTGCAGCGAGATCCGGTCCGGATATAGGGTGGTGTCCTTGCCATGGCACCAGCCCACGACCGGGCCCAGTGCTTCGATGACGCGGACGGGGTCCGCGCCCTGCCACCAGAAATGGCTGGGATCCAGGTTGACCCCGATGTTGTCACCGCAATAGGCGCGCAATGCGCGATACGTCTCGAGCGTCCAGACCGAGACACCCGGATGCAGCTCGAGGCAGACTCGCACGTCCGCCGCGGCCATCGCCATCCAGTCGGACATGCCGCGCCAGTACGGCCCGACTTCGTTCTCCATCTGCCAGGCCCAGATCGGTTCGTCATCATTGGCGACAGACCACAGGCCGAATACGCCGATTGGCCCGCCGGTCCGCCCGCCGGGGCTGCCCGCCATCGTGACCACCCGTTCGATCCCGAGTCGCGCTGCGAGCTCGATCGCACCCCGTACGGCCGCCTGCGCCCTGACCCGCGCCGACGGGTCGGGGTGAAGCGGATTCCCGGCCGCGTTGACCGCGCTGAAGCGAATGCTGGTCTCGTCGAGATCGCGCCGCAGGTCGTCCATCGCCCGCGGCTCACTCAGCAGCGCCTCGAGATTGAGGTGGGTCCGAGCTCCCCAGGTCCCGACGCTCATCTCGACGTCCGTGATGTCGTGGTCGGCTGCCCAGGCCAATGCTTCCCGCCTCGAGAGGTCTTTCAGACCGTCCGTGAAGAGTCCGATCCGCACGCCTCAATCTTGCGCTGTTTGTTGAGCCGAGTCGGGATGAGGAGGCGCAGATCTTGCGGATCGAGAATGGCCGGCGGCGATCTAGCGCCGCCACAAGCTGAGCCGGTGGGGTCGAGCGGGAGACGGGATTCGCACCCGCGACATTCTGCGCGGGAAGCGATGTGTCGGAATGGACGCTCGCTCTATTGGAACGAGCGTGGCGCAGCGACTAATTGAAATGCAGTCGTTAGTCGCGGTGCCAGGCGCGGAGCTGCGCGGCGTCAGTGCGGGTCTCCAGCGCTAGAGAGCGGGTGTGGCGTCGGGGCTCCACTCGTTCACGCAGAAGCCGGTGTGGGCCGGACCGCCACCGCCCCAAGCGACCGTCCAAAACTGGTATTTGTGCCCCGTGGTCGCCACGACATCGCCGGTCCGGTTCAGCACCACGACCTCGCCCCCGGCCAGTCGACGAGCTGTATAGCCGAGGGGCCAGATCAGCGGCTTGATGCCGTAGTTGCCCTCAGCGGCTGTCCCGAAGTCCGCATCGACAATGAGCAGACCCACGTTCCAGAACGTGCGGCACGCGTTTAGGCCATCGGATCGCTCCGGACCTAAATCCGGATCGACACCCGTACGCAACTCAATCGGTTCGCCCGCTGGCGCTGCGGAGACTGATGGCGCTGCGGAGCCCGATGGCGCTGACGAGCCGCATCCGAGCAGAGACAGCGCCAGCGCAAGAGTGGTGATGACCCGACGCACGGCAGCGACCCCCCAGTAGCAACCTGCTAATGGACGCTAGCACCGAGAATCCGGCGGGTCGATAGCTCCTTTCGCTCCGCTGCTTCGCGCGTCGCAAGCGAGGCGCTGCCGAGTGCGCGCTTCCAGCATTAGGCGAAATCACGGATTGCCGATCCACGATTCACCGATACCCTCCGCACACTGAACCCCGGGGCGGTGGCGACCAGCATGACCCCTACGCGATGACGAGATATCGGCGCCTTGAGCGCGGTCCGAGCCCGCTCAAGTCCGCGCTCATCGTCGCGATCCTCGTCTTCGTGGCGTTCGCCGCCGTGCGCCTCGGATTCCCGGCGAACCTCTTTGGACCGGCGATCTATGACGGCTGGAAGGTGGGCGAACTCGAAACCTGCCCGCCCGGCCCGATACTCACTTCCGATCCTGACGCCTACGCGGTCGGGCGGCCGTGGGACTGCGACGCGAGCTTCGCAGTTTGGCTCAGCGCGGCCCGTGACGGCTTCGACCGCCGTGATCCGTCGCATGCGCCGGTCGTGCGAGCAACGCTTCACAGCATCGCGTCCAGCGTGGTGAGCGCCGGGGGGCTTGGCTACAGGGTCGTCGTCTTCGAGTTAGGTGACGGCACTGTCCGGGCGATCGGGGTCTCGCACGTCAACATCGACTACCAGTCCCCCATCGTCACGAACGACTTCGGTCGTGATTTTAAGTGACCTACAACGCTCGCGAAGCTCCAGGCGGGCCCTCAGGGCTGCGGGCGACCGGGGCCCTTAGCGCGGTCTGGGGTCGAGCGTCGTCAGGGGCGTGGCCCCCAGCCTCTCGAAGATCTCGACGGCGGCCGCGTGGTCCTGCTCGCTGCCGGCGAGCACCCAGCGATCTAGGTGGCACAGACCCAGGCGCAGTGGAAGGTCGAGCTGGAGCCAGCCAGTGAGCGCATCGGTCCATTCGCGGTCGGCGTCCTTGAGGCCCGGGCCTTTGCCCAACGTCTTGGCAGCTGCGACGGCGGCACGGAGCGTGTGACGCGAGGCCTCCGCGGCGCGGCCCCAGGTCTGCTCTGCCTCAAGCTCGGCGAGTACCTCCGACGCGGCGTCGACCCTGCCGCTCCATGCCGCGACGCGTCCCGCCACGGCGAGGACTGCCGATCGCTCGAACCCCCGCGTCTTGCCAGCCGCGACGCGGGCCAATTCGAGAGCGCGAGGCAGGTCGCCGGCAACCATCGCCACCAGCGCGCGCGCATAATCGACCCAGCCGAGTGCCTCCGGATCCAGGTCGGGCTCGAGCGCACCCTGGCTGTCGATGGGACCTGTCGGATCAGGGACGCCGCGCAACGCGTTCAGGATCGTGCGCGTCGCTGCGAAGTCCAGGCGGTGGGTGGTCGGCAGCTCGCCTTCAGATCCCTCCTCGAGGGCCAATACAGCCCAGTCCCAATCCCCGGTGTCAATCGCCACGATGGTGGCAATGTCGAGCAGCTGGAGTGCCATCTCGCGAATTCCTAGGCGCTCTGCCAGCTCGAGCCCGCGCCGCGCCGTTTCGCTTGTGGCGCGCGGATCGTCGCTGACCATGGTCCATGCCAGGTTGTTGAGGGCACGGAGCTCGACCGAGCCGTGGCCGCCGGACTCGGCATCGCTTATCGCCTGGCGCAGCTGCGCGAGACCTTCCTCGAGATCGCCTTGACTTGCGTGCGCCGTTCCCAGGGTGACCCGCGCGTCGATCGCCACCGCCTGCGCGGCGCCCGGCCCATCGGCGGCATCCGAGCCCGCGGCAGCGATTGCCCGCTCCGCCCATTCGATCGCGCGCTCTGTATCGCCCCGAAGCAGGTGAGCCCTGGCGAGCTCAGCCGGCAGTTCCAGCGCTATGGCGTTCCGATCGGAGCCGGCTGCGGCCGCGTTCCACGCTGACTCCAGCTCGGCTAGCGCCGTCGTGCTGCGCTGCGCCTGCAGCAGGACGCTCGCCAACTGCGCTCGATTTCGGGCCCCCGCCGCGGTGGCATCGCCCTGGGCCTCTCGCAGCTCGGTCGCCATTCGGAGGTACCGCTCGGCGGTCGGAAATCGCGCTGCGGCGCGCGCCGCGAGGCCGGCTGCCTCGGCCAAAATTGCCCGCTCCGGAGGATCCTGGGTGAGGCCCAGGGCCTGCTCGAGGTGCGCGAGGGCACGTTGCGGGGCATGCAGCGCCTGCGCCCGTGTCGCGGCCTGACGAAGCGCGTCGCGCGCGCGATCGGCGATCGCCTGGTCCTGCCCCTGATCGGGGCCGGCAGCGGCATGCGCCGCGAGCAAGTGCTCGGCAATCGGCTCAACGAGGTCCGTCTCACCAATCGACTCGAGGTACTCGATCACCGCCAGGTGGAGCGTGCGCCGCTCTCGTCGCGAGAGGGTGTGATAGGCGACCTCGCGGACCAGCTCCTGGACGAAGCTCAGCTGTCCTCGCCCAGGGGAGCGCGGTTCGTCGTCGACCGCCAGGAATTCGCGACGCACGAGCGCCCGTATGGCCGAGCTGAGGGTCACCCGATCCAATCCAGCGAGCGCCGCGAGCGCATCAGGTCGGAATCGGCGGCCGAGGACGGCGGCCGTGAACAGCAGGGACCGTTCCGGGGCGGGGAGGGCGTCGATCCGTGCGGCCAGGAGGGCGTGCAGCGATTCCGGAATCTCGATGGCTCTCCCCGCGGCTGTGCCGGGGGCTTTCGTCGCAGAGTCGCCTACGACCGAGCCACTGCCCCGCTCGGTGAGCATGCGTGCCATCTCGACCGCGTAGAGCGGAACGCCGTCGGCTCGCTGTCGAATTAGGATGGCGATCTTCGGGGTGAGCCCGGGAGCCAGGCTTGCGAGCAGCGCGTCGATCGCATCGTCCCCAAGCCGATCGAGATGCATGGCCGTGAAATGCGGCAGGCGCGCGCCCCAGGTCGGGCGCGCATCAAGCAGCTCCGGCCGGCCGAGAGTCATGACCAGGATCGGATGATGACGGGACCAATCAGCGAGGTAGTCGATGAAGTCGAGGAGGCCCGGGTCAGCCCATTGGAGGTCCTCAAAGACGAGGCTGATCGGGGCCGCCTCTGCATCGGCCTCGAAGAACCGCCGCCAGGCGGCAAAAAGCTCCTCGCGCTGACTCTCGACGGCCCCTCCCGGCTGAAAAAGCGCAAGCAGGCGGGGCTGCATCCACTCGCGCTCGGCATCATCGGGAATGAGGCGACCAAGCGTCTCGGCAAGAGCGCGACGCTGGACCTCGGCCGGATCGCCCTCCGCGATCCCAGCGCTGCGACGCACCATCTCGGCCAAGGGCGCGAACGCGATTCCCTCGCCGTACCCGGGCGCGCGCCCTGCGTACCACGCCGCTCGCGGCGTCTGTTCGCTCGGGGCATGCTCGAGCTCCCATGCGAGCCGGCTCTTGCCAATTCCGGCGATGCCGATCAGCGAGACCACCTTCATCCGGCGCTCGCTGGCGACCGATTCCCCCAGCTCCTTCAGTGCGCGCAGCTCCGCATCGCGCCCCACGAACGGTCCGCGATGGCCAGTTCGCGACTCGCTGCTTACGTGCGGAGCCAAGGCGACCGCGCGCCACGAGGAGACGGGGGCGGCTTTGCCCTTCAGGATCAGCTCCCCGGCGGGCTCGAAAACGACCTCCTCCCCCACCACGCGACGAGTGGCATCGTCGACCAGCACCGTGCCTGGTGTCGCCTCACCCTGCAGCCGCGAGGCGGTGTTCACGAGGTCGCCCGTCACCATGCCCTGGCCCTCCGCGTCGAGCGTGACGGCGGCCTCTCCGGTGGTGACGGCGCCGCGGGCCATGAGGTGACCGCTGCTGGGCGAGGTAAACATGGTCTCGACATCCGATACGACCTCGAGTGCGGTACGCACCGCGCGCTCGCCATCGTCCTCGTGGGCGATCGGGGTTCCCCAGACCGCCATGACGGCGTCGCCGATGAACTTCTCGAGCGAACCGCCGTAGTGCGCAACGGTCGCTCGCGCAGACTCGAAATAGCGGGACTGGATCTCGCGGACGTCCTCCGGGTCGAGCGATTCGGAGAGGGTGGTGAAGCCTTCGAGGTCGAGGAAGAGGACCGATACGAGCCGCCGCTCGGCAAGCGGCCGGGCGCGTTCTGCGATGGCGCCGACCGGCTCAGACGAGAGTGCGGACGATTGGGCCTCGAGCGGCGCTTCGGGGCGGTTGGTCGCCGATGGAGCCAGGGCAAGCCCGCATGACGGGCAGAATCGGAAGTCCGATGGGTTCTCGGAGCCGCAGCTGGGGCAGATCATGGCCTGAGCGGTCGTGAGGTCAGGAATCAGGTCAGCAGGCAGCAGTCCTGACCGATTCGCGGATCGGCGACGGCCGCACCGTCAATCTTCGGGGGCCCCTTCCTTGACGATCGTGATCCCGACGGTCTTCGGATTCGTCGAGACCACGACCATCGCAAACATGATGAGTCGATTCAGCGTCTTCTCGTGGTTGACGACCATCGTCGAGATATGCGGTTCCTCCGCATCCTCTTCCGCGCTGGAGATGATTCCAGAATCTCGAAGAGCGGCGACCGGGTCGTGGATCAGCCACTCGGCGTACTCAGATCCGTCGACGAAGTCCGATTTCGGACTGGGAAGCGCGCGGTACCAGAGTTTGAAGGCGGGCGCCATGGTGTCCGGCGTCAGCTCCTGCCAGTCGGTTGGGACACCGCGTCTCGAGTACATGTCCTTGAGCGTGTCGTCGTCCAACATGGTCTCTCTCCTGGCGGACTCCTGGGGCGCTGATCATAGGCGCGAGCGATAACCCTTATCTCCCGCTCCAGGCGCAGGGTGCAAGACGAGGCGCTGGCGTCTCTGCGAGGCGGAGCGGTGCTCTAGTCTCGCGCGCGGCTTGCGACTTGCGAACCACCCGGGCCTTCAGGCTCGTCCCCCTTGACCTGATTCTTTCGATCACGGCCCGGTGCGAACGGGCGACACGCAAGAGGCAGACACTGAGACGAACGCGGCGACCTGCCCTGGCATGTGAAGCACTTGCTGTGGAGACGACCATGCGGGGCCTCACAGCAACTAACTTGCCGAAGCAGACGCTGTGGCCACGATCAATTGCGTGGAATTGGAGCGGGAGACGGGATTCGAACCCGCGACATTCTGCTTGGGAAGCAGACACTCTGCCAGCTGAGTTACTCCCGCTCGGGAGTCGCTAGAGACGACCTCGGCGCGCCGCCGAGTTTATCAGCCGGATCGACGCCAGCTCCCCAGCTCCGCCATCGTCATGTCGGCCGCACACCCCGTCGACGAAGGCTACGACCGGCACCGCAGAGGCCCCCGGTGGCGCGATCTAGCCAATCCCCATAAGGGATCGCCGTCGACGTGCGGAGCGGGGGCCCTGCGTTGTCACGGTACACCTGCTGTCTATGCCAGCCCGTCGCCGTCTGTCCCAGCTTTCGCACGCAACATGCCCGTCGGAATGGCAGAAAGTTGCTGGGCCGATATTCGATGAGGGGTGTGATGCCGACGCGGAGCTAACAGGTGTGGATGACCGCGTAGACGTCCTCAGCCTTCATTTCGGCGAGCAGACGGCAAGCCTCCGCTGTTGGCAGGGCGACCATCCCAACTCCGCGTCGTTCGGCCTCGGTGTGGACGTCTGCGGCGATCGGCAGCCTGCCATCGGCGCCCGTCCCGACGATGAGCCGATGGCCGCCCCACGGGATGGCCTCCGCGGCCTACAGCGGCGTGTGCCCGAACCGGTCACGGAGCGCCTTTGAAGGGCCCTTTCGGCGGGGCCTCACACGCCCGCTCGATGACCACGTCGCGGGCATAACGCTCGCCCTCGATCTGAATCTCGCCGAACGCGACAAGCTCTGCCCTTACCGTCCCAGTTTCGCACCTGGTGCGGGCGGGAGCCAGCGGCGCACTCACGCGGTCGGTATCAGGCCCGTGCTGGAGGTCGCCGGTTGCTCGAACACGGGGATCGCGTCTTACGTGGCTGTTTATGAGCGACGCACGTACGATCCGTGCCATGACGACGGCTCCAGTTCTCTCCAGCACCGAGGTGGCAACAGGGTGGAGCCGGGCAGACGCCGCGATGATCTGGTCCAACGAGGCGCGCGACGAGCTATTCGCCCGGTCAAAGGGTCGCCGGCTTCTGCTTGACTATTTCGCGTCGCGGTGCTGTGGACGCAACGTTTCCGTGGGCGACCTCCACCTCCGTTGGACCGGATCGGAAGTGCCGATCGCCGAGGAGTTCCAGCCGCTGCGTGCCCCCGCCGGCATCGAGGCCTATGTTCAACGAGACCTTGTCAGCGTTCTCGAGGCCGCCGGAGCGCGGATCGTCATGCGTGGCTGGGGATGGTTCCGACGACCTCGCGTCGAACTCTCGGATGGCGGCTTGTGGCTCGACTTCATCGGCGCCTGCCGGACCCGTAGCGTGCTGCGCCATTAGATTGGTTCGATTCCTCGGAGGCCAAGATGAACCCCGGCGAATTTCCCGCCCCCACCGAGGGCTTCGTCCTGACCCATTTTCTTTGTGGTCTCGGACCAGGATCAATATCGCAAGTTCTATCAATCACTCCTCAACGGGCTGGTCTCGGTGGAGCGAGAGCGGTGGGTCAGGGGCGCCTCCTGCTAACGGTCTCGGTAATCTCCGGGATGCCGACCCAGCGCCGCTGCGCCGCGGACAGCTCCATGGCATCGCACACCGCCTGGACGGCGAGGCCGTCGGCGAAGCTCGGCGTCCAGGCTCCGCTCGGCCAGGCACGCACGAGATCCACTGCCTGGTTCACGAACGTCTCGCCGTAGCCGATGCCCTGGCCGATCGGCCAGCCGAGCTCCGCATAGGGGTGACCCGGGTGCTCGGCCCGGATCCGGCGCATGCCGTACAAACCGGGATCGTCGCCGGCGTCGCCGTACAGCAGCTCGTTCAGGCGCGGATAGTCGAAGACGAGCGTGCCCTTGGCCCCGTTGACCTCGATGGTGAAGTCGCACGGCCGGCGGACCGCGAGCCGAGCCATCTCGATCGTCCCGCGTGCGCCACCTTCGAAACGAAGCAGCGCCGACGATGCATCGTCGATGGTGACCCGCCGGTCGCCGGTCGGGCTCGGCCGCGCCCGGATGAACGTCTCCGACTGGGCTGACACCTCGGCGACCGGGCCGACCATCCAGAGCGCCATGTCGATCATGTGGCTCCCGAGGTCGGCGATGGTGGTTCCGCCCATCGCGCGGTCGAAGCGCCAGTCGAATGGCGTCGCGGGGTCGGTGAACTCGTCGGAGAGCCAGGTCCCGCGCCACAGCCTGACATCGCCCACGACGCCGTCGGCGATCATCCGGCGCATCAACGCGACGGCGGGCAGGCGCCGGTAGTTGAACCCGATCGCGTTGCGCACGCCGGCTCCTGAGACCGCGGCCCACGCGGCGTGCGCCTGGGCGTAGGACGTTCCCAGCGGTTTCTCGGACAGGACTGCCTTGCCCGCGCCGGCCGCCGCCTCGGCGATCTCCGCGTGGGTGCCCGGCGGTGTGCAGATGTCGACCACGTCGATGTCGTCGCGCTCGACGAGATCGCGCCAGTTAGTGGTCCAGGCCTCCGCGCCATAGCTCGCAGCCGCCGCGGCAACGGCCGCCTCGTCGCGGCCGGAGAGGAGCTTGACGATGGGTCGCATCGGCAGCGGAGCCACGTTCGGAGCGACCCGATAGCCGTAGCTGTGCGCGCGGCCCATCGTCCCGTAGCCGACGATCCCGATGCGCAGCTCAGGAGTCGCCGTCACGAGCGCGGGCCAGCGGCAGCGGGGACGAGCGCGATCGCCGACGCGGCTCGCTCGGCGGCCGCGAGGGCGGCAGCCGCATCCCGGATCGAGGCACCCGTGCGGGCGCCGCCGCGAGCGAAGGCCGCGAAGCCCTCGGCTTGCCGAACCAGCGCCTCGAGCTGGGCTCGATCGCCGTCCTTCGGGTCGAGGAAGTCGCAGCGGACCGCATCCGCGGTCCCGAAGACCTCGATCCGCGCCATGTCGCCGCCCGGAAAGAAGCGTCCCAGCGAGACGAACGCGCTCGTCCCGCCCGAAAGGGTCCCGAGCGCCTGTGCGCTGTCCACGTCATCCCCGATGTCGCCGGCTTCGCCGACCGGTGACGAGACTGCATCGAGATCACCGAACTCCTGCCCGCTGAGCCACCGGATCTGGTCGAACTCGTGCACGCCCATGTCGATGAAGATCCCGCCGCTGTGGGCACGGAACGCCGGGCTGGGCGGATGCTCATCCCACTGGAAGCTGGCGAGCAGGTGGACCTCGCCCAGCTCGCCCGCCTCGATGCGCTGGCGGAGCTCCTGCAGGGCCGGCACGTAGCGGCGCCAGTACGCCACCTGGAAGGGAATCCCGTCGCGCTCCACCGCGTGCTCGGCGACGACGATCTCGGCGGTCGAGCGCCCGCAGGGCTTCTCGCACAGGATCGGCAGGCCCGCGGCCGCGACCTGCGTGACGATCTCGACGTGGCGATCGCTCGGGGCGGTGATGGATACGTCCTCGAAGACGGCCATGCCCATTCCCGCGATCGCGTCGCGGGTCGTGGCGACGGGCTCGACGACCGCGGTCACCGCGACCGACGTCGAGCCCTCGAGGGCGCGGAGATGGGTCCTGCCCATGCGACCGGCGCCGATCAGCCCGAGGCGAAACAGTGCGTCGCTCACAATCCGCGCTCCGCGAGGTAGCTGCGGTTGGCCCGCTGGTCCGCAGCCGCCTGGTCGAAACGCGCCTTCGTGCGGGGCAGCGTGTCCTGCTCCACGACGAGCCAGCCCTGATAGCTGATCCGTCGCAGCGCGGCAATGATGCCGTCGACGTCCTGGTCGCCCTGGCCCAGCGGGGGGAAAGCCTCGCGCTCCCAGATCCCGGTGGCAGGCACTCCGTCGGCGACGATCCCGGCCATCACCGATCGGCGGGCGTCCTTCAGGTGGAAATGGTTGATGCGCGGGGCCCACGTTCCGATCGCCGCCACGGGGTCGCCGCCGGCGAGCAGGAAGTGGCCGGCGTCGAGGCAGAGCCCGATGTCCGAAACCTCCAGGACCCGCTCGACCTCCCAGGGTGCCTCGACGTACGTCCCGGTCTCGTGGTGGAACGTGGGCTCATAGCCTCGGTCGCGGCAGCGTCCGACCACCTCGGCCAGACCCACGCCGAATCGCTGCCAGCCATCCGCATCCAGGCCCAGGCCGTGGTCGGCGCCGGACCGGCCGGGGCGCGCCCGGCGGGACTCGCTGCCGGCATCGGCAAGCGTCGGCCGGGGTGGCGGGGCGTCCCGGTTAGGCCCGGCGGCGTCGAACGCGTAGAGCAGCTCATCGAGCGCCGGCATGGCCTGATGGAGCGCCTCCGAATCGGCGTACGGCAGCTCCAGGTACCCCCCGGCAAGGCCGAGATTGCGGCCGGCGAGACGCTCTCCTAGCTCGGCGCCGCGGCCGAGATAGCCGACGGGCCCGAGGTCGATGCCCGCATAGCCGGCCCCGGCCACCTCGTCGAGGACCTGGAGCCCGTCCGGAACATTGGGATCGATGCCGACGGTCAGCTCGAAGGCGCCATAGCTGACCGGCGCATTGGCGACGACGATGCCGGACGCGCCCCCGGACCCGACCGCGGTCATGCGCTCTCGGTCGGATGGTCGATCGGGCGGCCGGTCCGGTGGGACTCGATGATGGCCTGGCACAGCGCGATGTCGCGTAGCGCGTCGGCGCCGGAGGTCAGCGGTGGGGTGCCGTTGACCACGCAATCGTGGAACGCGATCAGCTCGCGCTTGAAGCCGCTCTCGTAGGACGTGATCTGGTGCGACACCCCGGATTCGGCGGAGCCGGCCACGCCGGTCTCGATCTCGAGGATGGTTGGCTCGCTGCGCAGGAACGGCGATGGGAAGGAGAGCGTCACGCGCCGATCGGGGGAATACAGCGCGAACTCCATCTTGTACCGGGCGATGCCGGGCAGATCGATCCAGTGGATGGCGACCGGCAGGTCCCCGAAGCGCAGCATCGCGGTCAGGCTGCCCTCCCGGAGGTCGACATAGTCGAGTCGGTCCGGCTCGCCGAGCAGTCCTCGCACGGCATTGATCTCGTGCACGAGGGTGTCGAGGAGGACCGCGTGATACGCCTTCCGGTGGAACTCGTCGGCAGCGCCGATGGCCGCCGTGATGCTGGCCGCAGTCTCCGCCCGAAGTCGCTCGAGCTCGGCTGGCGGCGGCCGTCCGATCGGTGCGAGGGGATAGTGCGAGACGTACGGCTGGATCGGAGACTCGAGGGTGGTCACCCGCAGGAAACGAGCGTCGCTCATGGCTGCCGCCTCGTCCTGGAACCGGACGTATGCGGGGTCGTGGCGCTTGTTGTACGCGACCATGAGCGTGACGTTCGCCCGTTCGGCGGCGTCGACCATCGCCGCACCCTCCCTGGTGGAGAAGCACATCGGCTTCTCGACGAGGACGTGAACCCCGGCCCGGGCAGCCTCGATCGCCATCGGAGCGTGGCTGCCGGCCGTGAGCACCAGGATGGCGTCGATCGGCTCGCGCAACAGGTCTCGCCAATCCGTGCAGACCTTCGCGACGCCGTACCGCTCGGCGCTCGCGGCCGCGTTCTCCGGGGCGATGTCGCAGATCGCGGAGATCTCGAAGCGGTCCGCCAGCTCGCGCAGGTAGTGGAGGTGCATGACCTGCGCGATGAGACCCGCTCCGATCACGCCCACCCTCACCCGCGTCGGAGCCGGGCTCGACGTCACGGCGGAGCTCGACGCCAGGGTCGAAGTTTCGATGGGTGTACCTCCGGTCGGAGGAGGGCTCGATCGGACACAGAGGTGGGCTGAGGTGCCTGCCTACGGTAGCATGGCATTGCAACGCTACAAGCCGATCGGTCGCGGAGGGACGGCGTGAGGCTCGCCCTGGTCACAGAGGGGATGATCCATCGGTCCCTTGACGACCTCATGGGCTGGCTGGACGAGAACGTTGCCGAGATCCGCGACCTCGAGATCGGGACGGGCGGGTACTCGCCCCTCGGCCACTCACCGCTGGACCTGAGCGCGCAAGAGCGCCAGGCGTGGCACGCCCGTCTGGCGGGACGTGGCTACCGGGTTGCGGCGTTCAACGTCTCCGGCAATCCGCTGCACCCGAACGACGCGATCGCCCGGCGCCATGACGCCGACCTGCGCCGAACGATCGAGCTGGCCGGGGAGCTGGGCGTCGAGCGCATCGTCGCGATGTCGGGCTGCCCTGCCGCGGGGCCCGAGCCGAGCTCGGCACCGCATTTCGCGGCAAATGCCTGGCTTCCGGACTACGCCGGCGTCGCGGCCTGGCAGTGGGAGAACCGGGTCCGCCCGTATTGGGAGGAGATCAATGAGCTCGTCACCAGGGTCAGCCCCGGGCTGACGATCTGCCTCGAGCTTCACCCCGGCGCGCACGTGTACAACGTCGAGACCTTCCTTCGGCTCCATGCCGTGGCGCCCGCGATCGCGGTCAACCTGGATCCCAGTCACCTGTTCTGGCAGCAGATGGACCCGCTCGCGGTGGTCGGGCGACTCGGGCCGCTGGTCGGCTACGCCCACGCCAAGGACGTCCGCTACAACGAAGGTGAGCTTGCGTTGCACGGTCTCCTGGACAGCCGGTGGCCGGGTGACCCGGCCAACATCCCCTGGGACTTCGCCGCAGTCGGGCATGGCGCCCACGAGCTCGCCTGGTGGCAGGCTTTCCGTGCGGCCCTCGAACGAGACACGAGCGCGCCGTTCATGAGCGTCGAGCACGAGGATCGGCTGGTCGCTCCGGAGGCGGGGATCGCCACCTCCGCGGTGCTCCTCGCACGGGCAGGCGCGGCGCCATGACGGAGCCGGGGACCAGGCCGGCCACGCTCGGCGACGTGGCGCGGCTCGCCGGAGTCTCCGCGTCGACCGTGTCGAACGTCGTCCGCGGCTCGGACGTGGTTGCCACCCGGACGCGACGCCGGGTCCAGACCGCGATCGATCAGCTCGGCTATCGGCCGAACGCCCTCGCGCGCCACCTGCTCAACGGTCGGGCGAGAACGGTTGGCATCATCGCCCGTGACCTGACCAATCCGTTCATCGCGGAGATGGCGGCCCTCGTCGAGCGTGAGATCGCGAGGTCCGGCTTTGCCGCCATGTTCTGTGCGACCGAAGGCGACCACGACCGGGAGGCGCAGGCGATCGGCCTGATGCTCGAGAACCGGGTCAGCGGCCTCGTGTTCCTGTCATTCCTGGGACGCCCATCCGACATCGGCGCGAGGATCAACCGCCAGATCCCGGCCGTGTTCATCGCCGCCGAGGAACCGTGGGCCGACTCCGTGACCGTCGACGAGCATCGCGGCGGTGAGCTCGTCGCGCGGCATCTCATCGAGCTCGGGCACCGTAGGCTCGCCTTCGTCGGGCCCCAGCGACACGATCGGGCGGACGCCCGGCGTCTCGAGGGCTTCCTGCGCGCCGCCGCCGATGCCGACCTCCAACCACTGGTCATCTCGTGGGACCCACCGAGTGGCGACGTGACCGTCGGCGGCACCAGGACCGAGTGGCGGACGATCCTGACGGGCGACCAGCCGGCCACCGGAATCTTCGCCGTGAATGACTACACCGCGATCGACCTGCTGGACGTCGCCGACGCCCTTCGCGTCCGCGTGCCCCGGGCGCTCTCGATCGTCGGCTTCGATGACGTGGAGGTTGGCCGCCTGCGCCGCATCAACCTGACCACCGTGAGCCAGCCCCGGGAGGCACTCGTGCGCCTCGGGGTGGAAGCCCTCCTCGGGCGCATCGAAGGGCGGATCGCGGGTGGTCCGCACGTCACCCTCGCGAGCGTGGCGCTCAAGGTGCGAGGATCGACCGGGCCGCCTCCTTGACCTGTTTCTTGGAACCTTGCAAGGGCCAGATGGCGCACCTATAGTGGCTCTCCTGGCCGACGCCCCGCATCGGGAGGATGGATCGCTGACGAGTCCATCGGCGACGGAGGAACTGGCGTTCGAAGCGGTCCTCGAATGGGCGACGGCGGCGATGCAGCTGGCGACGGATCCCGCCACCGGCTCGGAGGGCGCCCGGAAGGGCGACCCGTTCGACATCGTCACGCCGGCCGACGGGCTGATCGAACGCTTCCTGCGGACCCAGGTCCGGGACCGATTCCCCGGGCACGGGTTCCTCGGTGAAGAGGAAGGCGGCACCAGTGGTTCCGACGGCTGGCAGTGGATCGTCGATCCGATCGACGGCACGCTCAACTACTCGACCGGTCTCGCGGGGGCGACCTGCTCGATCGCGTGCCTCAGGCACGGCCAGCCGGTCGTGGGCGCGATCGCCGACCTGTCCGCCGGCGTCGTCTACCGGGCGAGGGCCGGGACCGGCACCGTCCTCGCCAGCAGTGCCGGCGAAGAGTCAGGGTGCGAGCCCACCACCTCACCTGCCGGCGCCGCACGGGTGTTCCTGGAATTCGGCTGGGAGGACCTGGATCCCGTCATGGTGGGCACGATCGGGGAGCTCGCCCGGACTCGGCCGCGAGTCATCCGGATGGTCGGAGGAGCCGCGTATGCACTGCTCAACGTAGCCCTCCACGGAGGCTGCATGCTCGGGATCGGGCTTCGAATCTGGGATGTTGCCGCCGGCGTCGTCCTCGCCCGCGAGGCCGGTCGCGCGGTACGACTCTGGGAGGAAGGCACGCTGGTCCACCTCGTCGTGGGCAGCGCCGAGGATCTCACCGAACTTGCGCCCATCGTTGAGCGTTTTGGTTCACGCCGGGTCGCGCCCGCTGTTGCCTGACGGCGCGCCCGTGCACGAGGAGGAGGAGTCATGAACAAGCGTCTCCCGGCGCTGCTCTCGGTCGTCGCGATCGTCGGCAGCGCGTGTACCCCGGCGGCTTCGCAGGCGCCGGCCGCATCCGGTACGGCGTCGCAGCCGGCAGCCACCACGGCCGCGGCGCCTGCCACGATCACGGTCTGGGCCCGGAACTACACGGTCGAGGAGGGGCGGATCCAGCCCTGGGCACCCGGTCCAAAGACGGCGTTCGAAGCCGCCCACCCCGGCGTCACGGTCAATCTCGCCGAGGGCGTCGGCTCCACCGATCAGTTCAACCGCATCGAGCTCAGCCAGGCCGGCGCGGTCGAGGACAAGCCCGACATCTTCCAGCTCGACAACATCTGGCTCGGCCAGTTCGTTGACGAGGGCATCACCGCCAACCTCGATTCGTACTACGCGAACTGGGCCGACAAGAGCGACATCGTGCCCGCATACGCCAACTCGACCATCGTCAAAGGCAGCCAGTACGCGGTCTGGTTCTACAGCGACATCCGGCTCATGGTCTGGAACAAGGACGTCTTCAAGAAGGCCGGCCTGGACCCCGAGAAGGGCCCGACGACCTGGGACGAGCTCTTCGCGGATGCAGCGGCCATCAAGGCCAAGGTGCCCGGCGTGAGCCCGGTCGAATTCCCGGCCTCCTCGGAAGAGAGCACGGTCGACCGCTTCTACTCCTACCTGTACATGACCGGCTCGAACATCCTGAACGCCGACAACACGAAGGCCGCGTTCAACGATGCAGGCGGCCAGAAGGCCCTGCAGCTCTACGTCGACCTGGTCAAACAGGGCTACACCCCCAAGGCCGTGCTCGGAGAGACTGCGGACGACAACATCGCGCATGTGTTCTCCGGCAAGGCCGGGATCATGCTGGCGACGGTCGGCGACGGCCTCGGGTCGCTGCCCGACGGGTTCGACGTGGCCAAGTTCCAGAGCACCATCGGGGCCGCGCTGCCGCCCCTCTGCGCGGGCTGCCAGGCGGCGTCCACGGCGGGCGGCTGGATGCTGGCCATCAACGCGGACAGCCCCAACAAGGACCTGGCCTGGGACTACCTCACGATGGTGACCGACGGCAAGAATATGGTCCCGTTCGAGGTGGATCGCACCCGCATCCCGGTCCGTACCTCCGGACTCGCGGAGGCCGACGCCTTCAAGGCCGACCCGTATTTCGCTCAGGAAGCGGACGCGGCGAAGGTCGCGCACTTCCCGCCATTTATCGCGAAGTACACGGACATGATCGAGATCCTGTGGACCGGCATGCAGAAGGCCATCACCGGCGACCTGTCGACGAAGGACGCCCTTGACCAGGCAGCCGACAAGGTCAACACCCTGCTCGCGCCATAGGCAGAGCCGGTACAAACGCCGTCAGGGAGTCGCCGACCGCCATGGTTCGTGGAGCCTTTGGTCGGGCGACTCCCTGGCTGCTGCTCGCCCTGCCCCTCCTGCTTCTGTTCCTGTTCCTGCTCCTGCCGTACCTGCTGACCTTCTTCTACTCGACCACGGGCGCCACGATCGGCCGGCTCTTCAACGTGAAGGAGGTCGGACTCAAGAACTTCCAGGCCGTCTTCTCGGAGGACGCCCCGTCCTTCATCAGCGTGGTCGCGGTCACGGCGATCTTTACGGCAGGGACCCTCTTCGGATCGCTGGCCCTGGGAACGGGCCTCGCGCTCGCGCTGCACACGGTCAGCGCGGGCGTCCGTTCCGCGTTGCTCGCCATCTACCTCATCCCATGGGTGATCGCCGCGGTGATCATCGGCTACACCTGGCGCCTGATCTATGACCCGGCGATCGGCCTCGCCAACAGCGTCCTCGGGATGGTGGGGATCGGTCCCCTCGATTGGCTCACCGAGCAGGGCATCGCGCTCGCTGCCCTCGTGGTGGCGAACGTCTGGGCGGGCTATGGCATCGTGCTGCTGGTCGTCAGCGGAGCGCTGGCGAACGTGCCCCCGAACATCATCCTCGCCGGCCAGGTCGACGGCGCGTCGTACGCGAGGATCGTCCGCCGGGTAATCCTGCCGGCCATTCGGCCGACATTCCTGCTCGCCGCCCTCGTCGCCCTCGTGAGCGGGCTCAACACCTTCGACCTCATCTACGCCATGACGCGTGGCGGTCCGCTGTACCACACGGAGACGATGGCCCTCGAGATGTATCGCCTCACGGCGCTGAAGGGCAATGTCGGCCAGGGCGCGGCGGTCACGGTGATCCTGTTCACGATCAGCCTGGCCCTCGCCGTGGCGTACGTCATCATCTGGCGGCGCGAGACCCGAAAATGGAGCTAGTTCGCCTGTCGGGGCTCCAGCGCCTCGCGCGGGCCGCGGCCGTCGGGCTCGCGCTCGCCTTCGCCGTGCTGCCGCTCCTTTGGGTCGTCTCGATTGCCGTTCGTCCGGGCACCCAGGCGGTCTATCCGATCTCGATCCTGCCGACCAGCCTCACCCTCGACAACATCACCGGGGTCCTCTTCGCGTCAAACGGCATCGGGCTCGGCCCATACCGCAACGCGGCGTTCTATGGGCTGTCCTCGGCCGTGATCACGGCGGTCGCCTCGACGCTCGGCGGCTATGCCCTCGCGCGCTACAGCATGCGCTCGGGTGAGGCGCTCCTGATCGTGATCCTCGCCCTGAGCTTCCTGCCGTCGGCGTCGCGCATCGTCCCTCTGTTCATCCTCACATCGGCCACGGGCCTCTATGGCACCGCCCAGGCCGTGATCCTCGCGTACGCGGCAGGGTCGATCCCCCTCGGGATCTGGCTCATGGCCGGGACCTTCCGGCAGATCCCCGTTCGATTGGAGCAGGCGGCCCGGATCGATGGCGCCGGCACCGTGCTGACGATGCGCCGAGTGGTCCTGCCGCTCGCGATCCCGGGGATCCTCGTCGTCGCCACGCTGGCATTCATCGATGGCTGGAACTCGTTCTCGCTGCCGCTGATCCTCATCCCGAAGGCAGCCGCCCAGCCGTACACGGTGGCGCTGCAGCGGTACATCCAGGAGATCGGCTACGGCATCAACTGGCCGCTCCTCTCGGCCGGCAGCCTCGTGGCCCTGCTGCCAGTGCTGTCGGTCTTCGCGATCCTGCAACGTCGCCTCGTCCGTGTCGGCGGGCTCGGCGGAGCCATACGAGGTTGAGCTCGCCATGAAGCTGGACATCGAGGGTCTGACCGTCGAGTACGGCCAGGTCGCAGCGGTTCACGGTCTCAACCTGACGGTCGGCCACGGCGAGCTCGTGGCGCTCGTCGGGCCCTCGGGCTGCGGCAAGACCACGACGCTC
This sequence comes from Chloroflexota bacterium, assembly GCA_005889475.1. GTDB lineage: Bacteria > Chloroflexota > Limnocylindria > Limnocylindrales > CSP1-4 > UBA5189. The sequence goes on along the minus strand of VBGT01000029.1, from coordinate 37,561 downwards.
GGGTTCATCACGGGCTTCATCCGGCCGAAGGCCGGCAGGGTCCTCTTCGACGGGGTCGATGTAACCGCTCTGGCCCCGCAGCGCCGCGGTATCGGCTACGTGTTCCAGGACTACGCGATCTACCCGCACATGACGGTGCGCGAGAACATCCGCTTCCCGCTCGACGCGGCGAAGAAGGAACGCAAGCAGGCCGAGCGCGACGTCGACGAGATCGCCGGCCTCATGGGTGTCGGCAACCTCCTGGCCCGGCGGCCGCACCAGCTCTCTGGCGGCCAACGCCAGCGGGTCGCGCTCGCGCGTGCGCTGGTGAAGAAGCCGGTCATCCTGCTGCTCGACGAGCCCCTGTCGAACCTCGACGCCCACCTCCGGGTGGAGGTCCGGGCGGAGATCCGGCGCCTCCAGCTCGACCTGAAGATGACGACCGTCTTCGTGACCCACGATCAATCGGAAGCGATGGCGATCGCCGATCGCGTCGCGGTCATGTCGGATGGCAACATCGTCGCGCTGACGGCTCCGGCGACGCTCTACACCCGACCGCCGTCGCTGTTCTCGGCGCGTTTCATCGGCTCCCCGCAGATCAACATCTGGGCGACCGATGGGCCAGACGAGGCCCTGGCTCGCCGCGTGATCCAGCCGCTCGTGCGCGACGGCGGCGCCGGACTGCTGGTCGGCGTTCGGCCGGAAGACGTCGAGATCGGCACCGGTGAGCTCGAGGCCGTCGTCACGCTGACCGAGCCGCTCGGGCGAGACTTCCTGGTGCACCTCACGGTCGGACCAAGCTCGATCCGGGTGCTCGTTCCCGCCGAGGAAGGGCAGCACCTCAAGTTGGACGACAACGTCCGCATGCGGATCGAGCCGTCCCGGCTGCACCTCTTCGATGCCGCGACGGGGCGCCGGGTCGAGATCGACGCGGCCGGCGCCCGCCGGCTGGACGAGAGCGCACAGGGCGACGGTGGACTGGCGAGCTAGGGGGATCGGACTTCGCGTCGGTGGGCACCGTGGCGCCTCGGCAGTTGCGCCGGAAAACACCTACGCCGCGTTCGAGCAGGCCGTCGCCCAGGGCGCGGAGTATGCCGAGACGGACATTCGCAGGACCGCCGACGGCCAGCTCGTGCTCCTGCACGACGCCACGCTCGACAGGACGTCGGACGGCAGCGGCCCGATCTCGTCGATGACCCTCGCCGAAGTCCGGCGCATCGACGCCGGCGCCTGGTACGGCGAGGCGTTCCGGGGCGAGCAGATCCCCGAGCTCTCGCCGTTCCTGCGCTGGATCGAGGCGCGATCGGGCTTTGGGGCAGCTCTCGAGGTCAAGGCCTCGGGTGTCGGGGCCGCGGTCGCTCGGCTCGCCTGGGCATCACCGGCTCGGGACCGCCTCGCGATCTACGCCTTCGACCCGGCCGAGATCAGGGCGGCCAAGGCTGCCGTGCCGGAGCTGCCCTGCGTCCTGCTGCTCTATCTCGACGCCGATCGCGACGCGGTGCTCGCCACGATCGATGCCTGTGGCGCCGACGGGGCGGACGTCCCATGGCAATGGAATGCCACCTCGCTGCTGGCGACGATGCGGGAGCGTGGCCTGCTCATGGGCGGTGGATCGGCCGACGGCGGCGAGGCGGCCGAGCGGCTCCTCGCCCTCGGAGCTGACATGATCGACACTGATGGCCCAGCTGCGATGCTCGCCGCGGTCCGCGAGCTGACGGCTGGCACGGTCGGTCGCTGACCGGCCGAGGCGTCACGGAGGTCCAGTGGCCGAGACGGAGCGACTGACCGCGGCCCAGGCCATCGTCCGCTTCCTCGCCGCCCAATCGGTCGAGCGCGACGGCGTGGAGCAGCCGTTCTTCGCCGGCATGTTCGGCATCTTCGGCCACGGCAACGTGGCCGGCCTGGGCGAGGCGCTCGAGGCGGCCGGCGACAGCTTCCGGTACTACCAGGCCCGGAACGAGCAGTCGATGGTCCACACCGCCGCGGGGTTCGCCAAGAAGTCCCGGCGCCTCCGGGCATTCGCCTGCACGACCTCGATCGGGCCCGGAGCGACGAACCTCGTCACCGGTGCCGCCGCGGCGACGGTCAATCGGCTGCCGGTCCTCCTGCTCCCGGGCGATCTCTTCGCGAGCCGCCGGGTCGCGCCCGTGCTCCAGCAGCTCGAGCGGGCGGACAGCCAGGACGTGTCGGTCAACGACACGCTGCGCCCCGTCTCCCGGTACTGGGACCGGATCAACCGGCCGGAGCAGCTGATCACCGCGTTGCCGGCCGCGATGCGCATCCTCACCTCACCCGCGGAGACCGGAGCGGTCACCCTGGCCCTGCCACAGGACGTGCAGGCCGAGGCATTCGACGTTCCCGGCGGATTCCTCGAGCCGAACGTCCGCCATGTGCCCCGTCCCCGCCCGGACCGGGCCGCGCTCGAGCGGGCCGCCGACGCGATCGCCGCCAGCCGGCGGCCGCTCGTGGTCGTCGGTGGCGGTGTCATCTACAGCGATGCGAGCGAGATCCTCGACCGGTTCGTCCGGCAGTTCGGGCTCCCGGTCGCGGAGACCCAGGCGGGCAAGGGCGCGTTGCCCTGGGATCACCCCTTGCAGGTGGGTCCGATCGGTGTGACCGGCGGCTCGGCGGCGAACGTCCTCGCTCATGATGCGGACCTGGTCCTCGCGATCGGGACGCGGCTCAGCGACTTCACGACGGCGAGCTGGACCGCCTGGCAGGACCCGGAGGTCCGGTTCGTGGCGCTGAACGTCGCCGAGTTCGACGCGGCGAAGGCAGCCGCCCTGCCGATCGTCGCCGATGCCCGGGCCGGGATCGAGGAGCTGGCGGCGGCCCTCGGCGCGCGCGGCTGGGCCGGTGTCGAGCCTGACCGGCGCGCGCTCGGCGCGCGGTTGAGCGAGGAGTGGAACGCAGAGGTCGATCGAGTTCGCCACCTGGCCAGCCCGGTGCACGTCTCGCAGCCGGAGGCGATCCGGCTCGTCGGGGAGGCGGCGGGCCCCGATGACAGCGTGGTCTGCGCCGCGGGCAGCCTGCCCGGCGACTTGCACAAGCTGTGGCGGACCACCCGGCCGACGACGTATCACCTCGAATACGGCTACTCGACCATGGGCTACGAGATCGCCGGAGGTCTCGGCGTGAAGCTTGCCGCGCCCGAGGCGGAGGTGTTCGTGATGGTCGGCGACGGGTCCTACCTGATGCTCTCGGCCGAGATCGCGACGGCCGTGCAGGAGGACCGCAAGCTGATCATCGTCCTCCTCGAGAACCACGCGTTCCAGTCGATCGACAACCTGTCGCGCGCGGGCGGCGGTCGAAACGACTTCAACAGGTTCGGCCGCCGAGACCCGTCGACCGGCCGCCTCAGCGGCGAGCCCCTGCGCTTCGACTTCGCGGCCAACGCCCGCAGCCTCGGCGCCGATGCGCTGGTCGCGGACGACCCGGCGAGCCTCGCACAGGCCCTGGCCACGGCCCGTGCCAGCCGGCGCACGACGGTGATCGTCACGCAGATCGATCCGAGCATCGAGGTTCCCGCCTATGCCAGCTGGTGGGACGTCCCGATCGCCGAGGTCACCGCCTCGCCGTCCGTCCGCGCGGCCCGCGACGACTACGTCGAGCATGTCGCGACCGAGCGGCGTTTCGTCTGACGCCGTGCTCGACCTGCATCGCCGGCCCGGCCCGCCGGCCGACGACGGCGCCACGATCAGGATCGACGGTGACGGCGCGCCCGGCGGTGACGCGCCGGCCGGCTGGCGATGGGTATCGTTCTCGGCCCACACCCTGACCGACGGGTCGTCGATCACCCGAGCCGGCGACGGGCGCGAGGTCGGCGTCGTGGTGCTGGAGGGGGAGGCCCGGGTCTCGGTTGGCGGTCGACACCTCGGTCAGGTCGGCAGCCGCGCTTCGGTCTTCGATGAGGTCCCGGCTCCGGTCGTCCTGGTCGAGCCCGGCCAAGGGGTTGAGATCACGGCCCTCGGCGCCGCCTCGATCGCCCTCGCCGCGGCGCCCGGCGGCGACGTGCGCGAGACCCGGCTGATCGACCCCGAAACGACGCGAATCGAGGCCCGCGGCTCCGGCAGGATGGCGCGGACCGTTCGCCACCTGCTGCCGGCCGAGGAGCCGGCCGGCCGGCTCCTCATCGTCGAGGTCATCACCCCGGGTGGGAACTGGTCCAGCTATCCACCGCACAAGCACGACACCGACGACCCGCCGCGGGAATGCCTGCTGGAGGAGCTCTACTACTACCGGTTCGCGCTCCCGCAGGGCTTTGCCTTCCAGCGTGTGTACACGTCGGACAGGACGCTCGACGAGGCACTCACCCCGATGGACGGGGACGTCGTCCTGGTGCCGCGGGGCTACCATCCGGTTGCTGCGGCCGCCGGCTATGACTGCTACTACCTCAACGTGATGGCCGGGCCGGTCCGGGAGTGGCGGTTCACTCTCGATCCGGACCACGCCTGGCTCATGGATTGGAGCCCTGATGTGCCCCGCGGTTGAGCTCGAACGCCGGATCGATGCGGACGAGCGAGCCGACGAGAGCCCGCTCGCGGTCATGGCGCGAACGACCCCGACGGAGTACTGGAACGACTCGTGCGCCGTCGCCGAGCTCGACTACGCGATCGCCCGGGGCGCCGTCGGGGCGACGTCGAACCCGACGATCGTCGGCGAGGTCCTGAAGAAGGAGCATGACGTCTGGCTCCCGCGGATCCAGGCGATCGCGCGGGAGCGTCCGCTCGCGTCCGACGTGGACACCACCTGGCAGCTGATCGAGGAGATGGCCGCGCGCGGCGCGGCCCAGCTGGCGTCCATCCACCGAGGCGCGGCCGGGCGCAGAGGTCGTCTGTCCATCCAGACGAACCCGACGTTCTTTCGCGATGCCGCCCGGATGCTCGAACAGGGCCGCCGATTCGCCGAGCTCGCCCCGAACATGCAGGTCAAGTTCCCTGCAACCGCGGCCGGGATCGCGGCGATCGAGGTGGCGACGTTCCTCGGCATCTCGATCAACGCGACCGTGTCGTTCACCGTGCCCCAGGCGCTCGCCGTCGGTCAGGCCGTCGAGCAGGGCCTGTCACGGCGCCAGGCGGCCGGCCTCGACACGTCCGAGATGAGCCCCGTGTGTACGGTGATGATGGGCAGGCTCGACGACTGGATGAAAGCAATCGTCGAGCGCGACGACCTCGCACTCGATCCAGCTGCGCCGAACTGGGCCGGAATCGCGGTCTTCAAGCGTGCCGCCGCCATCTTTTCCGAGCGCGGCTGGCGGACGCGGCCGCTCGCGGCCGCCTATCGCCACGTGCTGCACTGGACGGAGCTGATCGGCGGCAACGTCACCCTGACCATGCCCTACCAGTGGCAGCGCCGATTCAACTCGTCGAACGTCGAGGTCCTGCCGCGCTTCGACGAGCCCGTGCCGGAGCGGCATCTCGAAGCCCTCCTCGAGCGCATCCCCGACTTCCGGCGCGCGTATGAGCCGGATGGGCTCGCCGTCGAGGAGTTCGATACCTACGGGGCGACGGTGCGCACCCTGCGCACCTTCATCGCCTCGTACTGGGATCTCGTTCGGGCAGTCGACGAGATCCTGCTGCCCAACCCGGACGTGCGCCGGCCCGCCTGAGGCCGGTCCGTCACGTCGCCGCCTCCGCGCGCGCTGCTTCCGACTCCGGCGAGGTGTGCTCCGGAGGACGGGTGACTGGGCGGGCGTTCCACGCGAACAGGGCGAACGCTACCGCCCCGACCAGCGCGACCACGAGCAGCGCCGTGCGCACGCCGAGCGCAACCGCGAGCACGCTGCCGACGTTCGGGGCAATGACAAGGGCGAGGTTCTGCACGCTCTGGTCGACCGAGCTGAACGTCACGCCGTGCTCGGTCGGTAGGCGGCGCATGAACTGGTCGAACATCGCCAGCTGCACGCCGGCACCGGCCAGGCCGAACACGAACGAGACCGCGGCGACCGCCGGGAGCCAGCCGATCACCGAGAGGATCGCCGGAGCGAGCGCCGCCGCCAGCATCGACGGCAGGAGCGTCATCGCGCCGCCGCGGCGGCGCGCGAGCTGCCGTGCGACGACGTAGCCGAGGACCGCTCCCGCGGACTGCGCTGCACCGATCACCCCGATCCAGGCGTCGGGCGCCCCCACCTCGTGGACGTAGAAGAGCGGCAGCACGGGCAACGCCAGTCCGATGCTCGCGGTGTAGACCAGCGAGCGCAGCTCGAACCGGATGAACGGTCGATCGGCCAGTACGAGGGACCACAACGATCGAACCCGGAGCCCGAGCCGCGGCTCGGGCCGGCCCGCGACCGGGATGCGGTCCGGGATGATGATCCGGCTCGACTGCAGGTAGCTCCCGAGCCCGGCGATCGAGACCAGCACGAACAGGATCTCGAAGTTCGCCGGGAACGGCACGGCGTTCAGGAACTGCCCGGCGAGCGCGACCGCGATCGCCGTCGAGGTGCCCGCGATCGCCCAGCGCCGGCCCAGGAGGTCGAACCGCCCGTCGCGCCCGGCGGCACCGCCCATCACGATCGGGAATGCGACGAGGCCCGCCGTCGAGGGCAGGGAGGCAAGGCCCCAGATGGCGAGGATCAACGGGATGGCCTGCTCGCGCGGGAGCACGGCGGCGACGCCCGCGATCAGGGCATAGCTGAGCCACGCGAGCAGCCGCATCCGGCTGTACCACGGCACGATGTTGCGCCGGCCCTGGAGCCAGCGCCCGAGCGGGATCGCCAGCGCGAACGCCGTCAGCGCGGGCAGCGCGGTCAGCAGGCCGACGTCGTTGGCGGACGCGCCGAGCCGGAGCAGGAACACCGGCAGGTACGTGCCCGACGCCGTGACGATGCCGACGAATACCGAGTCGACCTGGACCAGGGTCCAGTTGTGGGCTCGCGTCGAGGTGCTGGGCTGGGCCGGCGCCATGGCCGCAACGCTACCGCGCAGCCCGCCCGGCGGTTGCCCGATCCCCGATGATGGCGCCCGGCATGCTCGATCGAATCGACCGGCGGACGCGCTACATCTTCGGCGGCTACGCCGTGGCGTTCGTGCTCGTCGCGATTACGGTCCTGCTCGACCTGCCGCCGCTGGTCCGGTTCGGAGCTTCGGTGATCGCCCTCGCCGGCGGGGCCGTCGCGGTCGGCGAGGCGACCGAGCGCCTCGCACATCGCCTGACGCCCGCCGCGACCGGTGTCGTCCAGTCGGTCCTGGGCAACCTGCCCGAGCTGTTCCTCGCCGTATTCGCGCTCCAGGCCGGCCTCGTCCCCCTCGTGGCCGCGGCGCTGATCGGGTCGGTGCTGGGCAATGCCCTGTTCGTGCTCGGCCTCGCGATCCTCGTCGGTGGCCTGCGGCACGGCCACCTGCGCTTCTCGGCGGCGGCCAACCGTCTCTACGCCACCGAGCTCCTGCTCGGCGCGTCGGCGCTGATCATCCCGTTCCTCGCGACCCAGCCCGGCGCGCCCGATTTCGGCCACGCCCGGGAGCTCTCGGCGATCGTCGCCATCGTGCTGCTCCTGATCTTTGCCGCGTCGGTGCCGATCTCGCTGCGGCTGGCGGAGGCAGGCCCCGGTGCCACGCCGGAGAGCGGCGCGATCGAGGCCGAGCCCGGCGACCCGCATGTGGAGCCGCCGCCGCTGCGCACGACGCTGATCCTCCTCGGTGTCTCCGCCGCGTCCGCCGCGTTCGTGGCCGACTGGTTCGTCGACGCGCTGGAGCCGTCGATGGCCTCGTTCGGCATGAGCGAGGCGTTCGCCGGCCTCATCGTCGTGGCCCTCGCCGGCAACGCGGTCGAGCACCTCGCGGGCGTCACCGCCGCCGCGAAGAACCGGGCCGACCTGTCGATGGGCCTGATCCTGAACTCGGCGCTGCAGGTCGTCCTGTTCCTGACCCCGGTCATCGTGCTGCTCAGCTTCTTCGTCGCCCCCGTGCCGCTGACCCTGATCGTGAGTCCGCTCCTCCTCGGCTCACTGGTCGTCACCGTCCTGCTCGTGTTCGTGATCGTGGCCGATGGCGAGGCGAACGCGCTCGAGGGTGCGATGCTGCTCGGTCTCTACGCGATCATCGCCGCGGCGGTGTGGTGGGGCCCGCCGATCGGCACCTGAGCCAGGGGCAGGCCGCCGGGGATTCAGGGCACAATGCGCCGAGAATGACGAGCTGGCAGGAGCTGGTCCAGAACGGAGCGCCGGTCGTCGCCGACGGCGCGATGGGCACGATGCTCATGTCCAACGGCCTCGAGTTCGGCGATCCGCCGGAGGTCTGGAACCTCGAGCACCCGGAGATCATCCGGCGGGTCCAGCGCGCCTACGCTGGTGCCGGCGCGCAGATCCTGCTCACCAACACGTTCGGGGGCAACCGACTCCGTCTCGAGCTGCACGGCCGCGAAGATCGCGTCGACCAGCTGAACCGGACCGCGGCTGTCCTGAGCCGCGTCGAGGCCAAGGCCGCCGATCACCCGGTCATCGTTGCCGGTGACATCGGCCCGACGGGCCAGATCATGGCCGCCATCGGCGGCACGCTCACCCCTGAGATCGCGCGAGACGTGTTCGCCGAGCAGGCGCGAGCCCTCGCTGCCGGCGGCGTCGACGTGTTCTGGGTCGAGACGATGAGCGACCTCAGCGAGGCGGTGGCCGCCATCCAGGGCGCGAAGGATGCCGCCCCCGACATCCCGGTCATCGCGACCATGAGCTTTGACACGCGCGGCCACACGATGATGGGCGTGACGCCCGAGCAGGCGGCGGCGGCCCTGCTCGAGGCCGGCGCGGTCGCGGTCGGTGGCAACTGCGGCAACGGCCCCGAGGAGCTCGTTCCGGTGATCGAGCGGATGCGCGCGGCGTATCCGGACGCGATCCTCGTCGCGAAGGGCAACGTCGGCCAGCCCCAGCTCGTCGGGCTCAGTGCGCAGTACGAGACGACACCCGAGACCATGGCCGAGTTCGCGGTCCGGTTCCGTGACGCCGGCGCGAACATCATCGGTGCGTGTTGCGGGAGCACGCCGCCGCACCTCCGCGCCATGGCCGACGCGATCTCCGGGGCGTCCTAGCCGGCTCGGGCGCGAAAGGGTCGGGAAAGGCGCCCCTGCTATCGTCGCGCGATGCGCGAGCCGGCCTCGATCGCCGTTCAATGGCTCGGGCGAATCGCCTACCGCGACGCCTGGCAGCTCCAGCGTGAGCTGGTTGCACAACGCGCCGACGGCCCGATCGGCGACCGTCTCCTGCTCCTCGAGCATGATCCCGTCCTGACCCTCGGCCGCCAGGCCGACGAGCGCCACGTTCTCGCCTCGCCGCGGGAGCTCCGCCGGCGGGACGTCGAGGTCCTCCGCGTCGAGCGCGGCGGCGAGGTCACGTACCACGGCCCCGGCCAGCTGGTCGCCTACCCGATCCTTCGCCTTGGCGACCGGGGCCTGCTCGTGCGGCCGCTCGTTGGGGCGCTCGAGGCGGCGATGATCGAGACCTGCGCCCGGCTCGGGGTCGAGGCCGTCCGGCGCGACGGCCACCCCGGCTGCTGGATCGACGGCGGGCTCGGCCGGCCCTTCCGCAAGATCGGCGCGCTCGGCCTGCGCATCGAACGCGGCGTCAGCTATCACGGCATTGCCTTGAACGTCGACGTCGACCTGCGTGATTTCGACCTGATCGACCCGTGCGGCGAGCCGGGCCTCATCTCGACATCGATCGCGGAGGAGCTCGGGCGGACCGCTGAGCCCCCGTCGACGGCGGCCGTCGAACGGGCCGCGTCGATCTTCGCCGAGTCATTCGCATCGGCCATCGGCGCGCCGCTTGACTGGCCGCCCGCACCGACCCTTGCCCTGGCAGTCGGGGCCTGACCGGGCGGACATGAGCGCCGGACTGTTCGAGCTGCGCAAGGACCCCATCACCGGCTGGTGGGTCGCGACGATCGTCGATCGCGACTTCGATCGGAGCCGGTTCGCGCGCGCCGCGGAGCCGGTCGACGATGGCGGCGACTGCCAGAACTGCCGCATGCCCCCCGGCGACGGCGTCCGCGTCCGGATCCTCAAGGACTACGCATTCCACGTCATCGGCACCGAGGCGGAGCGCGGCGAGCTCGATCGCAGCTTCGCCCAGGTCACGGTCGCCGGGGCGCGAGCCGCCGGCAGCTGGCGAACGATCGCCGCGCCGCCGGGCGAGCACCGGCCGCTCGCCCAGGTCGGCGAGATGACCGAGCAGCTCCTCCTCGTCGCGCGTGCCGCGATCGCCGATGCGACCGCGGCTGCCCAGACCGACTACCTGCAGGTGGTCCAGAACTGGGGCGCCCAGGCCGGCGCCCGGACGAACCACCTGTGTCTCGACCTGTACGACCTGCCGCTGATCCCGCACCGGGTGGGCGAGGAGCTCGGCGGCGCGGCGCGATTCGTGATCCGCGAGGGCGAGTGCCCGTGGTGCCGCCTCGTCCGCGAGGAGAGCCGAGCGCGGGACCGGCTCGTCTGGGAGGACGCGGCGACCGTCGCATTCGCGCCCTGGGGCTCTCGGTCGCCGTTCGAGGTCTGGATCGTGCCTCGGGAGCACCAGGCCGACTTCGGGCAGGCCGATGACGCCGCGGTCCGCGCCACCGCGCAGGCGTTGCGCCAGGTGCTTGGCGGCCTTGCCGTGAGCCTGGACGGGCCGCCGTACAACCTGGTCCTGCACACGGCCCCGCTCCGGGAGCGCGTGGACGCCACGTTCCACTGGCACTGGGAGGTCCACCCGCGCCTGCGCGAGGTCGCCGGGCTCGAGCTCGGGACCGGCCTGCCGGTGAACCCGGTCTCGCCCGAGGCAGCGGTCGAGGAGCTCCTCGAACGAGCCGGCGGGCGGGTGGACGCGGTCCGATGATGGGCCTCGGGCAGCGCGACGAGCCGCGATCGCGCTTCGTGCACCGTCACACACGGCTGAAACGCCTCGTCACTGGCCTCGACGCCGCCAACCTTTGCCGATTCCCCCAGATCGGACCGGCGGCCCGAACGGACGACAGCCCTCCTTGCTCCAACGAACGACGACCGCAGCAACACCCTGGCCGGCGAACGGGCTCCGGGGCGCCTCGAGCGTGCTCGGCCGCCCCATGAACCGGACCTGGGACCAGGACCAGGCGCGCGTCTTCGTCGAAGGGCTGTTCGCGAAGCATCACGGCGAGATCTACGCGTACCTCGTGCGCATGCTCCGGGACGGCGAGCTCGCCGCGGACCTGACCCAGGACGCGTTCGTCAAGGCGTACAAGAACTACGACACGCTGGAGAAGGACGAGAACGCGCGGGCGTGGCTGTACCAGATCGCCCACCGTGTGGCCCTCGACGAGCTGCGTCGCCGGAAGATCGTGCGGATGATCCCGTGGACCGGCGAGTCGCGGGGCGCGTCGCCATCCGCGGAGCACCTCGCGATGAACCTTCGGCTGTCCGGGCCGCTCGAGCGTGCCCTCGCCCAGATCCCCGAACGCCAGCGGGCCGCGCTGCTCCTCGCCGAGCTGCACGACCTCACCGGGCTCGAGCTCGCAGCCGCGATGGGCGTGAGTCATGTGGCCGCGCGGGCGATCCTCACCCGCGGCAGGGAGAGCCTCCGGCGCGCGCTCGCCGCCGAGAAGGAGTCCGAGCGGGCCGCCGAGGCGGAGCGCGACGCGATGTTCGCTCGCGAGGCGAGGGGCGGTCGATGACCCTGCCGTTCCGCCGCCGCCATCACGATGACGAGGGCTCCCATGACCGTGCCCGGGCGCTGAGCTCGAGCGAGCTGGTCGAGGCGCTCGATCCCGATGAGGCGGCGTGGCTCGACCATCACCTCGAGACGTGCACCGACTGCCGGCGTGAGCGCGAGGCGTTCATCGCCGACCGCGAGCTGCTGCGGTCGCTGCGCGACAAGCCGATCGAGCCGCCGCGCGATCTCTGGGCCCGAACGGCGACCGCCCTCGATGACGCACGCGCCGACCGCCGGTCGCCCGCGCGGCGCGGCACCCGCTCACCGTGGCTCGGCCTGCCGGTTGGGGCCGCTGCCGGCGTCTTGATCCTCCTGGTCGTGGTCGGCACGGCGCTCCTGCCCGGAATTCTGCCGCGCACACCGAACGGAACGCAGGTCGCAGGCGTCTCCGGGGCCCCGGGACCGACGCCGATCGCGGTCGCCGCGGAGCCGATCGTGCGCGTCAGCACCGCCGCCGATGGCTCCCTGGCGCTGATGTTCATCGACATCGATGCGGTCTGCCCGCGAGCCCGCCCCGAGTGCGTGCCGCCGCCCGGCGACGGCCCGGAGCAGACCCTCGGCCAGCTCGGCGCCAAGGCGTCGACGATGACGATCTCGCCGGACGACCACCTGCTGGTGTTCGAGGCGACCGGTGGCACGGCGGGCGCAGGCAAGATCTACGTCGTTCCCGTTCCGGCGAAGGGCACCGAGCAGACCCCGCCACCCACGCCAACGGCCGGCACCGGCTCGCAGCCGGTAACCCCCGAGCCGAGCAATCCTGAGCCGACGCCGGCTGCGACCCCGGTCGGCCAGGTCGAGATCGCGAGCGGGGTGACCGTGGTGGGTGAGGTCGCCTACTCGCCGGACGGCCACTACCTGGCGTTCTCCGCCGCGCCGCTCGATCGCTCGACGGGTCCGGACCTCTACCTCTGGTCGGCCGGGAGCGGCGCGGCGGTGGCAGTCACCAGCGATCACGCCACCTACTTCTCGGCCTGGCTCGGCAACCAGATCCTCGCCAGCCGTCTCACGGTCCCGGCGGAGCCGGAGCAGCCCGGCAACCCGAAGGCCTCCGATCAGCCCGGCGCCAGCGGGGGCAACGGCCAGGGCAACGGTCAAGGCAACGGGCAGCTGATCGAAGCGCATTCGTCCTCGTTCCTGTTCGATCCGGCGACGCTGACCCGCACCGAGCTGTCGCAGCCGGATGTTTGGCTCCCCGTCGTCGACGCATCGGCCAGGTTCGTCGCGTACTGGTCGGGCACGCTCACGTCGAAGGACGGCGTGACCTGGGAGCTCGGCGCCGGCCAGCTGGTGCTGGACAAGTGGTCGACCGGCGCGGCGGCGCCTGAGCCCGGCGCGAGCGAGGCCGCGGCAGCGTCCACCGCGCCCGAAGCTTCGACCGTGCCTGCGGTGGGGCCGGTCGGGGAGCTGCGGCCGCTCGTGACCGGCAAGGTGGCGGACTTCCGGGCCAAGTTCGACCCGGAGGGCATCCGCCTCGCCCTGTGGATCGGCGAGGACCTCCAGGAACCCGTCGGCCGGCTGCACCTCGTCGTGATCGACCCGGCGACGGGCGCGATCACGTCGGCGGAGCCGCTGCCGGGCACGCCGGCGCTACGCCGCTTCTCGATCGACGTCAACCGCCTGGCGTGGATCAGCCCGCCCGGCCAGAATGGCCAGGAGAGCTCGATGCAGGTGCTCGGCTGGGACGGTGACTCGTTCGGCGAGATCCACACCGAGCCGGCGCAGGACCTGCTCATCCTCCGCTAGCCAGGCCTCCGCCGACACGGTACCAACCGCAGTTATCCACACCCGACCGGGGTGACGATCCGGGTCACCTGGGCGCTACACTCCACCCCGACCTTCAGCCCGGCCTGGGAGCCGGTGGATGGCCCCGTGAGGCCGGGGGTGGTGGCAGCGATGAACGGTCGTCGGATCATGACCGCGGACGAGATCCGCCGTGCGGTGATCCGCATCTCCCACGAGATCGTCGAGAAGCAGGCGGGCACGTCCGGCCTCGTGCTCGTCGGCATCCAGCGCCGCGGCGTGCCGCTCGCCCGTCGGCTGGCGGAGTCGATCCTCGAGAACGAGGGCGAGCAGCTGCCGGTCGGGGCGCTCGACATCGAGTTCTACCGGGATGACGCACGGCTCGGCCATGCCCCGCTGGTGAAGGGCACCGACCTGCCGTTCGAGGTCGACGGCGCGACGGTCGTGCTCGTCGACGATGTGCTGTACACGGGGCGGACCGTGCGCGCGGCGATGGATGCCCTGCGCGACTTCGGGCGGCCGCAGGCGGTGCGCCTCGCCGTGCTCGTCGATCGCGGCCATCGCGAGCTCCCGATCCGCGCAGACCACGTCGGCAAGAACGTGCCGACGTCGCGCGAGGAGGTGGTCCGGGTCCGGGTGCGTGAGGTCGATGGCGAGGACGCGGTCGACATCGAGCACATCGGCGCGGCAACACCGGTGGGCTCGGCCGGCGCATGAGCACGGTGCTGACCGAGCCGTCGAACGGGTCGAAAGCCGAGGTAGAGGCGACGTCACTCGATCGCCCGCCGGCGTGGCCGCATCGCCACCTGCTCGACACCGACGTCCTGACCTGGCCCCAGGTCGAGCTCGTCCTCGACACGGCCGACGCGATGGCCGAGATCGTGGCGAAGCGCCGGCCCCGTTCCGATGCGTTGCGGGGCGTCGGCGTGACGAACCTGTTCTACGAGGCCTCGACGCGAACCCGGGTGAGCTTCGAGGTCGCGGCCAGGCACCTGTCCGCGGACGTGGTGAACGTGAGCGTCGGCGGCTCGTCGATCGAGAAGGGCGAGTCGCTGCTGGACACGATGCGGACGCTCGAGTCGCTCGGTGCCCGCGTCCTGGTCATTCGCCACGCGGTGTCGGGTGCGCCGTACCTCGTCGCTCGGGAGTTCCGCGGCTCGGTCGTCAATGCCGGCGACGGCCGCCACGCACACCCGACCCAGGCACTCCTCGACCTGTACACCCTCCACCGCCACATCTCCGGCGGCTCGCTGCGCGGTCGGAAGGTCGTGATCCTCGGCGACGTCCTGCACTCCCGTGTCGCGCGCAGCAACCTCTGGACGCTCACTGCTGCCGGCGCCGACGTCTGGGTCTGCGGCCCCGCGACGCTGCTGCGCGGCTTCGAAGCGTGGGCCGCCGCGGGCGTCGGCGGCGAGCGACGGTTCACGGTCACGACAGACATCGTCGCCGCCCTGCGCGATGCCGATGCGGTAATGGCCCTGCGCCTCCAGCAGGAGCGGATGGCGGCCGGCCTGCTGCCGTCGACGCACGAGTACGCGGCGCGGTACGGGCTGACCGCGGAGCGGCTCGCGCTCGCCCGCGAGGGCTGCCTGATCCTTCACCCGGGGCCGATGAACGAGGGCGTCGAGATCGCGCCCGACGTGGCGAGCGGACCACGATCGCTGGTGAAGAAGCAGGTCGCGAACGGGGTCGCGATCCGGATGGCCGTGCTGGCGCTGGTCACGTCGGCCGGCGAGCGGAGCGACAGGTGAGCGCGATCGCGAGCCGTCCCGCCCGTACCGGCGCCGGTGCCGAGATCGGCCGGCCGGTCGACCTCGACCTCACGGGCGCGTGGCTCGTCGATCCGTCGACCGGGCGGGAGGGGCCAGCTGAGCTCGTCGTGCGGGGCGGGCGCATCGATTCGCTCGCGTGGCTTGAGGGCGCAAGCGGGGACGCCAACGAGCGCGGTGTCGTCGTGGCGCCCGGGTTCACCGATCTCCACGCCCACTTCCGTGAGCCCGGCGGCGAGGCGGCCGAGACGATCGCCACCGGTCTGGCCGCGGCGGCCCACGGCGGCTTCACGACCGTCTGCGCGATGCCGAACACGACGCCACCGATCGACCGCGCCGCGATGGTCGAGGCAGGGCGCGCCGCGGCTGACGCGTCCGGCTCGCCGGTCCGGCTCCTGCAGGTCGGCGCGGCGACCGCGGGCAGGGCAGGGGAGCAGCTGGCGCCGCTGGGCGAGCTCGCGGACGCGGGTGTCGTCGGATTCAGCGACGACGGGTCGCCGATCCAGCGCGCCGACCTGCTCCGCCACGCCCTCGCCTACGGGGGCATGCTCGGGCTGCCGGTCATCGACCATCCCGAGGACCTCACTCAGACGAGCGGCGCCGAGGCCAACGACGGCCTCGTGGCGACGGTGCTGGGGCTGCGCGGCTGGCCGGCCGCGGCGGAGGCAACCGCGGTCGCGCGTGACCTCGCGATCCTGGCGGAGGTCGCTCGTGACGTTCCGAGCGCGCGGCTGCACCTGACCCACCTCTCGACGGCCGAGTCGATCGACCTCGTCCGGCGTGCGAAGGCCGCCGGCATGCCGGTGACCTGCGACGTGACGCCCCACCACCTCGCTCTTACCGACGAATGGCTCGCGGGTGCGCGGCGCTGGGCGTGGCAGGCGCTCGACGATCACGGCATTCCGCGCGACCCGTGGCGGGACGGCGCCCTCGAGTCAGAGCCCTACGACTCCGCGCTCCGGGTCAACCCACCGCTGCGCGGCGCCGCGGACGCCCACGCCTGCGTCGTGGGGCTCGCCGACGGGACGGTCGACGCCGTCGCCTCGGACCACGCGCCGCACACCCAGGTCGACAAGGCGGTCGAGTTCGGCCTTGCCAGGCGGGGGATCGCCGGCATCGAGACCGTGTTGGGGCTGCTCCTGGAGGCGGTCGATGCCGGGCAGCCGTCGCTGCTCCGGGCCATCGAGGCGCTGACCGTCGGCCCGAGCCGTGTCGTCGGCGATGCCGCTGGCGCTGCGCCGGGCTTCGCGGAGGGCGCCCCCGCGGACCTCGTGATCTTCGATCGGTCCGCGCGCTGGACGGTCGAGGCGGAGCAGCTGTTGACGCGCGGCTGGGGCGGGCCGCTGCTCGGTCGGTCGTTGTCGGGCCTCGTGTTGCTCACGGTCGCGGGCGGGCGGCTCGCCTACGAGGACGCCGAGCCCGCCTGAGGGCCGCCGCCCGATAGGATGTCGGCGATGCCCGCCATTCCGGACCTGAACCGCGACTACGAGCGCCGGCCGTACTGGCACGCGACGATGCCCGCCCTCCCGGATCGGAGCGGCAAGCCCTTGCCGGAATCGGCCGACGCCGTCGTGATCGGTGGCGGGTACACCGGGCTCGCCGCCGCGCGACAGCTCGCAACCCAGGGCGCGAGCGTGGTGGTCGTCGAGGCGCGGACGCTCGGCTGGGGCGCGTCGACGCGGAACGGCGGCATCGCGCATCCCGGTTACAAGTGGGGCCCGGCGTCGCTGATCAAACGCTACGGCCGAGATCTTGCGACGCAGCTGTACGTCGACTCGGTCGAGGCGACGGAGCTCCTTGGGCGGACGATCCGGGACGGCGGCATCGACGCCGAGCTCCGGTTCAATGGCTACATGGAGCTCGCGTGGTCGCGGCGGGATGCCGACGACTTCGCGGCCGAGGTTCGGCCGCGGACCGAGTGGGGAACCCCGGCGCGTGTTGTCCCGCTCGAGCGCATCACCGACGAGGTGGGTACCCGGGCCTACCACGGCGGCCTGGCCATCGACACCGGAGGGGTCGTCCACCCGGGCAAGTGGTTCGCCGGGCTCGTCGGTCTCGCCGAGAAGGCGGGCGCCGACCTGCACGAGGGGACGCACGTCACGTCGGTGCGGCGCGAGAGTGACGGTTGGTTCGCCGTCCAGACGGAGCGCGGCGCCATCGTCGCCCGCGACGTCCTCGTCGCGACGAACGGCTACACGGACGGCGCGGCCCCGTCGCTGCGCCGCCGGATCATCCCGATCGGCTCGTACATGATCGCCACCGAGCCGCTGCCCGCCGATCTCGCCCGCGAGCTCTCACCCACCGGCCGGGCGTATTTCGACACCCGCAACTTCCTGTCGTACTGGCACGTGAGCGCGGACCGCCGCTTGATCTGGGGCGGCCGGGTCAGCTTCTTCCCGACGACCGTCGACAAGACCGCAAAGCTGCTCCACCGGCGGATGCTCGAGGTGCATCCGCAGGTCGCGGGCTACCGCGTCGAATATTCGTGGGGTGGCAAGATCGGCATGACGTTCGACCGGATGCCGCACATCGGCCGGTCCGGCGGCGTGATGTACGCGATGGGCTGCTGCGGGAGTGGTGTCGTTCTCCTGCACTGGCTCGGGACGCGCGCGGCGCAATGGATGGGCGGCGCCGCGCCGCCGGCCCTGGCCGAGCTGCGCTTCCCGCTGGTGCCCGCACCCTACGAAGGCCGGCCCTGGTTCCTGCCGGTCGTCGGTGAGTTCTTCCGGGCGCGCGACCGGCTCGCCGCGCGGGACAAGGTGACGCCACCCGCGGCCTGACCGGGACGGGCCCTACGGGTCCTCGCTCAGGATTGCCACGAGCCGCATGCATAGCAGCGCGGGCTGTCGATCACGTTCGTCTTGCCGCACGAGGGGCAGGTCCACCACTCCCCGGGATCCGCCGGCGCGACCGGCGCCCCCGCCCGGCGGCGCAGCACGAGGAAGGCAGCGACGAGCGCGATCGCGCCGCCGGCGACCGCCGCGGCAAGGATCGGCAAGAGGGCGGCGAGGTCGAGCGTTCCGCCACCGGCGCCGGGCGTCGTGCCCTCATCGCACACGGCCGCGGACGAGCCCGGCGTGGGGGTCGTGTCGGGGCAGCTCTCGCCGGGCCGGGGCACGGCCAGCGCTGAACCGGGGGCCAACAGGGCGGTCGCGAGCAGCGTGAGCAGCGCGAACGCGGCAGCGGAACGAATCGCGCCCGGGCGGGCGCCCGGGCTACGCACCGCGGGCGAGCCGGCGCAGGATCGCGAGGAGCTCGTCGACGTCGGCGGCGGTCGATTGGGTGTTGAGGATCCCGGCGCGCAGGTAGGTCGCGCCTCGAAGCCGGGTCGTCGACAGCCAGCCCTCGCCGGAGGCCTCGAGGGCCCGCTGCAGGCGGTCCTGATGCGCGTCGAGCGCTGTCGCTGCCGGTGTGCCCGGCTCTGGCCCTGGCCGGCCCGCGGGCAGGTGCCGGAAGCACACGACGGACAGCTCGGGCTCTACGGGGAGCGCCTCGAAGTCGTCGGACGCGGCGATCCGCGCTGCGAGGTGCGCCGCCAGGTCGATGTTCGCCTCGACGAGCCGCCCGAACCCCTCACTCCCGATGTGCTTCCAGGAGAGCCATAGCTTCAGCGCCCTCCAGCGACGGGTGCCCTCGAACCCGAGGCGCCAGAAGTTGAGCTGGTCCGCGGCGCCGTGGCCATCGTCGGTCGGCGCGTGCCCGTTCGAGCCATCCAGTTCGTGCCCGGCGCGGTAGTACTCCGGCCGGCGGCCACCGAACGCCTGCGCCAGCACGCCACCGTCCCGGACGACGAGCCCGCCGATGTCGTACGACTGGAACAGCCACTTGTGCGGGTCGACGGTCACGGAGTCGGCGCGCTCGAGGTCCGCCACGCGCCCGGCATCGCGGGCTGAGAGCCGGGCCGCCGCGGCGTAGGCGGCATCGACGTGCAGCCACAGGTCCTCGCGCGCTGCGAGGTCGGCGAGCTCCCCGGTCGCGTCGACCGAGCCAGTGTTCGTCGACCCGGCAACGGCCGCGATGGCGAGCGGCGTCAGCCCCGCCGCACGATCCCTCGCGATCGCCTGCGCAACCGGCGCGGCGCCAAGCCGGAAGTCGGAATCCGCCGGCACGACCGCCAGGGTGTCCGCCGGGAAGCCGAGCTCATCGAGCGCCCGACCGATCGAGAAGTGGGTCTGGTCGGAGGCGTACACGCGGACGCCCTCGAGCGCGCGCCCCCGCGGCGGCTCGATGGCGCCACGCAGGCGTGCCAGGTGCACGTCCCGGACGAGGACCATCGCGATGAAGTTGGCCATCACGCCGCCCGAGGTGAGGATCCCGAAGCTGCCCTCGCCATAGCCCACCAAGTCGCACAGCCAGCGCAGCACCTCCTCCTCGACGAACGCGCCGATCGGGCCGGCGTGCCAGATGTCGATGCCCTGCTGGGCGATCTGGGCGAGGACCTCGCCGGCCACGGACGCGAGCAGGGGCGGCGGGGTGAAGTAGCCGAACGAGCGCGGGTGGTAGGCGCTGACGGTGTGCGGGGCGACCCGGCTCGAAAACTCGTCGAGCACCGCCTGCAGCGTCGCCGGCTCCCGCGGCGCCGGCGCCGGAGCGCGCGTCGCGCCGAAGAACTCGGCCCGGAGCGCGTCGTAGCCGCTCGGCGTGCCCATGGCACGGACGAGGGCGTGGTCGTAGAGATAGTCCAGCGCCGCCGCCCAGATCGCGTCGCCGGCCTCGCGCATGGCGTCGCGTGACGAGGGGTCGCGAATCACCAGGAGGTCGGGCTCCGGGTGCCACCCGGTGACGGGTTCGGCGGTCATCGCCGTGATGGTACCGACGCTCCATAATCGGCCGGCCCTGCGCGAGAACCCGGCTGGTGGAGGAGACCCTGGTCAGACGTGGCTGACGCTCGACAGACGATCGTGTTCTTTCCCGAGGGCGCGTTCGGCCCGACCAACAACTGCATCGGGATCGGCAAGGTCCTGCAGGGGCGCGGGCATCGCGTCCTGTTCATCGTCGAGGAATCGTTCGCCGGCCGGCTGGAGGCCCACGGCTTCGAAGAGCGACTGATGCGGCTCGGGCCGGCGCCCGAGACCGAGGAAGCGCCGGGTCAGTTCTGGATCGACTTCATCCGCGACACCGCGCCCATCTTCCGCAAGCCCACGATCGAGCAGCTGGGCGAGTTCATCGCGCCGACCTGGCAGGCGCTCATCGACGGCGCGAAGTTCGTCCACGATCGACTCCGCGAGATCATCGACGAGGTCGAGCCGGACGTGATCGTCGAAGACAACGTGGTCGGATTCCCGGCCCTTTCCGCCTCGGGGCGGCCGTGGGTACGGATCGTGTCGTGCAACCCGGCGGAGCTGAAGGATCCGGCGGTCCCGCCGTTCTCGTCCGGTTACCCGGTGGCGGATCGATCGGGCTACGCGGACTTCCTCGCGGAGGTTGGGCGGACGCATCGCGACATGTGGGTTGATTTCGACGCATTCGGGCGCGACCACGGCTCGCCGCCGCTCACCTGGCGCGACGTCGGCCCCGACTTCATCCCGGAATCACCGTGGCTGAACCTGTACGTGTACCCGGCCGCGGTCGATTACGCCCGGGAGCGGCCGCTCCCGCCCACGTGGCACCGCCTCGAGACCTGCGTCCGGGCGACCGACGATGCCTGGCCGGTCCCAGGCGGCCTTCGATCGGGCGGCGGCGGGCTCGTCTACCTGTCGCTCGGCAGCCTCGGCTCGGCCGACGTCGAGCTGATGCAGCGATTGGTCGACGTCATGGGCGGCACGCGGCACGGCGTGATCGTCAGCAAGGGCCCGCTCGCGGACCAGATCCGGCTCGCGGACAACATGGTCGGCGAGAGCATCCTGCCGCAGCCGGCGATCCTGCCCCAGGTCGATGTCGTCGTGACCCACGGCGGCAACAACACGGTCACGGAATGCTTCCACTACGGCAAGCCGATGGTCGTGCTGCCCCTCTTCTGGGACCAGGTCGACAACGCCCAGCGCGTCGACGAGACCGGCTTCGGGATCCGCCTCTCCACCTACGGCTTCGAGGACGACGAGCTCACGAGTGCGGTCGACCGCCTGCTCGCGGATGTGAACCTCCAGTATCGGATAGCCGTCGACGCGGAACGGCTCCGTGCGAACCCGGGCACGGTCCAGGCGGCCGACCTGATCGAGCAGGTCGCCCGAACCGGACAGCCGATCTACCGCTGATCGCCTCGGCGGCTACAGTCCTCCTTCGTGAGCGAACGACGGAATGTCGAGTACAAGGGCGCCCCGCTCGATGCCGAGAAGGGGCCGGGCCTCGGCTGCTTCTGGCTCCAGATCGCGGTCCTCGCGGTCGTCGTGGTGCTCACGCCCCTGAGCGCCGCATGGGATTGGCCCGTCCTTGTCACGATCGTGCTCATGGCGACCACGCTCGTCCTGCTGCTCTTCGTCGGCCAGACCGTCATCTTCCTGCTGCGGCTCGTGGCCGCCGATCGGCGCGCCGCGGGCCGGCGCCGGCCCATGCGCTCGGCGACCCCGACCGTCGGCGAGATCGAGGATGCGGCCACCCGCGACGCAGCCGACGAGGATGCGACGCCGCCCGAAGACGGGCCCGGCTGATCGAACGCGGCGTGCGAGAATACGCTCCGCCCCGTCGATCCGGAACGCTTGGAGGACCCAGCGCCCAGTGCCCGTGCTCGCGACCTACTTCACCGTTCGCCGCGGCCGCGACCCGTTCTTCAAGTTCTACATGAAGACCCTGTTCCCGCGACAGGTTCGCGAGTACAGCGAGAAGTACGGCATCCGGTTCATCGGCTGGTACAACGTCGCCCATGGCTGGGACTTCGACAACCTGATCCTGTTCGACCTGCCGAGCTACGCCGTGCTCGACCAGATGGAGAAGGACGAAGGGATCCAGGCGATCGCCCATCGCGGGTCCGAATGGATCATGGAACGCCACCACTCGATGTTCCTCCGCGAGCGGATGGGGCCCGAGCTCAAGGTCCACCTGTAGGAGGCCGGACATGGAAGGTCGACGCAACGCCCTCCTGGCCGACATGGCCCGTGACGCCGAGATCGAGCGCACCGACTTCCTGGCGCGCGCGGGCGAGCAGCTGGATCGGTTCATGAGTAGCCATCAGGGCCGGATCCGCCAGCTCGGCGGGCTGGTCCTGATCGACGACGATCCCGAGTACCTGGCCGTCGCGCCGGACGGGACGTTCCGCAGCCGGAGCCGCGTCTACGACGAGTCGCGCGGCGACTGGATCACCGAGACCGAGATCATCGACACGGCTGCCGAGCTCGTCGAGATCTACAACCCGGCCGACATCCTGCAGGCCTTCGCCGAGGCGCAGGCGGAGGA
Source organism: Chloroflexota bacterium (assembly GCA_005889475.1). GTDB lineage: Bacteria > Chloroflexota > Limnocylindria > Limnocylindrales > CSP1-4 > UBA5189. The sequence continues at coordinate 15,094 of VBGT01000029.1, read as the reverse complement.
CGTCGGGCTCGACGAGGCCGCCGTGACGGGCGATGCCGAGGGGACGGAAGAGGCCGGCGCAACCGAGGCCGACGCGTACGCCGAGGCGGCCGACCAGTGGGCGGCCGGGCAGCCGGCAGTCGCCGAAGCGCGCGACGAGTCGTCCGCCGCGCAGGCGCTGTACGAGCTCGCCCTCGACTTCCAGGATCGCAGCCAGCGAACCGAGGGCGGGCTGATCGAGGGTTTCGAGAACGCGGCCGGCGCCCTGCTCGGCCTCGTCGGCACGGTCGTGATCGTCGACGACGACGACGAGCACCTGGCGCTCGGGGTCGGCGGTTTCCGCGGCCGGGTGATCCCCGAGGGCGAGACCGGCTGGCAGGACATCTCCAGCCCCGACCAGATCGTCCGCTTCTACGACCCGACCGACGTGTTCGGCGACCTCGCAGAGGCCATCGTCGATGCGTACCCGGCCGTCGCCCGGGACTCGGAGGAGCCCGACGCCGACGCCGGCGACGGCAGCGCCGCCAGCGCCGGGGAAGCGCCCGAACCGGGCAGGTGACGACGACCCGCGCGCGAGACCCGAGCCAACCGACCGCACGCGCGCCGGCGTCGAGGCTGGCCCGCGAGCCGGCGTCCATCCGCCTCGCCGGCGCGGAGCTCCTCGACAGTCGCGAGATCCTGCCCGGCCAATGGCTCCAGGCCTACCGCGCACCGGGGCTGGTGGCGGGCGCCCGAGCGGGCCAGTTCGTCCACGTCCGAACGGGTGACTACTCGGGGCTCGTCCTGCGCCGCCCGTTCTCGTTCAACACGATCGACCCGGTCGCGGGCACGCTCACGATCCACTTCCGGACAGTGGGCCGCGGGACCGAGTGGTTCACGCGGCTCCGGCCCGGCGATCGGGTCGACATGCTCGGCCCGCTCGGCCGGCCGTTCGAGGTGGACCCGCGGACGCGGCACATCCTGCTGATCGCGGGCGGGCTGGGCATGGCCGGCGTCCGTGCGCTCGCCGACGAGGCGATCCGAGACGGCCGGCAGGTGACGCTGCTCTTCGGCGGTGCGGGAGCGAGAGATGTTTATCCCTCGTCGCTGCTCCCCGACGAGGTCGAGTACGTCGTCGCGACCGACGATGGCTCCGTGGGTCACCGCGGCTTCGTCACGGATCTCGTCGCGGACTACGAGGCCTGGGCCGACCAGGCCTTCGCCTGCGGGCCGCTGCCGATGCTGCGAGCGCTGGCCGGCCTCGCGGCCTCTCGCCGGCGCCGGCTCGGCGTGGCGTCGCTGGGTCGGAAGCGCGGCGGGGGGCGTCCGATCCCCGCCGGCTCGGCGCAGGCGCGCCGACGGGCCTTCCTCCAGGTATCGATGGAGCAGAACATGGGCTGCGCCGTGGGCGCGTGCCTCGGCTGCGTCGTGATGTCGACCGCCGGCACGCCGCAGCGTGTCTGCCGCGAGGGCCCGGTGTTCGCCTCCGACGAGATCGCCTGGGAGGGCGGCTGGTGAAGGCAAGGCGCCGAGTCGTGACCTCGCGAGCCGCGCCCGCGAAGCGCCGCCCGACGGTGCGGCGCATCAAGTCCGCGATCCTGCCGGCGACGCGCCGGGTCCTGCCGCCCGCGCCGGTCGCACCGACGCAGGGCGGAAATGGAGCCACGCAGCGGCAGGTGTCGCCACCGACCGCCGGGCGCGACGGCAACCGGCCGGCCACGGATCAGGCGGTCGACCTGTCGGTCGACCTCGGGCGTGGCCTGGTGCTGGCAAACCCAATCCTCGTCGCCTCGGGCACGTTCGGCTACGGCGTCGAATACGGCGACGTGGTCGATGTGCAGCGGCTCGGCGCCATCTGCTGCAAGGGCACGACGCTCCGGCCGCGCGTCGGCAACCCGACGCCGCGCGTCACCGAGACGCCGGGCGGGATGCTCAACTCGATCGGGCTCCAGAACCCGGGCGTCGACGCGGTCATCGACAAGTACGCCTCGACGTGGTCGCGCTGGCGCGTGCCGGTGATCGTGAACGTCGCCGGCGAGTCGATCGCCGACTTCACCGAGGTCGCTCGCCGCCTCGACGGCGTGCCCGGCGTCGCGGGTATCGAGCTCAACATCAGCTGCCCGAACGTCGGCAAGGGCGGCATCCAGTTCGCAATCGATGCCGAGGCCGCGGGCGCCGTCACCGCGGCCGTCCGCCGGGCCACCGAGCTGCCGCTCCTGGTCAAGCTCTCGCCGAACGTCGCTGACGTGCGCCCGATCGCGCGAGCCATCGCGGACGCGGGCGCGGACGCCCTCACCGCCATCAACACGCTGTCCGGAATCGCGGTCGCGACGGGGCGCGAACGGCCCCTGCTCGGCAACATCTACGGCGGCCTGTCCGGCCCGGCGATCAAGCCCGTCGCGCTGCGGATCGTGTACGAGGTCAGCCAGGTCGTCGACATCCCGGTCATCGCGATCGGGGGCGTGACGGAGCTCGCCGACGTGCTCGACTACCTCGCCGTCGGTGCCGTGGCGGTCCAGGTCGGGACGGCCATCTTCGCCGACCCGACCCTGCCGGCTCGCCTCGTCGAAGAACTCGCTGCCGAATGCCGGCGCCGAGGGCTCGATCGCCATGCGCCGTTGATCGGCACCGCCCTCCCGAAGCGTGCCGGCCCGCCGTCGTCGAAGGGTGTCGAATACCGGCCCTGACGTGGGCTCCGCCCAGAGCGCTTGGGAACCATTGCTATCGTGCCGCCGTCGGGGCGCCGTCGGTGCGCCTTCGCGCCCGACTGAGAGAGGAGCACCGCGATGCTGTCCACTGTTCGACGGCTCGGCGTGCGAGGGCCGGCCGTCGTGGCGATCTTCCTGATCGGATTGTTTGCGATCGGTTGCTCCGGAGCCGCACTCCAGGGGGTTGGTGCGCCAGGGGCGACCGCCGCACCTGGAGTGGCCACGGGGGACGCCGCTCGAGGGCCCGTCGAAGGCGACCAGAACGGCTCGGGCAACCAGCCCCCCGCCGCGCCGGCGGACCCGCTGATCATCAAAACCGGCGCGCTCTCGCTGCAGGTCACCGGCCTCGATGCAGCCGTGACGGCGGCGACCCAGAAGGTCGACGGGCTTGGCGGCTACGTCAGCGGCTCGGATCGGTCCGGGGACGGCGAGAACGCCTCGGCGAGCATCACCTTCCGCATCCCGGCGGCTCGCTGGGACGAGGCGCTCGCCGCCCTGCGCGGCCTCGCCGACAAGGTGCTCACCGAACGATCGTCCACCGAGGACGTGACGGGCCAGGTCGTCGACCTCGGCGCTCGGATCAAGAACCTCGAGGCGACCGAGCGCGCCCTCCAGGCGATCATGGATCGCGCGACGGAGATCAAGGACGTGCTGTCCGTGCAGGCCGAGCTGACCAAGGTTCGGGGCCAGATCGAGGAGATGACTGCGGAGAAGGGCCACCTCGTGGAACAGGCCGCGATGTCCACCCTCACGGTGACGTTCTCCCTGAAGCCGAACCCGGTCCGCACCGAGCAGCAGGGATTCGACCCGGCCGCCGAGGCGGAGCAGGCGTCCGCGAGCCTGGTCAGCGTCCTCCAGGGTGTGGCCACGGCCGGCATCTGGTTCGGGATCGTCTGGCTGCCCATCCTCCTCTTCTTCGGGATCGTTGCCGGCGTCGTGCTCGTGGTCTCGCGCCGTTTCCGCCGCGCTGGTCCGGGCGACGACACGCCGCCCGTGGCCCCGGAGGCCGGGAGCGCGGCCTGAGAACTCACGCGCCCGATCGCTGAACAGCGATCGGGCGCGATTCTTGCGGGATTCCCCGCAGCCCTCGCTGCGGGACGTCGCCGATGGCGCGTGCCCGGTTCGGGGTGGATGGTTTTCTTGCCGAGACTTCCACCTCGAGGTTGGCCACGATGACGCTCGACGACGAAGGTCCCAACTGGCGCGCGATCGGCGTGGTCGTCGCGCTGGTGCTGCTGGGCGGGCTCGCTTTCGCGACCCTTGGCACCAGGGTCGCCCCGATCCTGTCGACCGTCGGCGCCGCTGTGGGCCCGCCCGACGGGGGGTACGAGGTGCCTCCGCAGGAGCCCGGGGCCGGCCAGGTTCCCGAGGATCCGGTCGCCGAGGCGCCCGACGTTCCGCTCTACTCGGTCGACCGATCGGACCTCCTCATCATCAAGACCGGCTCGCTGACGCTGCAGGTGTCGGCCATCGATCCCGCCCTCGCCGACGCGACCAACCTGGTCTCCTCGCTCGGTGGCTACGCCAGCGGCTCGGACCGTACCGGCGACGGGGACCGCCTCGCGGCGACGATCACGTTCCGCGTCCCGGCCCCGAAGTGGGAAGAGGCGTTCGTCCGGCTGCGCGGCCTCGCCGTCCGGGTCCTGGCCGAACACTCCGAGACCCAGGACGTGACCGGTCAGGTTGTCGACCTCGGTGCGCGCATCCGCAACCTGGGGGCGACGGAACGAGCGCTCCAGGCGATCATGGATCGCGCCGGCACGATCAAGGACGTGCTGTCCGTCCAGGGGGAGCTGACCAATGTCCGCGGCCAGATCGAGGAGCTGACCGCGCAGAAAACGCACCTCGAAGAGCAGGCGGCGTTGTCGACGCTGGCGGTGACGTTCTCGATGAAGCCGGAACCTGTGCTCGCCGAGCAGCAGGCCCGGTTCGACCCCGGCGCCGAGGCGGAACGCGCGTCGGCCAGCCTGGTGAATGTGCTCCAGGACGTGGCCACGGCCGGGATCTGGTTCGGGATCGTTTGGCTGCCGATCCTCCTGGCCACGACGATCGTCGGAGGCACCCTGCTTCTCGTCGCACGGCGCCTTCGCCGAGCTGGTCCGGGCGGCGACGCCCCGGTCGAGCCGGCGGCCGAGGGCGGCGCCTAGCCAGGGGCCGGAACATCGAACGGTCGTCGGCCCCCGCCTACACTCGGGGGCAGATGACCACGATCAAGCCGGGGCTGGAGGCAACGGCGCGGGCGGCCATCGCGGCGCGAACGGAGGCCCTGTTCCGCAGCTCCGGCGCGCTGCGCGACGGCCACTTCCTGCTCAAGAGCGGGCGCCACTCGAGCGCCTACCTCGAGAAGTTCGCGGTCCTGTCCGATCCGGCCGCGACGAGTGAGCTGTGTGGGTTCTGGGCCGGTCGGTACGGCACCGATGGCGCCGGGGATCGGCCGCTCGTCGACCTCGTCGCCGGCCCCACGACGGGCGGCGTGATCCTCGCCTTCGAGACCGGACGCCAGCTCGGTACCCGTGCGATCTTCGCTGAGGAGGTCCACACCGGCGGCCATCCCCGGCGTGAGTTCCGGCGCGGCTTCAGGATCGAGCCCGGCGAGCGAGTGCTCCTCGTCGACGACATCCTGACCACCGGCGGCTCGCTGCTGGCCATGATCCCGGCGGTCGAGGCGGCCGGAGGCGAGATCGTCGAATGCGCCGTCCTGGTCGATCGCTCGGGCGGAATGAGCACGCTCGCCTCGCCTGCGACCGGCCGACGCTACGCGCTGAGCGCGCTGTGGATCCTCGAGCTGCCAACCTTCGAGCCCGGGCCTGACTCGTGCCCGCTGTGCGCCGAGGGCGCCCCGATCTACGCGCCGGGGAGCACGGGCGCCGCCGCGTCGTGACCGCGCGGGCCTCGATCGGCTCTGTTCCACCGAGACGTCGCCGCCCGCTTCGGATCGTGCTGCCGGTCCTCGGCCTGCTTGTCGTTACGGTCGGGCTGGTGGTCTATCTCGTGCTGGTCAACGCCGCATGCGCCTGCACCGCTCGGCCCCCGACACCGGGTCCGATCCCGCCGTCGCCCGTCGTCGGCGTCGTCGTTCGCATCGATTCGCCGAGCCTCGGTGTCGTCAACGACTTCGACCTGCTCATGCCGAACGGACAGACCGTGACCCTCGAGATGGGCGTGCTCGAGAACGCGCAACAGTTCTCACCGAGCCATTTGGCGACGCACGAGGCCACCGGGGTGCCGGTCCGGGCCTACTACCTGCGCCAGGGCGGGAAGCCCTTCGTGTACCGCCTCGAGGACGCCGTGCCGAGCCCGGCGCCGTCCTGACCGCCGCGATCTCGGCTACTTGACCGCCTCGAGCGCCGCGCTCAGCTCGGCAACAGAGAAGATCAGCTCGAAGTTCGCCGTGACGATCCCGTCGCGGTCGACGACGTACACGCTGGGCTCGTGCACGAGGTGCCACTCGTCGGTGACGGTCGTCGGCTGGAGCTGTCCGCTGGCGTCGGTGTCGGCCTGCAGGAGGCCGTCGACGAGCTTCAGCCTGTACGGCTCGACGTTGATGAAGGTGACGCCCGGGTACTTCGTGACGAAGGGCTTGATCCGGTCGAGGGTCGGGCCGCACTGCGCCGTGGTGCAGAACTTGGGCGTCGCAAAGATCACCACGAACGGCACGTGCTTCGCGAGCGCCTGGTCGACCGACGTCTTGTAGAAGGCCGGATCCGGGTTCGCGTCCGTCGAGATATGGCTCGCGTCGCCACCGGCGTCGGCGAGGGTCGGCGTCTTCGAGGCGGGTGCGTGGTCGCCGACCTTGACGACGGGGGAGCTGGGCTGGACGTCGAAGGTGAGGCGGATGGTCACCGGCGCTCCCCCCGCGGCAGCGGTCGTGAACTCGGCGCCGAACCGGCCGGCCTCCGGGAAGGACGCGTAGCCGACGTAGATGCCGCGAACGTTCTCGATCGCCCAGACGAAGGTGCCATCGAACTTCGTGATCGGTTTCGATGGGTCGCGGCCGAGGTCGTAGAAGGCGACCGACGTCGTCCGGTCGGGCGCCGCGATCGGCGTGCCCGCCGGATCGAGGACCGAGAACAGGATTCGGTTGGGTCCGCAGACGACCGGGTCGTTGATCAGGAGGGGCACCACGGTCGGCGCAGTGGCCGGCGGACCCCAGCCAGCGAGGTCGTCGGGCGGCGTCGGCGCGGTCGCGCAGGCTGTGGATTCCGAGGGAGCGGTACTACCGGTCGAACCGCCAGGTCCGCAACCGACCAGGGCCAGCGCCAGCCCCATGCCGACCGCGGCGAGCGCGGTCGGCCGAGGGAGGGAGTTCCGGGGCATGGCGGCAGGGTAGCCCCGGTCCGTGTTTGACGGCGCCGACGGCTAGAATCCGCGATCGCACCCCCGGAGGACGATTGACCCGCTTCCAGCGGCTCGCCGCCGCGACCGTCGCCGCAGCGTTCCTGCTCGTCGTGATCGGCGTGGGCGTCCGCGCCACGGACTCGGGGCTCGCCTGCCCGCACTGGCCGGGTTGCTTCGAGGGCCAGTTCCTGCCGAGTCTCGGCAGCGACTACCACGTCTGGATCGAGTGGCTCCACCGAGCCGTGGCCGCGCTGATCGGCCTGCTCATCGTGGCCATGGCCGCGCTTGCGGTCCTCGACCACCGCGACCGCCCGTCGATCGTCTGGCCGTCGCTTGCCGCTGTGCTGTTGGTTGGCTTCCAGGCGTGGCTCGGTGCGCGGACGGTCCAGCTCGGCAACACCGGCGAGTCGGTGACGGCGCACCTCGCCGCGGCGATGGCCCTCGTCGGTCTGCTCGTGTACCTGCTCGTCCGGGCGTCCTACCCGGCCCGCCTCGCCGGCGGTGGCAGCCAGCGGTTCACCCTCCTCGCCTCGTTTGCCGCGGCCGCAGTCTTCGGCGTGCTGCTCTTCGGTACGAATGTCACGGCGCGAGACGCGGGGCTCGTCTTCCCCGATTGGCCGCTGATGAACGGGACGCTCGTCCCGATCGCGCCAGAGGGCCGGGCGGACCTGGCCGGGCTGTACGGGGCGCATGCGCTGCACCGGTACGTGGCCGCGATCGTCCTCGTCATTCTCGCCGCCGTGGCCTCGGTCGCCTGGCGGCGCCGATCAGAGCAACTTCGCCTGGCCCGGCTCGCGATCGGCGTGCTCGCGGTGTACCTCGTGCAGGTCATCGTGGGCGCGCTGCAGATCGCGACGCTGCTCGCTCCGTGGACCCAGACGCTGCACGTGGCTCTCGGCGCGCTCGTCTGGGGTGGGAGCGTCGCGCTTGCCGTTACGGCCTACTACGAGGCGAGAATCGCCGCTCCCGTCGAGGGCGCGGCGACGGAGGCCGGGTCCGGCCCGCGCTCCTCCCGCTCTGAGCAGGTGCGCGCCTACGTCGCCCTGACCAAGCCGCGGATCATCGAGCTGCTGCTCGTCACGACCGTCCCGGCCATGGTGCTCGCGACGCGCGAGGTGCCGGGCCTGCCCATCATCGACTGGGCGAGGCTCACGTTCTGGACCCTCGTCTGCGGCACGCTCGCTGCTGGATCCGCCAACGCGATCAACCAGTACCTCGAGCGCGACATCGACGAGCGGATGGCCCGAACCCGCCGCCGGCCGCTGCCGGCGCACGCCGTGACGCCGGAGCGCGCGGTCGCGTTCGGCATCGTCCTCGGGGCGATCTCGGTGGCGCTGATGGCGTGGACCGTCAACGTGCTCGCGGCGTTCCTGACGCTGCTTGCGATCGGCTTCTACGTCGTCGTGTACACGGTGTTCCTCAAGCGCAGCACGCCCCAGAACATCGTGATCGGCGGCGCGGCGGGCGCGCTCCCGCCGGTGATCGGCTGGGCCGCCGTGACCGGCAACGTCGGCTTGCCGGCCCTGCTGCTGTTCCTGGTCGTTTTCTACTGGACGCCGCCCCACTTCTGGGCGCTCGCGCTGCGCATCCGCGGCGACTACGCGGCGGCCGGCGTGCCGATGCTCCCGGTCGTGCGCGGCATCGCCGAGACGAGCCGCCAGATCGGGTTGTACACGATCCTCCTGGTCGTGCTGACGGTGATCTTCGCCCTCGTCGCGAACATGGGCCCGATCTACGTGGTGGCCGCGGCAGTCCTCGGCGCGCTGTTCCTGTGGCGCGCCTTCGTGCTCTGGCGCCAGGGCACCTCGCCGGAGGCGTCGACCGCCCAGGCGATCCGCCTCTATCGCTACTCGATCAGCTACCTCGCGCTCCTCTTCGCCGCCGTCGCGCTCGACACGGTCATCCACATCCCATGATCCGCGTCCCCGCGTTCCTGGCGGCATCCTGACCCGGATGCACATCTCGTTCCTCGGTGCCGCGAGCACCGTCACCGGGTCGCGCTTCCTCCTCACGACGGCCCGCGCCCGCGTCCTCATCGACTGCGGCATGTTCCAGGGCAGCCCCAACGAGGTGGTCCGGAACCGCGTGCCGATGGGCTTCGACCCGACAACCGTGGATGCCATCCTCGTCACTCATGCGCACCTCGACCACTGCGGGTACCTGCCGGTGGTCGTGCGCGAGGGCTTCAAGGGGCCCATCTTCCTGACCACGGCGACGGCCGAGCTGGTCGAGATCGTCCTGCTCGACAGCGGCCGGCTGCAGGAGGAGTTCGCCGAGCGCCACACCCGCTGGGAGCGGCGCCACCCGGTCGAGGCAGTCGCCGCGGACAAGGGCTCGGAGCAGGAATACGACGCCGCGGTCGCGGAAGCCCGCAACGCCGAGGAGGAGGGCCACGTCCCGACGACCATCGAGCCCGATCCGCCGCCGGCGGTCTTCGATCCCGAGGTGGAGCTGCGCCAGCAGCCGCCGAACGTCGAGGCGGACCTCGATCGCCCGCTCTATACCGAGGCCGACGCGCAGCTCGTGATGCCCCGGTTCCAGAGCGTCAAGTACGAGCACCAGGTCGAGGTCGCGCCGGGCGTCCTCGCCACGTTCCTCGACGCGGGCCACATCCTCGGCTCGGCGATGATCCGTGTCGAGGTCCGCGAGGCCGAAGGCGCCCCGCCGACGACCATCGTGTTCTCGGGCGACCTGGGCCGCCCGGACACGCCGATCCTCAACGACCCGACCGTGCTGACCGAGGCCGACTACGTCCTCGTGGAGTCGACCTACGGTGGCCGCGAGCACGAGCCGACCGCAGAGGGCGTGCGTATGCTCGCCGAGGCGGTTCGCGTGACCAGCGACGCGGGCGGCGTGCTGCTGATCCCGTCATTCGCCATCGGGCGCACCCAGGAGATCGTCTGGGAGCTGGACCGGCTCATCGACAAGGGCGAGATCCCGCTGCTCCCGCTGTACCTCGACTCGCCGATGGCCTCCCGCGCGTCCGACGTCTACCGCCGCCACCCCGAGTTCTACGACGCCGAGACCGCCGAGCTGCTCAAGGCGGGCGAGTCGCCGCTGGACTATCCGAAGCAGACGATCACGCGCGCGGTCGAGGCCTCGAAGGCGATCGCCACGGCGCCCCGGCCGTACATGATCGTGGCCTCGAACGGGATGCTGACCGGCGGCCGCGTCGTCGCGCACCTCCGCAACCTCATCGGCGATCCCGGCGCCACGATCCTGTTCGTCGGCTACCAGGGCCAGGGAACGCTCGGCGCGCACCTGCAGGCCGGTGCGCGCACCGTTCGCCTCGATGGCCGGGCGCACGAGGTGCGCTGCCGCATCCGGTCGATCAGCGGCTTCTCGGCCCACGCGGATGAGTCGGAGCTCCTCGATTGGAT
>VBGT01000029.1:564-4702 GCA_005889475.1 Chloroflexota bacterium | reverse complement strand
CCGGCTACCCTCGGACCGTGTTCCTCGTCCACGGCGACCCCGAAGCCCAGCTTGCGATCGCGCCCAAGGTCGAGGCGCTCGGCTACCGCGTGCACATCCCGCGCTGGCGGGAGCAGGTCGAGCTCGGGGTTCGCGACGGGCCTTAGAGCCTCGGACCGAGCGAATCCTCGGGCAGATGGCTCGCGGGGGCGTCGCCTCCGCCCTCGGAGAGCTGCATTCGTCAGCGCTTTTCGAGTCCCTCCAATTCGATAAGGAGTCCCGCCGTGGTCGACACCATTGCCACCGCGCCCTTCGACATGAGCCAGGTCCAGCGCGGCGCCCGCAACCGCCGCACGCCCTACTACGCCGCGACGCAGCGCTACGGCCCGAAGGGCTTCACGGTCTACAACCACATGTACTTCCCGATCCGGTATGACTCGTTCGAGGCCGAGTTCGACGCCCTGCTCAGCAACGTGACGATCTGGGACGTCTCGGTCGAGCGCTGCCTCGAGATCTCGGGGCCTGATGGCTTCCAGTTCGCCCAGCTGCTCACCCCGCGCGACCTATCGAAGTGCGCCGTCGGGCAGGCGAAGTACGTGCTCATCTGCGATTCGGACGGCGGGATCGTCAACGACCCGGTCCTGACCCGGATGGACGAGAACACCTTCTGGTTCGCGCTGGCGTCGTCGGATGCGCTGCTCTTTGCCCGAGGCCTGAAGAACGCCTATCCCGAGCTCGACGTGACCATCCGCGAGGCCGACGTCGCACCGCTCCAGGTCCAGGGCCCGAAATCGAAGGACCTCATGCGCGACCTCCTCGGGGAGGGCATCCTCGATCTCAAGTACTACTGGTGGCGCCACGCCGAGATCCGGGGCATTCCGGTGGTCGTGACCCGAACCGGGTGGACGAGCGAGGTCGGCTACGAGATCTACCTCCTCGACTCGTCGAAGGGCGGGCAGCTGTGGGAGACGCTCATGGAGGTCGGCGCGCCGTACGGCGTCCGACCGACCGGCCCCTCGGACATCCGGCGCATCGAGGGCGGCATCTTCAACTGGGGCGCGGACATGACCTACGAGCACAACGCGCTCGAGATGGGGCTCGACCGGCTGGTCGACCTCGGCCTCACCGACGATGCCTGCATCTCGATCGCCGCGTACCGCCGCATCAGGGACGCCGGGGTGTTGCGACGGATCGTCGGCGTCGAGCTCGACGGCGAGCCGTTCCCCGAGCTCAACAACGTGAATTGGCCGGCCTCGACCGCCCGCGGGGGCGACGCCGTGGGCCTGGTTACCTCGGCGATCTACTCGCCCAGGCTCGAGCGGAACATCGGGTTCTGCTGGCTACCGGTCGAGCATGCCGCCGAGGGCACGGGCCTCCAGGTCGAGACGGAGTGGGGGACGAGGACGGCGACGGTCGTGCCGATGCCGTTCGTCGATCCAGAGAAACGGATCCCGATCAGCTGATCGCGGGCGTCAGCTGCCGAGCGCGGCCTCGAGCACGATCGGCCCGGCCCGCTTCGTCGGGTCGGCGCCCGGCGGCTCGAGGCTGACCCGGAACGCCGTCGTCGGACCGATCTCGAACGAGGCCCACTCGTCGAGCGACCCGACCCAGTACGACGTCGTCCCGGCGAACTCCATGCGCCCGATCGCCCAGCCGTTGCCGTCGTTGTTGAGCCAGCAGCGGTAGACCTCGCCCGGCTTCGGCACCTGGAGCGCGGTGCTGAGGACGACGAGATCGTGGCGGGTCCACGAGATCGAGCCACCGGCCGCGCCGTTGGGGGTCGTCAGGCTCACGACCTTGTGTTGCGGCTCGCTCAGCACGCGGTCGACGGCGGCCATCGCCTCGGCGAGGCCGTCGGCCTCTGCCCGCGCGGCCGCCAGCCTTCCCGCCTGGTCGACGAGCAGCCCGGCACTGACGACGAGCACGACGAGCGCCGCGGCGAGGCCGAGCCACGCGGTGCGCGAACGGTCGAACCAGCGCCGACGCGGCGGGGCAGCCATCGGCACGGGGGCGAGAGCCGCCTCTGCGTCGGAGCGCGCAGCCGCGAGGACCCGAGCGCGCAGCGATGGCGGCGGCTCTATCGGCTCGATCGCGGCAGCCGCCCCGCCGGGGCCACCGTCGACGAGCGCGTCCGACACGGCGGCCTGCAGTCGCGTCCAGCTCTCGTAGTCCGCGCGACAGGGCGCGCAGCCGTCGAGATGCTCGCGAAGCGCGATGTCCTCAGGGGTGGTGGAGGAGGAAAGCGCCGCAAGCCGCGAGGGATCGAGCAGCAGGTCCTCGATGCGCTCGTGTGCGGAGCCATGATCCATCGCGGTCATCGGTCCGGCCTCGCGGTCGATGCCTGACCGGGTCGAGCGGCTGACGTCGGCGCGCCGTCGGTCTCGGTGATCGGCCCGACACGTGCCCGCAGCTGCGCCATCGCCCGGCGCGTCCGCGACTTGACCGTGCCGAGCGGCCACTCCAGCCGCTCCGCGATCTGTGCTTGCGACAGGTCTTCCGCGTAGCCGAGCAGGATCACCTGGCGCTCGTGCTCGGGCAGCTCTGCGATCCCGGCTCTGACCACGGACTGGGTCCAGCGCCGCGCGGCGAGCGTGCTGGGGTCGGTGGCCGCGTCGGCGATGAGCTCGTGCGGGACATCGGGGTGGACCGGGCTGTCGCCCGAGCCGCCCTCCGAGGTGAACGCCTCCAGGCGAATCGCGTCCCTGGTCGGGCGGCGGCCCTCCGCCCGAAGACGGTCGATCGCCCGGTGCCGCGCGATCGCGAGGAGCCAGGTCAGCAGCGAGCCGGATCGCGCGTCGAACTGGCGCGCCCGCCGCCACAGGGTGACGAAGGCGTCCTGGACGACCTCCGCGGCGGCCTCGCGATCACCGAGGAAGCGCGCCACGGACGCGAACACGAAGCCGGCGTGCCGGTCATACGCGATCACGAAGGCGCCCTCCTCACCCGCGGCGATGCGCGCGACGAGTCGCGCGTCGTCGAGGGCTGACGCGTCGCTGTCGATCAACTGCCCACCGTCGTGCACTCGGGCCGATGGTACGAGCGATGGCGCGATCAGTAGCCGTATCGCCCACCCGATTTCGCCGGCGCGGCGGACACGGCGGTGCCGTCCGGCTTGACCAGGTACCACTTGTCGAACAGGCCCTGGCCGGTCGTGTCGCCGGCGGCTTGATCGCCCGAGTAGTAGTACAGCGGGTGGCCCGCGTAGGTCACCTGCATGCTGCCGTCCTGGCGCGCGATGGTGGTGAATGCACCGGTCACGCCGGCGCCGCCCTTGACGGTCTCGCCCGCGTCGAGCGTGAACGGTGGCCAGGAGGCGGCGCAGTCGCCGTTGCAGTTGCTGGCCGTCTTCGTGTCGGGCGTGAACATGTACAGCGACTTGCCGTCCTCGCCGGTGAGGTACTGGCCGAGCGTCGCGTCCTGGGCGACATCGACCTCGTACGCCTCCGCGCCTCCGGACGCCCCGGCGCCCTCGGTCGCCATCGACGTCGCGCCTGGCTGCGTCGCCGCCGTGGTCGGAGCCGTCGTCGCGCCGCCGGCATTGCTGCAGGCCGCGAGCAGGAGCGCCGCGCCGGCCAGGAGCGTGCCGAGGCGGGCGGGGCGGAAGGTTCGTTCATGGTGCAGGTTCATGGGTTCCTCCGGGCCGGCGATCACGGCGCCGGTCGAGCATTGATACGCCGATGCAAGGAAACCGGATCTCGCGACCGGCGCGGGTCAGCTGGGCCGGATGCCACCGCGAGCGACGATTCGCGCCTCCGCGTCGGTCCAGCCCGGATCGAACGGCTTGCCCGGCTCGTCGATGTCGAGCACGAGCGGCGCGTGGTCGGACGGGATCGGCTTGCCCTTGCGCGCCTCGCGGTCGATCTCGACGCTGAGCACCCGCTGCCCGAGCGAGGCTGTCGGCAGCAGGTGGTCGATGCGCATGCCGAAGTTCTTGTGGAAGTTGCCCGCGCGGTAGTCCCACCAGGTGAACCGGCCGCGGACGTCGGGCTGGCGCTCGCGGAACTCGTCGCGGAGTCCCCACTGGAGCAGCTTCCGAAATGCCTCGCGTTCCGGCTCCGCCACGTGGGTCCCGCCGTGGACCGCGCGGGCATCCCACACGTCGACGTCGGCCGGCGCGATGTTGAGGTCGCCACCGATGAGCAGCGGCTCGGCGGCGTCG
>VBGT01000029.1:0-544 GCA_005889475.1 Chloroflexota bacterium | reverse complement strand
GCGTAGAACGGCGACCCGACGACGCGGCCGTTCGGCCCATAGAGCGACACGACGCGGATTGGATCGGCACCCGGCTTCGTCACCCGGACCGACAGCATCCGCGCCTCATCGAACGGGTTGAAGTCCTCTTCGTCGAGCCCGGGCGCCGCGCCGGGGCCGCTGTTGCGGACCGGGCCGTCGCCGAAGTTCGTGATCGGCTCGTCGAGCGTGATGCTTTCGCGGGCCGCGATGGCGACGCCATTCCAGCGCCCCTCGCCGTGATGCACGAGCTGGTACCCGGCCATCTGGAACGTCATCAGCGGCGCATCGGCGTCCGACAGCTTCGTCTCCTGCATGAGCAGGACGTCGGGCGAGGCGCGCTCGAGCCACCACTCGATCTTCTCGAGCCGGGCCTTCATGGAGTTGACGTTCCAGGTGGCGATGCGCACGGCGTCGCTCCCCTCGGTGGCCCTGCGTCAGCGACCGGCGCGGACTCCGGCGATGGTCATCGCGTCCATCTCGGGCCCTTCGTCGCCGTGCTCCTCGAACGGGAGGTGCAGCGCGT
>VBGT01000066.1:14146-36886 GCA_005889475.1 Chloroflexota bacterium | reverse complement strand
GGCCCCTCGAGGCTGATCCACCCGAGCCTGTCGGTGTGGATGTCGACGCGATTCCGGGCGCCGACGATGGCCGAGATCGGGGCGAGGACGTCGACTGCGGTTGCGGCCACGCCGGCCTCAATCGACCCGTTCTCGGCGCGTTGGGCGACCGCCAGGAGCCGGATCGAGTAGCCGTGCTTCGTCGCCTCGGCGAGGTCGTCCGCGGTGACGCCGGTGATGCCGGGCTGGCCGTCTGGAACGCGGGTGGCGATGGAGTCGCGATCGAGCCAGACCCCGAAGGCGAGACGGGCCAGGATCACGAGCTTGTCCGCGGCGTCGCCGCCCTCGACGTCGGTCGCCGGGTCGGCCTCGGCATAGCCCGCCGCCTGCGCCTCGGCGAGCGCGTCCGCATAGGCGATGCCGCGAGTCGCCATCTCGCCGAGGATGTAGTTCGTCGTGCCGTTGACGATGCCCCGCGAGCCGAGCACGCGCGTCCCGGCAAGGTCCTCGGCGAGCAGCCGCAGGACGGGCGTACCGCCCATGACCGCGGCTTCGAAGCGAAGCGGCGTGTCCGTGCGGCGAGCCTCGGCTTCGAGGGCCGCGCCGTGCCGCGCGATGACCAACTTGTTCGCCGTGACGACCGCGACGCCGGCTCCCAGCGCGCCCGCGATGAGCGTGCGGGCCGGCTCCTCGCCGCCCATCAGCTCGACGACGACGTCGATGTCGTCCGCGACGAGATGGGCGGGCGCGTCCGTGAGCAGCTCGACGGGCATGCCCGCGGCCTGGGCCTTGCCCATGTCCCGGACCGCCACGCCGACGAGGTCGAAGGTGGGGCCCTCCCAGCCAGAGAGCAGCCCGAAGACCACCTCGCGCCCCACGTTGCCGGCACCGAGCACGGCGACGCGCAGCGGCTTTCGCCCGCCGCCGACAGCGCGCTCGAGCACACCGTCCTTGATCACGGGCGCATCGTAGCCGAGGGTGTACCCGCCGCCGCACGAGGCCGAGTTGGCAATGGATGCTCGACTACACTCCGGCCGATGACGACGGCGACCGCCCCCGACCCGGTGCGCGCGCCCGCGGCGACCGCGCCGCGCACGTTCAGCGGGATCCAGCCGTCAGGCGTCGCCCACCTTGGCAACGACCTCGGCGCGATCCGGAACTACGTCAAGCTGCAGGACGAGTACGACGCGATCTACTGCATCGTCGACTACCACGCGCTGACGTCGACCCACGACCCCGATGTCCTGCGCGCCCGCACCGGCGACATGGCCGCCTCGTTGCTCGCCCTGGGGCTCGATCCGGACAAGTGCACGCTCTTCGTGCAGAGCCATCGGCCCGAGCACACCGAGCTCGCCTGGTTGCTCGCCACGGTGACGCCGGTCAGCTGGCTCGAGCGCACCCCGACGTACAAGGAGAAGCGCGAGTCCCAGCCCGACGACATCAACCACGGGCTGCTGACCTACCCCGTCCTGCAGGCGGCCGACATCATCATCTACAAGGCCACGCTGGTGCCCGTCGGGCGAGATCAGGCGGCGCACCTCGAGCTGTCGCGCGAGATCGTCCGCGCCTTCAACAACCGCTATGGCGAGACGTTCCCCGAGCCGCGGGCGGTGTTCACCGACGCGCCGACCGTCCTCGGCACCGACGGCGTGCGCAAGATGAGCAAATCGCTCGGGAACACGATCGACGTCCTCTCCGAGCCCGACGTGATCCGCAAGCAGGTCATGTCGATGGTCACCGACACGCAGCGCATCCTGCGTACCGACCCGGGCCGGCCCGAGGTGTGCAGCGTGTGCCAGCTGCAGCGTTTCTTCGGACCCGACTTCGAGGAGCTGTGGGACGGCGAGCGAACCGCACGGACCGGCTGCGTCGACATGAAGCGCGTGCTGGCCGATCGGATCGTCCGCCACTACGCGCCCGCGCGCGAGCGCTACCTCGAGCTGCAGGCGAACCCGAAGCTGGTCGACGAGGTCCTGTCCGCGGGCGCGAATCGCCTCGCCCCCCTCGCCGCCGACACGATCGCCGAGGTCCGCCAGAAGATGGGCTTGCGCTGATGGGCTTCGAGCTGACGCCACGCGAGCGCCGCTGGTTCGACACGGTCCTCGTTCTCGGCGCGCTGGCCCTCGCGTTCATCGTGCTGGGCTTCGTCGGCGTGATCTTCGCCGTCTTCGGCGACCTGGTCATGGTGTTCTTCCTGGCCTGGCTGCTCGCGTTCATGCTCGGGCCGTTGGTCAACCGCGTGCACCAGATCCCGTTCATGACCAGAACCGGCGCGATCTTCGCCGTGTACTTCCTGATCTTCGGCGGCCTCGTCGTGATCACCCTCGTGGTCGCTTCAGCCCTCGTCAACTCGATCACGGACTTCGTCGCCAACCTCCCCCAGCTCCGCGCGAACCTGCCGTCGATCCTGGCCCCGTGGCAGGCGCGACTGTCCGACATCGGGCTCCAGGTCGACCTCGAACTGCAGGCGGCGGTCTTCCTCGACAACATCAGCCAGTACGCGATCCAGCTCGCCCAGCCGTTGCAGCAGCTGGCCGTCGCGAGCCTTGGGGCGATCGGCAACCTGCTGCTCGTCGTCGTGCTCTCGCTGTACATGGTCGCCGACCGCGATCGGATGGTCGCCTTCCTGTTCTGGCTCGTCCCGACCGGCTACAAGGCCGAGGCCGAGATCCTCGAAGAGGCCGTCAGCCGGTCCTTCGGCGGCTTCATCCGCGGCCAGGTCGTCACGGGTCTCGCGTTCGCGGCGATTTGTCTCGCCGCGAGCCTGGTCTTCGGGCTCGACTTCGTCGCCGTGACGACCGCACTGGGCGGCCTGCTCATGGCGATCCCCTTCTTCGGGCCGTTCGTCGCGTGGATCCCGCCGGTCCTCGTCGCGATCCTCACCAAGGCCGACGTGACGCTCGGCGTCACCATTGTCGTCGCGATCGGCTGGCTTGTGGTCATGAACTGGCTCCAGCCGCGGATCATGGCGACGTCGCTGCGGATCCATCCGATCGTCGTCCTGGGCTCGGTGCTGGTCGGGCTCAAGATCGCGGGCATCCCGGGCGCGGTCTTCGGCATCCCGATCGCGGCCGTCATCTCGGCGCTGTTCCTCCACGCGCTCAACCGTCGCCGCGGGAGCGGGCCCGTGGCCGAGCGCGCAGCCGCCCGCGTGGGGCGGCGCGAGGGTCGTCTCATCCGCCCGCCACGCGAGCCGAACCCGGCGATCGACCACGACGTGGAAGGCGCGCCGAGGGAGCCGACGCCGGACGCCAGCCCGTCCGAGAGCTAGGCAAGGCCTTCAGACGCCGCTGCGGCCACGATCGACCCCGGTGCCCAACGCCTGGGTGCGCGGCCGTCGCCCTTCCATCAGACGTTGCTTCCACCCGAGGGACCTGCGCGCCGGTGTCCTGGGCCGCCCTCTGGGGTGCATTTGCACCGTTGGGTGGAGCGCTGGCCCGACGGATGCCTATTCGTCGGGTACAAGCAACCTTTGATGCACGTCCCGAGGGGACCGTCGGCGCCGAGGCGACCGCAGGCGCAGAGGGGACCGCAGGCGCCGAGGCGACCGCAGGCGCCGAACGGACCTATGCGCGACGCCGGTCGCGGCGAAGGTCGGAGAGGATCTCGCGGGCGGCGTTCTGGCCCGGGGCGCCGGTGATGCCGCCGCCCGGGTGCGCGCCGGAGCCGCAGAGATACAGGCGGTCGAGGCCGAGCCGGTAGCGGGCGTGGCCGAGCAGCGGCCGCCAGACGAAGAATTGATCGAGGCCTGCCTCCGCGTGCAGCGGATGCCCGCCGGTGAGCCCGTAGTCGCGCTCGAGGTCGACCGGCGTCAGGACCTGGCGGTGGCTCACGAGCTTGCGGATGCCCGGCGCGACGGATTCGAGCGTGTCGACGACCGCGTCGCCAAAGGCCTCGCGCTGCTCGTCCCAGTCGGTGTCGCGCAGCTCGTAGGGCGCGTACTGGGCGATGACGCTCATGACCTGCGTGCCGGCTCGCGCCCCCTCGACGAGGGACGGATCGGCGAGGGATGGGATGGTCGCCTCGAGGATCGGGCGCTCGCTCCAGCGGCCGTACTTCGTGGCGTCGAAGGCGCGCTCCATCGTGTCGATCGAAGGCGCGACCACGATCCGGCCGCGGAGCAGCGATTCGTCGCCTGCGGCTGCCGGGAACTTCGGCAGGCGCTTCAGCGCCAGGTTGACCTTGGCCACCACGCCGGGCGTCCGGATGTTGCCGGCGCGCCAGCCGAGGGATGGCCCGAGCGTCACCGGATCGACGAGGTCGATCAGCGTTCGCTTGGGGTCCGCGCCGGAGACGACCGCGCGCGCCTCGATCTCCTCGCCACCGGCGAGCACGACGCCCGTGGCAGCCCCGTCGTGAGACGCGATCGACGTCACCTCCGCGCCGGTTCGGATCTCCGCGCCGGCCGCTCGCGCCGCGGCGACGAGCGCCGACGAGAGCGCGCCAGGCCCGCCCTTGACGAACACCGTCTCGCCCGCGGCCGCGCCGTCGTTGCCCGCGCCGTCCATGAGCAGCATCGCGGCGGTCCCGGCCGACCACGGCCCCACCGACCCGAAGCGGACGCCGCGCCACGCAAGCGCGGCTCGGAGATGATCGGCCTCGAACGATTCGGCGACCAGGTCCGCGATCGCCATCGGCAGGACGCGCAGGATGGTGCGCGAGCCCTCGCGCCCGAGGCCCTTGAAGCTGCGGCCCAGCTTGAGCGCGTTGATGGCGTCGCCGAGCCCGGGTGACTCGATGTCGGGTGGCGTCGATCGGCCGAGGTCATCGAGGAAACGACCGAGCGATCGAACCTGATTGTCGAAGGTCGGGTAGGCATCGGCGTCGTGCGCAGCGACGCTGCCCGACTGCGATCGGATGGCGAGCGCGGTCCGCCAGGGATCCCCCCACAACGTGACGGCGCGCCGGTCGGGCGACGGAGCGAAGACCCGCACCTCCGGCGCGACCAGCACGAGGCCGTGTCTCGAGAGCTCGAGGTCCTTCTGGACCGACGCGCGCAGCCGACCCACCGTGTGGGCGAGCGTCGGGACCCGGATCCGCTTGGCCAGCTGCGTCGTGTCGGCTGCGCCACCGACGCGCTCGCGCTTCTCCAGGACGAGCGTTCGAAGGCCGCCCTTTGCCAGGTAGGCGGCGGTCACGAGCGCGTTGTGCCCGGCACCGATCACGACCGCGTCCCAGCGAGGGTCGGGACGAGGCCCGGTCACAACCGCCTCCCCTTCGAGCGAAGCAGCTCAAGCGCGGCGATGCGGCCGTTCGCGCCCATGATCCCGCCGCCGGGGTGGGTCGACGAGCCGCACAGCCACAGGTCGCGGACGGGCGTTCGGAAGCGGGCCCAGCCGGGCACTCGCCCTGGAAGATGTTGCCCTCGGTCAGGCCGGTCGTGCGCTCGATGTCGAGCGGGGTCAGCACCTGTCGATGCAGGACCTTCGAGGGCAGGTCCGGCGCGAACTCCGCGATCCGGTTGACGACGGCGTCGCCGAACGCCTCGCGCTGCGCGTCCCAGCCGCCGAGCGACGGGTCGAGCTGGTATGGCGCGTACTGCACGAAGCAGCTCATGACGTGCTTGCCCGGCGGCGCCATCGACGGGTCGACGAGGGTCGGGATGACGATGTCGACGTACGGCTTGGCGCTGAACCGGCCGTACTTCGCGTCGTCGTACGCCCGCTCCATGTCGTCGACGGCGGGCGAGATCGAGATCGCGCCGCGGAGGTGCTCGCCCTCGCCGGGCAGGGCGGTGAACGAGGGCAGTGCGTCGAGGGCCATGTTGACCTTGCCCGACGAGCCCCGGAACTTGAAGCGGCGGACCTCCGCCTCGAACTCGGGCTCGATCGAACCGGGCTCCATGAGGTCGACGAAGGTCCGACGGACGTCGACCGAGGAGACGACGGCCGATGCCTCGAGCTCCTCGCCGGACTCGAGGACGACGCCGCTGGCTCGCCCGCCCCCGACCTGGATTCTGGCGACAGGCGCTTCCGTGCGGATCTCCGCGCCCTTCGCTCGCGCTGCACTGGCGATCGCGTTCGAGATGCCGCCCGTGCCGCCCTTGGGGATGCCCCAGGCTCGAAAGGCGCCATCGATCTCGCCCATGTAGTGGTGCAGCAGGACATAGGCGGTGCCGGGCGACTTGATCCCCTGGAACGTGCCGATGATCCCGGACGCGCCCATCGTCGCCTTCAGCGGGTCGGTCTCGAACCACTGGTTCAGGAAGTCGTAGGACGACATCGTCATGAGCTGGACGAACACCGCCTGTTGGCGCTCGGTCAGCTTCTGGAACGAGCGCAGGAGGCCGCCGAGCGGGAGCAGCGGCCGCGGGTCGATCGAGGCGGGATCCGGTGGGACGATGGCCAGGATCGGCTTGATGAACCGGGCCATGTCGACCATGAGCGGCCCGTACTCCTCGTACGCCTCGACGTCGAGCTTCGACCAGCGGCGCAGCTCTCTGACCGTCCGGCCGTGATCGTTGACCCGCCACAGGTAGTCGCCCGTGCCGATCGGGTTGCCGTTGCCGTCCTTCGGAGGCGGCCGGCCCGTGCCCTCGTACACCGGGGTGAACGTGCCGTCGAGCGGCAGGATGTCGAGCCCGTGGCGGGGCAGGTCGAGCTCGCGGATGATCTCGGGCCGGAGCAGCGAAACGACGTACGAGAAGACCGAGTAGCGGAAGCCCGGGAAGACCTCCTCGGTCACCGCCGCGCCGCCGAGCACGTGCCGCCGCTCGAGGACCACCGTCTTGAGGCCTGCGCGCGCGAGATAGGCGGCGCTGATGAGCCCGTTGTGGCCGCCGCCGATCACGATCGCGTCGTAGTGCTGGGGCACGCAAACCTCCGCCTCGAGTGCTCCGGGAGTGCGCGCGACTCTACCGTCTCGAGGATGGGGGCGTTGACCCGCCAGTCCGAAGCCGCCATCGTGGCGGCATGACGGAGTCGAGCCCTGCAACGCCCACCACGCCGGCAGCCCAGCCGGACGCCGTCGGCGTTGTCGATCCCATGCGGATCCCCGGGGTGGGCCGCGCGCGGCAGGCGTGGCATCGACTGCCGGTCCTCGGCCAGGCCTTCGTGGTGCTCGTCGCGATCGACGTCGTCGTTCGCGCCCTCGGGCTGTTCGGGACGCAGCTCTTCTTCGACATCGGCAACCCGCTGAGCGTCATCACCGCGTTCGTGCCCCACGACGCCCTGATCCTGCTGCCCGCGGTCCTCATCTGGCGTCGACCGGACGCCGTCGAGGCGTTGCCCCTGGTCATGCGCGGCGCGATCCTCGTCGCGCTCGTCGAGCTGCTGAACGCGCCGCTGCGCGGTTTGACGTCGGGCAACCAGCTCGATCCCTTCGTCGGCCCGACGGTCATCTCGATCGCAGCCACGTTCTTGATGGCGGCAGGCTGGGTCACGCTCGCGATTGGGCTCCGGGAGCTCAATCCGCCAAAGTCAGAGCAATCGACCGCGGGCCTCGCCAACGTCGTGGCTGGGGCGATCGCCCTGGCCGCGATCGGGAACCTCGCCGGGGTGCTCCTGCTGCCCGGGACGGACGTCGGTGACGCGCGCTGGAATGCGCTCCTCCAGCTGAACTCGGCCATGTACGTGCTGCAGACGGTGGCGCTCGCGTACCTCGCCCGGATCGTCGTATTGGGGAACGGCGATGCGCGGCGCCCGAGCATCGCGAGGACCACGGCGACCGCCGCCATGGCGCTCCTCGCGATCGGCTCGTTCATGACGACCGTTATCAGCCTGCTTGCCCTGACGCAGGCGGCCTTCGCGCAATCGCTCGGGCTCGGTGCCGGGCCGATCTGGCTCGTCATCGGACTCCTTACCGGGCCGATCGCGATGACCGCGCTCGTGGTCGCCTTCGGCCTCGGCCTCGCCGACCCATCGGGCACAATCGAGCCTGCCGTGGAGACCCACCAGCCCATTCGCTCGTGAGCATCGGGAGCCCGTTCCACCCGCGGACCGCTCCGCTCAATCGAAAACAGCAATGGCGCGAGTGGTCGGGCTACTGGGCTTCCTCGGCTTACGCCGATGCTCATGACATCGAGTACAACGCGATCCGCGAGGCCTCGGCGCTCATCGACGTCTCGCCGCTGTACAAGTACACGGTCAGTGGCCGCGACGCGCTCGCCCTCGTCGATCGGGTCATCACCCGCGATGCCTCCAAGCTCGCCGTCGGGCAGGTCTGGTACACGCCGTGGTGCGACGAGCACGGCAAGGTCGTCGACGACGGCACGGTCCACCGCACCGCCGAGCGCGAGTTCTTCTGGACCGCGGCCGATCCGCAGCTCCGGTGGCTGACGCTCAACGCGCGCGGCCTCGAGGTCGCGATCGAGGACGTGACCGAGTCGATCGCCGCGCTCGCGCTCCAGGGCCCGTTCGCACGGGAGGTCCTCGAGGAGGCGACCGAGGAGCCGTTCGGCGAGCTGCGCTACTTCCGCCGACGGCCGTCCACGCTGCGTGGCAGGTCTCGCGGGAGAGGCGCGCGTCGCACCACCACCTCGACGCTGCCGATCGAGGTCTCGCGCACCGGCTACACGGGCGACCTCGGCTACGAGCTGTGGATCCCCGCCGAGCGCGCGGCCGAGGCGTGGGATTCAGTGATGACCGCGGGTCGCGGGTACGGCATCCGGCCCGCCGGCATGCTGGCCCTCGACGTGGTCCGGCTCGAGGCGGGCCTGGTGCTCCTCGAGGTCGACTACACGTCGGCGCGACACGCCCTCAACCCGGAACAGAACTACTCGCCCTACGAGCTGGCGATGGGCCGGCTGGTCGAACTCGACGCCGGCGACTTCGTCGGCCGCCTGGCACTGCGGCGCGAGCAGGCACGGGGCGGTCCAGCCCGGCGCCTCGTCGGCGTGCAGCTCGAATGGGACGGGATCGAGCGCTCCTTCACCCGCCAGGGCCTCGCGCCCGCGATCTCGCAGTCGATCGATCGCTCGCCGGTCCCCGTCTTCGCGCCGCGTGGCGACCGCCAGATCGGCAAGCTGACCAGCCACGGCTGGAGCCCGATCCTCAAGCAGGCGATCGGTCTCGCCTCCGTTCCGCCGGCCTATGAGGCACCGGGTTCGCGTCTCGCGGTCGAGTGGACGGTCGAGGGCCACCGCGGTCGCGTCGACGCGACCGCGGTGCCGCTGCCGTTCCTCGACCTGCCGCGCAAGCGCGCCTGAGGCGTGGCGGGCGCCAGTCGCCGCCGCCTCATGGCCGTGATCCTCGCGGCGGTCGCCGGGATCGGCCTCGGCATCATGGACTCGAGGCCCGGGTTTGACGCAACGGGGATCACCGCCGGCGGCCTGATCGCGACCGGGGCCGGGTCCGCCCTGCTCGACGGCTCAGGTGCCCTCGGCTGGGCGACGCTCTATGCGCTCCTGCTCGCACTCTGGATCATCAGCCTCGAGAGCGCCGCCGCCCCGACAGCGGTCGTCGCCCTCATCTTCTCCCTCATCGGGTCGCTTGGCGCCGCCCTGCTCCTTCGCCTTCGCGCGCCGAGGGTCCATGGCGTCTGACGACGACAGGATCGTCGGGCTCGATCACGTCCAGATCCCGATCCCGGCGGGCGGCGAGGACGCGGTTCGTACGTTCTACGGCGGCCTCGTGGGCCTGACCGAGGTGCCGAAGCCCGCGCCGCTCGTCGTGCTCGGTGGGTGCTGGTTTGCCGGGAAAGGCGTCGCGCTGCACTTCGGCGTCGAGGAGGACTTCCGACCGTCGCTGCGGGCGCACGTCGCGCTCCTCGTGGACGACCTCGAGGGCCTGCGGGCCAAGCTTGACGCGGCAGGCGTGGTCACGATCGACGACCCGATGCCGATCGGCGTGCGCCGCTTCTACACGACCGACCCGATGGGCAACCGGCTCGAGCTGGTCGATGTGCGGGACGGTGGATTTACGGTGCGTTAGGGCAATTCCTGACCGATAAAGTGCGGTCAGGTGCGCATACTGTCCGGCCATGCGCGCCCGGTTCCGACTCCTGGCCTGGCTGTCAATCGCCCTGACGATCGGCCTGGTCGCACCCGCCCTCGTCCGAGCGGCGACCGTGGAACAACTGGTCGCGCTCGCGTCGGACCCGCAGGGCTACGCGATGTCGTGCACAAAGGCGGAGGGCGTCGCCACCTGCAACCGCCAGCTTCGGGTCGCCGCGTGGCACGGCGTTATCAAGCCAGAGACCGGCCAGGAGGACTCCCTGGATACGTCGGCGCAGACCAGCATGCCGCTCGAGCCGACCTCGCGGGGCTGGATGACCGACATGCACCAGGCCGCGTGCGGCGACCCGAAGGACGTCGGCGCATTCGTCGACAAGGTCGGCCTCGTCGAGCCGGGCACCACGCTGGGCCCCGAGACCATCGGGACGTGCACGTTCACCGGTGGCCTCTCCGGCCCGGGCACGGCAGCGCCCGTGTACTTCGTTCGATCGGTCTATGTGGCACCGCCGACCCCGGCGCCCACGCCGAAGCCGACACCGAAGCCCACGCCCACCGCCGAACCCACCGAGCCGCCGACCGCCGGTTCGCCATCGCCATCGGCCGGGCCGAGCGGGTCGATCGAGCCCAGCGGTTCGCCCAGCCCCGCGCCAACCTCTGCCGCCATCACCGCGCCGCCCACGTTCGAGCCGAGGCAGGAGGTCGCCGCCGCGACGGACGTGCCCGCACCGTCGGTGGCGCCGCCGGGCGCGCCCGCTCCCCCGCCCCATCGGCCGACGTTCCCGGAGTCCGTGGCATCGATTGGGGACGTCAACGCCGACGTCGGGCCGTTGAGCGCGAGCCTCGCCGTGGCCCTCATCCTGCTGCTGATCATCGGCTTCGCCGGCGAGCTGTGGAACAACACGGTCGAGAACAACTACGACGTGTTCGCCGGCTGGTTCAAGAAGGGCCTGCTCGGGCGGATCAATGGATGGCTCGCCCGGCACGCCCGCATGGGGGTCCTGCTGTTCATCGCGCTGACCGCGCTGGTGAGCTCGTTCGTCGACCCGTCGTTCGGGTTCGACCTGCGGTCGCTGGCCGAGTTCCTGGGCTTCCTCGTCGGGCTCATCGTCGTGCTCGCGAGCTTCAAGCTGCTGCCGATGCTGGCCCACCGGCGCAAGACCGGCGAGCTCGGGCGGCTTCGACCGCTGCCCTGGGCGCTCGTGATCGCGGCGCTGTTCGTGCTCGTCTCGCGGATCGGCAACCTCCAGGCCGGGTACCTGTACGGGATCGTGCTCGGCGCGATCTTCATCACCGAGGTGTCCGACGAGGAGGAGGGCCGCGAGACGTTCTACGGCTCGGTCTGGACGCTCGCCGCGGCGGTCCTCGCCTGGATCGGGTTGACCTGGGTTCGATCGCTCGGCTACCCCGAGGACAGCTTCGGCGTGATGCTCCTGTCGACCGCCTTCGCGGCGACGCTGGTGGCCGGCCTCGAGGCGACGGCTTTCGGGCTCATGCCGATGCGGTTCATGCCCGGCCACGCGGTCTACAAGTGGAACCGGCTCGGCTGGGCGTTGCTCTTCGGGCTGAGCGTGTTCGCGTTCATCCACATCCTGATCGGCCCGACCTCGGGCTACGTCTCGGAGCTGTCTCCGACGGCGTTCATCGCCGCGCTGGGCGTGTTCGTTGCGTTTGGTGCACTCTCGATCGCGACGTGGCTCTACTTCCGATTGCGCCCGGCGGAAGCCGCCTGACCAGCTCACCGGCGATCATCCTGCCGGGGGTTGGCAGATGAGCGACGCGCTTCGGTTCCCGGTGCTCCTGTTCGCGTTCGGGGTCGAACAGCTCCGGCGCCTGCCGGGGGTGAGATTCGTCGCTCCGTCCACGAAGTGGATCGCGCGACTGCTCCTGCTCGGGGCGTTCGTGCTGACCCTGCTCTGGGCTGGCGAAGCCTCACCGCAGCGGATCAGCCTGGCCGACCTGGCCGCGGGCAAGCTCGGGTCGATGCAGACGTGGATCATCGTGACCGGCGACCTCGCCGACGAGCCCGGCTCGAACGATGAGCTCCACCTCTACCGGCTCACCGACCCCGATGCGCCGAACGCCTACCTGATCGTCCGCAGCGGGTCCGTCCAGTCGCTCGGCCAGACCACCGTCAGCGGACGAATCGAGGGCGGGCGCGACGGCGTCCCGGCGGGCTACGCCTGGTCGGCCCGGCTGAACGCCGACCCTCGCCTCGCCGGCGAGCTGCCGCCGCCGTGGACCGCGATCGTGCTGGCAGCAATCGGCCTCGTGATCATGGCCGCCCGCCGAACGAGCTATCCGCTGTTCGTGGGCGCGCCCCCGGGCGAGACCGTCCCGGCGATGAGCGCACTGCGCGTGACGGTTCGGAGCGAGTCCGGCGGGCTCGATCGGCGAACCGTGCCGGCGACCTTGGCCTTCACGGGCAGCGAACCCGGCTCCGCGGACCTCTCGATCGGCGGGGGTCGCTCGATTCCCGTGCGGCTCCACTCCGCGTTCACCCGGATCGACGTGGGCAGGCTCGTCAGCCTGTCCGGCTCGGAGCCCGCATTGCGTGTCCGATCCGAGGGCGACGATCTGGTGCTGGCCTTCGCGAGTCCTCGGGAGCGCGATTCGGCATTTGCCGCGCTCGGTGCCGAGGCGCAGCTCAGCGGGGTGCGGCAACCAACCAGGGCGGTCGGCTAGGTCAGCTCCCGAGGAAGCCGTCGAGGGCTTCGATCGCCTCCGGCAGGTCGGTTCGGCCCAAGCCGATGCGGACGTGGGAATCGCCGAAGCCGAAGGTCGACGACGGGAGGAGCAGGACGCCGGTGGCCTCGACGAGGCGGGCGGCGAAGCGGTCGGCGGACGGGCCGGCCGGGCCACCTGGGACGAGTCGCGGGAACGCCGTCGAGCTGCCGCTCGGGCGCACCCAGCTGAGCGTGTCGGCGCGGCGGGCGAAGAAGTCGTCGAGGATCCGCAGGTTGGTGCCCACGATCTCGCGTGACCTGGCAAGCACCCGGTCCCGCGCGCGCAGGCCGATGAGCGCGAGCACCTCCGACGGCGCGGACGAGCAGATCGTCGTGTAGTCCTTCAGCCGCGCGCAACGATCGAGCACGGCCCGGTCGCGGGTCGCCAGCCAGCCGATTCGGAGCCCGGCCAGCGCGAACGATTTGGACATGACGCCGATCGAGATCGCCCGGTTCTCCAGGTCCGCGCCCGCCGGCAGCGTCGCCGCGCCGTCGTGCTCCAGGAAGCGGTAGACCTCATCGGCGACGAGCCGGATCCGCGCCTCGGCGCAGGCGGCGGCGAGAAGCCGCCAGTCCGCCTCGCTCGGCAGCATGCCCGTCGGGTTGTGCGGCGCGTTTACCACGACCATGCGCGTCTCCGGTCGGAACGACCGGACCAGGCGGTCGACGTCGAGCGCCCAGCCGTCGTCCTCACGTAGCGCGTGCAGGCTCACCTGCGCGCCCGCCGCCCGCGCGACCTCGTACAGCGACTGGTAGCCGGGCCAGGTCACGATCACGTGGTCGCCCGCCTCGAGCGACGTGTTCAGCAGGGAGTAGATCGCCTCCTCGGCGCCGGCGAAGACGAGAACGTCGTCGGCGTCGATCGACTCGTACAGCGTGGCGATCTCGCGGCGCAGGAGCGGGTGACCCGTCGACTCCGTGTAGCCCAGCCGGAGGCCACCCCACATCGCTCGCGTCTCGTCATCGGCCAGCTCGAGCAGCTCGGCCATCGACCAGCCCTCGACGTCGCTCGCGCAGAGGACGTGCTCGACAGCGAACTCCCACCTGGCGAAGTAGCGCTCGAGGGCGAAATCGGCGATGCGCACGCGGCGATGATGCGCTGTCGGCGACCCGACCAATCCAACCTGATCCGGACCGGACCGCCTGCGTTTTGACTCAAGCCCCGCTGTCCCGGCTACAGTCAGGCGGCATGGGGTCGAACGGCGCGCCTTCCTCGATCGCGATCCTCGGCTCGCCGACGGCGCTGGGCGGCCATTTCGCGGGCATGGAGCAGGGGCCGGCGGCGCTGCGCGGCGCGCGCGTCATCGAACGGCTGCGCGCCAAACCGGGGTTCGCCGGCACCACGTTCTCCGACGTCGGCGACGTGCCGAACGACCCCGGCTGGGCGCCGGACCCCGATCCGATCATGAAGAACCGTGATCGGATCATCGAGTACCTGCCGCGGCTCGTCACGAGAGTCCAGGCGGCCGTCGGCTCGGGCGGCGGCGCGACGACGGACTCGCGGCTCCTGCTCCTCGGCGGCGACTGCACGTCGCACACCGCGGCGATCGCCGGCCTGAAGCGGCACAAGCCGGGCGCGCGATTCGCCATCGCCTGGTTCGATGCCCACGGCGACTTCAACACGCCGATCACGACGCCCTCGGGCAACGTCTGGGGCATGCCCTTCGCGATGCTCTGCGGACGTGGCGACCCCGACCTCGTCGCGGCGTGCTTCGCGCCGTCGGTCAAGGAGGAGGACGCGGCGCTGATCGGGGGCCAGGTCCTCGACGAGACGGAATCGCGGGCGCTGGCGTCCTCGCCGGTCGCCCACTTCGGCGCGGGCATGGTCAGCGACGTGGCCGGCCTCGCCGCGCTCGAGGCGTGGGGCCGGATGGTGGGCACGCGCTGCGACGCCATGTACGTCGCCTTCGACCTCGACGCGATCGACGCCTCCGAGCCGCTGTCCGTGGCGATGCCCGAACGGGGTGGCATCTCGGTCTGGACCGCGGTCATCGCGCTGCGCCTGCTCGCCTCGACGAACAACGTCCTCGGCTTCGGGGCGACCTCAGCGATGCCGCGGACGGGCTCCGACCTGATGCGCACCGCCGACGTCGTTGCGCAGCTCGCCGAGGCGGCACTCGGCGCGAAGCAGGAGCTCGGGGCGACGGGGGAGCCCAGCGCCACGCAGTAGCTCAGCGCGCCAGGCGAACCACCTTCGGGTCGACGCCGAACACGTCACGAAGCTGGTCGTCGGTCAGCGCCTCGGCCGGTGGGCCGTCGGCGACCACGCGGCCTCGATCGAGGACGACGAGCCGCGGGAAGAAGTGGGCTGCCAGCCCGACGTCATGGAGCACGGCCAGGATCGTCGTCCCGTCGCGGGTGTTGAGGTCGGCCAAGAGGTCCATGACCTCGACCTGGTGCCGGAGGTCGAGGTGGACGGTCGGCTCGTCGAGCACGAGGAGCGGCGCGTCCTGGGCGACGGCGACCGCGAGCAGGACGAGCTGGCGCTCGCCGAGCGAGAGCTCGCGGGCGTCGCGCCCGAGCAGGTGCCCCACGCCCACGCGATCGATCGCCGCCGCGATGGCGGCGCGATCGGCGGGTCGCAGGCCGCGGATCGGGTGCTCGTGGGGCAGCCGGCCGAGGGCGACGACCTCCTCGACCGTCGTCGCGAACGGGAGCTGGGGCAACTGTGGGACCACGGCCAGCCGTCGGGCGACGGCCAGCCGGTCGAGTCGGGCGAGCGGGCTGCCGCTCAGCTCGATCGAGCCCGCGGCCGGCTCGACGAGCCCGGCGATCGCCCGGAGCAGGGTCGACTTGCCCGCGCCGTTCGGCCCGACCAGGGCGACGCGCTCGCCGGCATCGATATGGAGGTCCACGTCGCTCAGGGCCGGACGGCCGCGGTAGGCCACGGTCAGGCGCTCGATGCGGACGGCCGCGGGCGCTGCCGGCGTGGCGGCCGCGGCAGGCGCGCCGACGGCCGGAGGCGCGGCCCCTGGCGCCGTCACAGCTCGTACCCCGCCCGAGTTCGACGCAGCAGCGAGAGGAAGAAGGGAGCGCCGATCACGGCGGTCACCACGCCGACCGGGATCTCGCCCACGAGCCGCGCGGCGAGGTCCGCAGCGACCATCAGGATCGCCCCGAACAGGGCGGCGAGGGGCAGCACGACCCGGGCGTTCGGTCCGACGGCGAGGCGAACGACGTGCGGCGCCA
This sequence comes from Chloroflexota bacterium, assembly GCA_005889475.1. Classification (GTDB taxonomy): domain Bacteria; phylum Chloroflexota; class Limnocylindria; order Limnocylindrales; family CSP1-4; genus UBA5189. The sequence goes on along the minus strand of VBGT01000066.1, from coordinate 21,103 downwards.
CGAGGCCGACGAAGCCGATGAGCCCGGAGACGGCCACTGCGGCGGCGGTCGCGAGGGATGCGAGCCCGAGGAGGATCGCCCGCTCGCGCCGGACGTCGACGCCGAGGTGCGCGGCCGCCTCCTCGCCGAGGAGGAACCCGTTGAGCGAACGCGCTCGAGCCATGATCAGCACGGACGCGCCCAGGACGAGCGGCAGGGCCGTGGCGAATCGCACCCACGAGGCCGCCTCGAACCCACCGAGCAGGTACGTGAAGATCTGGCGCAACCCCGCGCCCGAGACGTACATCGCCATCGACAGCCCGGCGGCGAGCAGCGACCCAACGGCATAACCCGTCAGGAGCAGGCTCGTCATCTGCCCGTGCCCGCCCACGCGGGAGAGGCGGTACACCACGAACACGGCGCCGAGGGCGCCGAGGAACGCGAGCCCGTGGAGCAGCCCGAACTCGAGCACGACGGTCCGCACCGGCACGATCACCGCGACCGCCGCCCCCAGCGCCGCCCCGGACGCCGTGCCGAGCACGTACGGATCGGCCAGCGGGTTGCGGAGCACGCCCTGGAACGTGGCGCCGGCGACGGCCAGCCCCACTCCGACGGTCATCGCGGTGAGGACCCGCGGCAGCCGCAGGTCGACGACGATCGTCTCCTGCGCCTGCGTCCACGTCACCCCGAGATCGAGCCCGAGCAGGCGATGCGCGAGGATCGCGAGGGTGTCGCCGGGCGGCACGTAGACCGACCCGGCGGCGACACCGGCAACGAGCGCGACGATCAGCGCCCCGATCCCGACGCCGGCCAGGACGGCCGGCCGTCGCAGCAACGACGATCGGGTGCCGAGGCGCGGACGGGTCCGGGCTCCGACGGTCGCGCTCGCGGCGGGTGTCGACATCGCGGCCGGCTCGGCTCGGCCCGTCAGGCAGCGGTCGCGAGGGGCGACGCAGCCGGCGACGGCCCGGGCGAGGGCACGACGTCGGAGATGTCGATCTCCGGATGGATCGCCCGAATCAGGGCGGCCAACCCGTCGACGAGGCGTGGACCGGGCCGCGTGACGACGATGTCGTCGATAGGGACGATCCGGCCGTCCTTCACCGCGGTCATCCCGCCCCAGCCGGCGCGGGCCTTCACGGCATCTGCTGTGACGCCGTAGGCCGCGTCGCCGAGCAGGATCACCTGCGGATCGGCGGCGACGAGGTCCTCGAGCGAGATGGAGTAGCTGGCACTGCCCGAGATCGGTTCGGCGCCGGCGAGCTTGAACATCTCGCCGTAGATGGACTCGGCGGGCGGCGTGAAGATGCCGTTGCTGGCGTCGATCTCGTAGAAGAGGCGAGGCTTGCTGGTCGCGGTGGCCGCCTTCGCGGCGAGCGCGTCGAGCTTCGCCTTCGTCGCGTCGGCGAGCTGGTTCCCGGCATCCGCGGCGCCGACGGCCTGGCCGAGCGTGCGAAAGCCGGCGAGCGCCTGGTCGATCGAGGTCGGGTAGCTGACGATCACGGGGATCTTCGCGCGGCGGAGCTGCTCGACGGCGGGGCCTTGCGTCAGGCCGGCACCGCCGGACACGACCAGGTCCGCACCGAGCGAGACGATCCGCTCGACATCGACGCTCGAGAACGTCGCGACGACCGGGATCGAATTGGCCTCGGGCGGGTACTTGGCGACGTCCTCGACCTTGCCGACGACGCGGGACCCGACGCCGAGCGCGAAAAGCGTCTCGGTCGTGGCCGGGGTGATGGACACGATCTTCGTCGGCTCGGCGGCGATCGTGACCGCCGTGCCTTCATCGTCGGTGACGGTGACCGGGAAGGCCGGCGCGGGGGTCGCTGTCGGCGCGGCTGTGAGATTCGGGGTGACGAAGGGCGCAGCAGTCCCGGTACCAGGGGTCCACAGCGGCGAGCTGGGCCCTGAGCCGCAACCGAGGAGCACGAGAACGGCGGTGATGAGCGCGAGGAGACGGAAGGTCAGACGGGCAGCCATGGAAGGTCTCCGGCGTGATCGGGAGAATCGGGCGCGCCGCGGCGCGCCTCGGGACGTCGGGGAGGGGCTGCCTCAGCCGGTCGGTCGCATCGCAGTGCCTACCCTTTCTCTCGAAGGTCGAGCAAGCCACTGCGGGTCGGCGACCGGACTTCCATCGCGAGCGATGGTCACCGTAGCGGGACTGTGCCGGACTCTCACCGGCTTCGCGGCCGCGCAGCGTGTCGTCACGGGCGACGACGGCCGAAGCCTAGCACTCCCTGCGCCCGGGCTCGGGGCGCGTGATAAGCCCGAGGTAAGCCACCGGTGATAGGCCGGTGAGCGCCGGAGCAGGGGTTCGCTCGATGATGGCGACGTCATCGCCTCCCGCCGGCAACCCGCCGCGGAGGTCGAGATGTCGAGGCGTCGCTGGTCGCTCTGGCTCGGTCCGCCGATCGTCGTCGTGGCGGTCGGGCTGATCCTGGGCCGGTTCCAGCCCGGAGCGGAGGCGGGCGGCCGGAGCACCGCGCCGCCGGCGGGTGCCTGCGCCGCATCGCCGGTCTCGACCGACGCCGCCGGCAAGGTGAAGAAGGACGCCGCGGCAGGCTCGTGGTGGCGGATCGCCGACAAGCTCGACGAGACCGGCTCGATGGTGGGTCGCCAACTCGCCGTGGGGCGCGACGGAGCGACCGCGCTGACGCTCGACCTCGCCGTCGAGAGCGCGGCCAGCGGGCCGGTTGGCGGTGTGGCGGTCGTCGCATCCGACGATGGGCGGCACTCGACCGTCCGACTCGTGTCGGCCGTCGCGAGCTGCTCCTGGCTCGTCCACGAGAGCGCGGACGTGGTGCGCGGGGCGATCCTCGACCCGAATGACGGGTCCGTGCTGGCCCACCTCGTCGAGCGGGCCACGCGGACCGACCTCGGGACGTGGCGGTTCGGCGCGCCGGGCGCCCTCACGCAGCCGGCCCAGGTCGCGCCCGCGCTTGGCGGCGGGCCGATCGGGACGATCTGGGCCACAGAGCTCCGGCTCGACGAGGCCGCCAGGTCGCTCGCCGTCCAGTCGTGCGGCGAGAGGTCGTGCCTGACCCGGATCTTCGACCTGCGCGTCTCGGGTGTGCTCCTGCAGAAGCTCGAAGGGGAGCAGGGAGCGCTGGTCGGGTTCACCGGAAGCCGGCTCGTGACATGGTCGGCTTGCCCCAACCTGCCGTGCCCTGTCGAGTCCTGGGACATCGCGACGGGCGCTCGCCAGGTGCTCGTCGACGCGGCGCAGGCCGCTGCCGTCTCCGCCGATGGTCGCTGGCTCGTCGCGACGCTCGACGCGCAGGCCGGGCGCACCCTCCGCTATGACATCGCGACCGGCGCCCACCGGCTCGTTCGCGGCGTCGCTGCGGGCGACCTCGTCCTCGGCACCGGCGCCGGTTCGACGAGCGGCCTGCAGCTCAAGGCCGATGAGGTGGGCATCACCTCGACCGGCGCGATCCCCCACTCGTTCCGCCCGGCCGCCGCGGAGGTGATCCCATGACCGCACGCTTCTCGCGCTCGCTCGGGCAACGCCTCTTCGCCGCCGGCGGTGTCGTGCGGCCCTCGCCCACTCACCCAGCCCGCTCTTCGGCACGAGGACGTGGGACCAGGACCAGATCGTCGGCTTCCAGTGGTGGCCGGGCGCGGTCCCGCCCGGCTGGATGGCCGCGGCGATCGACCTCGGCGCGGGGGACGTCGGCCAGAGCCGCAACTCCCGCGCGGCGACGTTCACTCGCGTCAGCAGCGCAAACAGCAGGATCGCGTATGGCGCCGCCAACCCGTGCCCCGCCTACGGCATCGCGTGCATGGATCGCACAGGCGTGCCCGACCGGTTCGCGGGCATGTGGTTCCGCCCGCACGGCTGGCCGTTCGACTGGGGGACGCTGCGCTGGTGCCAGGCCCTGCCATCGCCCGCCAACGGGTGCCTTGACGCCGAGAACGTGGCGCTCGACGAGTTCGGGCACATCGAGATCATCGGCCACCACGTGAACTACGCCGACGAGAGCGACTACACCGATTCGGTCGTCCAGGCCACGTCGCGATCGCGGCCCAGGGCGGGCTGGAACGCGCACGTCTTCGGGCGTTGCGACGTCGCCCGCCTGCAGCTCGAGTACGAGCTCGCGAGCCCCAATGGGCTGGTCTCGACCTGCCTCTCGCTCGGCACCAACCTGTCGATTGTCCCGAGCGCGACACTGATCGCCGCCGGCGGCTCGGTCCGCATCACCGGCAACTTGAAGATCGCGGTGGCGAGCGCCGCGCGCTCCCTGTCCGGGGATCCGCTCAGTGGCCGGGCGATCAACCTGCAGCGACGGGCGCTGGGCTCGACAACCTGGGCGACGATGGCTGCCCTCACCGCGACCGGCACTGCCGGCAGCTACGCCATCAGCTTCGCGCCCGCGTCGACGGTCGACTACCGCCTGAGCTTCTCCGCCACGTCACCCGAGGGATTGCTCGGCTCGGTGTCGAGCGTCGTTCGGATCACCGTGACGGCATGCACAGCCGTCGCGGCCGTGGGCATCGGACCACAGGTCGCGTGTGAGTAGCGCGCCGGACTCGGCGCTCGAGAGATCCGCGTCCGGAGGTCGGGCCGCCCGCCCGGCCTCCGGCGTCAGGCCGGGGTCGCGGTCTGGGCGGGTGTGAAGATCGAGACCTGGGCCGCGTCGGGGAGCATGACCCCGAACACCTTCTGGAGGGTCAGCAGGTGGACGCAACTCCCCCACGATTCGAAATAGTGGCAGGTGCAGTGCCACTGACCGGCGTCGAGACTCACGTGATGGGTGTCGTTGTCACCGCGGAACGTGAGCGCCAGGCGATCGATCGAGATCCGATCGAGCTCGCGGGCGTAGCGGTTCGCCTTCTCGACCTTGCCGATCAGGGAGGAGTGCATCTGACCAGACCCTCCGGGCCCCGGATTGGGGCTGTGGCGCCGCCGTCCGATCCTGCACCGACCGGGCGAGGCGGTCGCAGGCCAAGCCTACACCTCGCCGGTCGACGCGGCCATCCGACCGGGAATCCGGCTGACGACGAGGAACTCGCTCACGGATTGAACGTGCCCTCGCGGCCGAAGTCGTCCTCGAGGCGGACCACGTCGAGCAGCTCCGGGGTCGAGACCTCGATGAGCCGGCAGGTCTCGATCGCCGCGTACCGGTGGCGCCGGCGCGTCGGGACGTGGACGCTCGCGCCGGGTCCGAGCTCGATCTCCTCTACCGCGCCGTCGTCGTTCTCGAGCGTCAACAGGAGCCGCCCCGAGAGCACGTACAGCCACTCGTCCTTCACCTCGTGGTGCTGAAGCGAGAGCCGCTTGCCGGTCTCGATCTGGAGGATCTTGCCGACATACCGATCCGTGTGCGCCCAGATCAGCTCGTGGCCCCACGGCTTGTCGACGCGACGTGGCAGCTCGGCGGTGGAGGGCGGCGGGACCGCGGCACGCGAATCGACGCTCAAGCCTTCAGCCTCGGACGAGCTTCTCGCCCGCGGAGACGAGGGCATCGCGCGCATCGGCGGATGTCGCCTCCGTGTACACGCGCACCAGCGGCTCCGTGCCGGAGGTGCGGATGAGCAGCCACGAGCCGTCGTCGACGAAGAACTTGAAGCCGTCGTTCGTGGTCAGCGGCTGCGTCCGCACGACCTTCTGGCCCGCGACCTCCATGGGCGGTGTCGCCATGAGTCCCTCGAGGAGTCGCTGCTTGGTCTCGGGATACGCCGCTCGATCGACGTGCACGTCGATGCGCCGATAGAACGACGGCCCGGCCAGCTCGTGGAACTGCGCGACGATCTTCGAAACCGGCCAGACGCCGCGGGCCATCTCCTTGAGGAACAGGTCAAGCAGGAGCAGGTCGGCGTAGATCCCGTCGCGCTCGGGCAGGTGCATCCCGAAGCCGTACCCGCCGGACTCCTCGGCGCCCATCATCGCGCCCGTCTCGATCATCTTCGGGCCGATGTACTTGTACCCGACCGGGCTCTCGTAGACCTGGATGCCGTAGTGCCTCCCGAGGCGCTCAGCCATCGAGGTGTTGTTGACCGAGATGACCACCGGCTCGCGGAGCCCGCGATGCTCCGCCAGGTAGTACATGAGCAGGCCGGTCACCTCGAGCTGGTGGATGAAGGTGCCCTGCTCGTCTGCCGCGCCCGCGCGATCCGCATCGCCGTCGAGCAGCAGCCCGAGCTCGGCGCCGTCGCGGACGACCTTCGTCAGCGCCTCGTCGATGTTCGGCCGGATCGGCTCGGGGTTCACGCCGCCGAAGAACGGGTTGCGTTCCAGGTGGATCTCGTTGACCCGGATCCGCCCGCCGCCGAGCAACCGCGAGAGCCAGCCCGCACCGGCGCCCCACATCGGCTCGACGAGCACGTCGATGTCGGCCGCTTTGAGCGCGTCGAGATCGACCGTCCGGCGGACGTACCGCTCGTAACCCTCGTATGGGTCGTAGCGCTCGACGAGCCCCGCCGCCTCGGCGTCGGCGAACGGGCGGCGCTCGACCGGCGCGCCATCGGCGATCGCCCCCTCGATGACCGCGAGCATGTCCGGACCACCGGCCGAGCCCTGGGGTGATTTGACCTTGAACCCGTTGTCGGTCCACGGGTTGTGGCTGGCGGTGATCACGACGCCCGCCGCGGCGCCGCGCTCGACGACCTCGTACGAGCTCATCTGGGTGGGCACGGCACGCGAGGCGAACGCGACCGGGATGTCGTGGGCGACGAGCACCTCGGCGGCGGCCATCGCGAAGTGCTCGGAGGCGAAGCGCCGGTCGTAGGCGATCACGACACCCTTCGCCTGGTCGCCCTTGCCGGCGACAAAGCGGGCGACGCCATCAGCACAGCGCCGGACGTTGTCGAACGTGAAGTCCTCGGCGATGCGGGCCCGCCAGCCGTCGGTGCCGAAGACGATCGGCGACTTGACGGCGGTCTCGGTCACGACCTGCCTCCATGGCGTGCCGTCACTGCCGTTCCTCCCATGCGGCCACGCGGCGGACCAGCGCCTCGACGGGTTCGTGCGCGGCG
>VBGT01000066.1:0-14093 GCA_005889475.1 Chloroflexota bacterium | reverse complement strand
ACGCCCGCGTCGCGCTCGATCACGAGGTCGCCCTCGTCGGCCTTCGCCGGCTCGTTGGGAGAAACGACGCGGCCCGTCCCTGTGCCGCCGAGCGCGGCGATGAGCTGGGTCCACGAGCCGAGATCGCTCCAGCCGACCGACATCGACGCCATGCCCACCCGCCGGTCGCTGGCGGCGCCCTCCATCACGGCGCGGTCGATCGAGACCGGCTTGAGCCGGTCGTACGCCGCGGTCAGCCCGGACTCGCTGGCGGCGACGGTGCCGATCATCGTCACGAGCCCGGTGTACCGATCGATCGCCTCGCGGATCGCGCGTCGCTGCCACAGGAAGATGCCAGCGTTCCAGGCGACGCCGAGCTGGGCGTAGAGCTGGCCGGCCCGCTCGCGATCGGGCTTTTCCTCGAAGCCCTGGAGCTGGTAGGTCTGCAGGCCGTCGACGCGCTGGCTCGTATCCAGGTCGGGGATGAGGTAGCCGTACTCGATCGCCGGATGGTCGACCTCGACGCCGATCGTCATGAGCGGCGACTCGAGGCCGAAGGCGCCGTCGCGAGCCAGCTTCTCGGCCCCGGCGATGACGCTCCGGTAGACGCCGGCGCGATCCTGGTCGATCCAGGCATCGGCCGGCAGGACGAGCATGACCTCGGCCGGGTCGCGCTCGAAACGGAGCGTGGCAAGGGCGATCGCCGCCGCCGTGTTGCGCCCGAGCGGCTCGGCGATCACGTGCACGCCCGGCAGCTGCTCGCGGACCATCGGCCCGTACCGCCGCTCGGTGACGACCGCGACGTCCTCGGGCCGAAGATCCAGCTCCGGGTGACCGACGATCCGCTCGGTCGTGAGCTGGAGCAGGGATCGATCGCCGAGGAGGGGCAGGAAGGGCTTGGGGGTCTCGGGTCGGCTGAGGGGCCACAGCCGGGTCCCGCCGCCGCCGGCCATGATCACCGCGTACATGGGCGTTCCGCGTGCATCGCGGGCAATCCTATCGGCGCGGGGCTAGGTGTGGCACCCCGAGCTTGTTCCTCCCGGATGGCACCTCGGGGAGCATTGGGCGTGGCCCCGTCCGCGCAGCGCCACGATTCGGGCGAATCCGGGCCGAATCCGTCCCGGATTCTCGCCCTCGTGGCGTCCGGGAGGTTCAGGCTGCTCCTCACCCGTCCAACGCTACGGTGGGTGTCATCCGGGAGAATCGTGCCCGCGCTCGCTGATCTTCCCCGAGAAATTGCTCAGAACGACGGCGGCGTGATGCAGAACAGGACGCGGGCGACGCCCGGTCCCGGGTTGGTGTTGCGATGCGGGACCCGCGAGGAATGGGTGATCGCGTCGCCCACTTCGAGGCGGTAGTGCTCCGGCCCGACCCACATGTCGAGCGAGCCCTCGAGCACGACCACGACCTCCTCATCGGAGTCGTGGGCGTACGCCTCGTCGCCGGTGCCGCCGCCGGGCTCGATCGTCGAGTAGATGACCTGGAGGCGGCCGTCGGTGCCCCGCGTCAGGAACTCGTCGACGGCGCCGAGACCCTGGTACACGATCTTGCGCCGGTCGCGGACGCGGACGACCGTGCCGGCGCTCTCGTCCGCCGCGAAGAGCTCGGCGATCGACGTGTCGAGCGCCCGCGCGATGCGCTGCACGGACGCGATCGAGGGCGACGCGACCCCGCGCTCGACCTGGGAAAGGAAGCTCTCGGTCACGGCGGCCTGCGCGGCGAGCTGGCGGAGGGTCGCGTGACGGGCGAGGCGGAGGCCGCGGATTCGGGCGCCGAGGTCGACCTCGACCGTGGCAGTCGCGACGGGACCGGCGGTCGCGCCGGGGCTCGCGGTCGTGCCCGCGGCAGCGTCGGTGCCCAGTCGAACGGCCATCAGGTCCTGAAGTATAGCTTCAGAACCCGTTTGACGAACCATCACCTTCTTTCTACGATGCAAGCGTCCGGCTGAAGTGCTACTGCAGCGACCCTGCGCACCAGCGTGCACCCGGCCGAGAGGAGGAGTGATGCATCCCCGGCGCTCGCTGAGCACCTTGCAGTCGACGATGGTCCTGTCCGTCGTCGTCATCCTCGCCGCGTGCGGACCCGGCGGCGCGACCGGTCCGACGGCCGGCGCTGCCACCCAGTTGCCGACACAGGCGGCTGCGACGGAGATCCCGCCCGACGAGGTCACGGGCTCGCTCCACGTCCTCGACTGGACCGGCTACGACGCCGAGTGGGCGTGGCAGGACTTCAAGAACACGTACAAGAACGTCACGGTCACCTTCGACTTCGGTGACTCCGACGCCGACCAGTACGGGAAGATGAAGGGCGGCAGTCAGGCGGACATCTTCCATCCGTACACGGGCTGGTTGCAGTTCTACGTCGACGAGGGACTCGTCGCCGAGATCGACACCACCAAGCTTAAGAATTGGGACAAGGTCCCGGATTCGTTCAAGGCGATCGGCCAGATCAACGGCAAGCAGTACTTCGTGCCGTGGGACTGGGGGTTCACCTCGATCCTCTATCGCACGGACAAGATCACGACCCCGGTCGACAGCTGGGGGATCCTGTTCGACGCGAAATACAAGGGCCATCTGTCGATGTGGGACGACGGGCCGGCCGCAGTGACCGTCTCCTCCTACGTCCACAGCTACGACGAGACCAACATCACCGCCGATCAGCTCGCCTCGATCAAGGCCGAGTGGACGGCGCAGGCGCCCCTGAACAAGGCGTACTGGGTGGCCGAGACCGACCTCGACCAGCTCATGGCCTCGGGCGAGGTCTGGGCTGCCTACGCCTGGCAGGGCGCGTACGCGACGCTCAACGGCGGCGGCACACCGGTCGCGTACGCAAACCCGAAGGAAGGCCGGAACTCGTGGGTCGGCGTCTACGGGATCCGGAAGGACAGCTCGAACTACGATCTGGCGCTGCGCTTCCTCGACTCGAAGCTCGGGACGCTGACGGGTCAAAACCTCGTCACGAACTACTTCTACGGGGTCGCGAACGGCGACGTCATGTCGGGCATCGCCGATCCGGCCCAGGCGGCCGCGTACACGAATACGACTACCGGCGCGACACCGGAGCTGCTGAAGCAGACCTTCTCGGTCGACGACCCGTCGATCCTCCAGAAGACCAACTTCACACCGAACCTCACCGCGCAGCAGCGCGATGACTGGACGGCGATGTGGACCGAGGTGAAGGCCTCGCAGTGAGCCAGCTGGACGGCGCTCGCCGCCACGATTGCGTCCTATCGACGTGACGGCGAGCGTCGACCAGGCCTCGCGCACAAAGGGAGCGGCTCCAGAGCGCCGCGGCGGCTCGGACCCGCGCCGCGGCTCGTTCTGGTTCCTGCTCGGCCCGCCGGCGATCGTCCTCGGCCTGTTCCTGATCGTGCCCGTCCTGCTCATGATCGCCGTGAGCTTCCGGGCGGACCTCAGCGGAGAGCTGCTGGCGCCGTTCACACCCACGCTCAAGCAGTTCCAGCAGGCCTTCGCCGGCGCCGGCTACTGGCGCGTCCTCGGGATCTCGGCGCTCACCGCGTTCGGCGTCGCGGCGATCGCCACGGTGACCGCTTACCCGATCGCCTACTTCCTCGCCTTCCGGGCCGGGAAGCGAGCCGCGCTGTACCTGATCCTGCTGCTCGTCCCGTTCTGGACGAGCTACCTGCTGCGGGTCATGGCCTGGAAGCTGATGCTCGGTGAGCAGGGCGTCGTCAACTCGGTTCTCATCGGGACCGGCCTCATCGACGACCCGCTCGATGCGCTCCTGTACAACCGGAGCGCCGTCGTCGTCACCCTCATCTACGTCTGGATTCCGTTCGCTGCGCTGCCGATCCTCGCCGGCCTGGGCCGGATCGACGTCAGGCTGCACGATGCCGCAGCGGATCTGTACGGGAGCCCGTTGCAGCAGTTCCTGCGCGTGACGCTGCCGCTCAGCCTGCCCGGCGTCGTCGCTGCCTTTTTCATGGTCTTCATCCCGACTGTCGGTGAGTACGTCACGCCACTGCTCGTGGGCGGTACCGGCGGCACGATGTACGGCAACCTCATCCAGGACTTCTTCACGCGGGCGGCGAACTGGCCGCTCGGATCGGCGCTCTCGATCATCATGCTCACGGTCACGCTCGGCCTCGTGATCGTCGCGCTGCGGATCGTGGATCCGCGGCGCCTCCTGGAACGCGGATGACTGCCTCCGCGCGCCCGCGACGGCTGCGCTTGCCGGTCATCCGCGGCTACTACTGGCTCCTGATCGGCCTCCTGTACCTGCCGATCGCGATCCTGTTCGTCTTCTCGATCAACGCCAACACGACACTGTCGTTCCCGTTGAGGGGCTTCACCCTCGCGTGGTACGCGAAGCTCTTCGCCACCCCCGCACTCCTCCATGCGGTCACGAACAGCGTGATGGTGGCGCTCGGGAGCAGCGTGGCGGCGACCGCCCTCGGCTCGATGATCGCGATCCTGCTGAGCCGGTTCAACTTCCGCGGCCGGACCGCGCTGACCGGCCTCGCGATGCTGCCCCTGATCATTCCCTTCGTCGTCCTCGCCGTGGCGCTCCTGATCCTGTTCCGCGCGCTCGATATCAACCTCTCCCTGGTCACGATCGCGATCGCCCATGTCGTCGTCGCGCTTCCGTACACCACGCTGATCGTGCTCGCCCGCCTCATCGGCTTCGACAAGCAGCTCGAGGAGGCCTCGATGGACCTCGGAGCGTCCTATCCGGCCACACTCCGACTCGTCGTGCTGCCGATCGCGGCGCCGGCGATCGTCTCTGCCTGGATCACCGCGTTCACGGTGTCCTTCGACGAGTTCGCCCTGGCGTTGTTCCTGGCCGGGCGCGACCCGACATTCCCCGTCTATCTCTACGGCCAGCTGCGCTTCGCGAACACGCTGCCCGTGCTCATCGCGACCGCCGTGCTGCTGATGCTCGGCACGCTCACCCTGATCCTCGTCGCGGATCGCATTCGGAAGCGCTGAGCGAGCTAGGCGGCGGGCACCTGGAGGCCGGCCTCGGCGGCGAGCGCCTCCGCCTTGTCGGTGCGCTCCCAGGGCAGGTCGAGATCAAGCCGGCCGAAGTGGCCGTACGCGGCGGTCTGGCGATAGATGGGGCGGCGCAGGTCGAGCGCGGCGATGATCGAGGCGGGCCGCAGGTCGAAGTGCCGATTCACGAGCTCGAGGATCGTCTCGTCGGGCACGTGGCCGGTCCCGAACGTCTCGATTGAGAGCGACAGGGGCCGGGCAATCCCGATCGCGTACGCGAGCTCGATCTCGAACCGGTCGGCGAGCCCGGCTGCCACGATATTCTTGGCGACCCAGCGGGCGGCGTACGCGGCCGATCGATCGACCTTCGTCGGGTCCTTGCCCGAGAAGCAGCCGCCACCGTGGCGGGCCATGCCGCCATACGAGTCGACGATGATCTTGCGTCCGGTCAGCCCGGCATCGCCCATCGGGCCGCCGATCACGAAGCGACCGGTCGGGTTCACGTGCATGACCGGGTCGACCGAGCGCAGCTCGCGCGGGATCGCCGGCAGGATCACCGCCTCGACCAGGTCGTCCTGCAGTCGATCGATCCGGACGTCGGGGTCGTGCTGGGCCGCAACGACAACGGTGCGCACCTTGACCGGCGCGCCGTGCGAGTACTCGACGGTCACCTGGGTCTTGCCGTCGGGGCGCAGGTACGGCAGTTGGCCGGACTTGCGCGCCTCCGCGAGCCTGCGCGCCATGCGATGCGCGAGCGCGATCGGCATCGGCATCAGCTCGGGCGTCTCGCGGCAGGCGAAGCCGAACATCATCCCCTGGTCGCCCGCCCCGATCTCGCCGACGTCGACCTTCTCGCCACGGGTCTCCAGCGCGGAATTCACGCCCTGGGCGATGTCCGGCGACTGTTCCTTGATCGAGATCATGGTGCCGCAGGTCTCGTAGTCGAAGCCGTAGTCGGCGCGCGTGTAGCCGATATCGCGAACGGTGTCGCGCACGACCTGCTGGAAGTCGACGTAGGTCTTGGTCGTGATCTCGCCGAGGACGATGACGAGGCCGGTCGTGGTTGCCGTCTCGCACGCGACCCGGGCGTTGGGGTCCTCGCGGATGATCGAATCGAGGATCGCGTCGCTGACCTGGTCGCAGAGCTTGTCCGGATGGCCCTCGGTCACCGATTCGGACGTGAACAGGTACTCTAGGCGACGAGGTTACCACCGAGCCCCGTGCCACCTCGACTGGCACGATCGACACGCGCCGTCAGGACTATGCTCCGGCACGATGGGCATCACCGTCGATCGATCGGCGACGCTCGATCCGGCGCCGCTCGACGCGGCTGACCCGCTGGCGAGATTCGCCGATCGCTTCGTCCCGACCGAGCCGGGCCTGATCTATCTCGACGGCAACTCCCTCGGCCGGCCGACGAAGGCCGCGGTCGAGCGGATCAACGCCCTCGCCGAGGCATGGTCGAAGCGCCTGATCCGGGGCTGGGACGAAGGCTGGATGGAGATGCCGCTGACCGTCGGCGACACCCTCGCGACGGGCGTGCTGGGCGCGCGAGCAGGCGAGGTCGCCGTCACCGACTCGACGACCGTCAACCTCTATCGACTGGCCTCGGCCGCCCTCGACGCGCGACCCGATCGCCGAACGATCGTCATCGAGCACTCGGAGTTCCCCACGGATCGGTACATCGTCGAGGGGCTGGCACGCGAGCGAGACCTCGAGATCCGCTGGCTCGATGGGGATCCGGTCGATGGCCTGAGGATCGACGACATCGCCTCGACCTTCGAGTCGGACACGGCGCTGTTGGTCGTCTCCGCGGTCAACTACCGCTCGTCGGCGGTCGTCGACATCAAGCCGGTGACCGACGCGGCCCGTGCTGCCGGCGCCTTCGTGCTATGGGACCTGTCGCATGCCGCCGGCTCGATCCCGGTCGATCTCGAGGCGAACGGCGCCGACCTGGCGGTCGGCTGCACCTACAAGTACCTCAACGGTGGTCCTGGGTCGCCCGCCTTTCTGTACGTCCGGCGCGAGCTCCAGGACGAGCTCCGACCGCCGATCCAGGGCTGGTTCGCGCAGCGCGAGCAGTTCGACATGGGCCCGGTGTTCCAGCGTCAGCTGGGCATCCTCGGCTGGCTCGTCGGGACGCCCGGGGTTATCGCGCTGACATCGCTCGACGCCGGTATCGAGGAGGTCGCCCACGCAGGCATGGACGCCATTCGCGCAAAGGGCATCGCGCTCACTGAATATGCCATCGCGCTGACCGACGCCTGGCTCGCGCCGCTCGGCTGCTCGATCGGCTCGCCCCGCGACTCGTCGCGCCGCGGCGCCCATGTTTCGATCCGCCACCCCGACGCACGACGCCTCGCTCAATCGCTCGTCGCGCAGGACGTCATCGTCGACTTCCGCGCGCCCGACTCGATCCGTGTCGGCCTCTCGCCGCTGACGACCTCGTTCGAGGACGTCCATCACGGCTTGGCGGCAATTCGCGACCTCTTCGTGTGACATCGCGCTGACTGAGGGTTGTCAGCTAGGTACCTACCATGGGGTCGACCGTAGGAGGACACCGGAAATGGCTGGGTTCGTCCCTGGTCGAGACCGCGTCGCGCTTGAGGCGCTGGATCCCGAAGAGACACAACACCGGCAGGCTGTCGAGTCGGCTGAGCGTCAGGCAGCCCTCGACAAGGAGGAGCTGGCCGACCTCGAACGCAAACAGGCCGGCGGCGCGGCCCCCCGACGGAAGCGGAGCGTTCTCGATCGGCTCTTGCGGCGGGGCTAACGGTCTCGCCGGTCCCTCTCGTCGGCCCGCGTGGGCCTACCCCGCTTCCTCGTCGCTCTCCGAGTCGCGACGCCAGCCGAGGTGTCGACGGAGCCAGCCGACCGACGCGAGGTGGTAGGTCGCCTCGTCGGAGTAGGTCGGAAGGCCATCGATCTCCGTGCGGCTTAGGCTCGTCGCCACGCCGTCCGTGGTGAGGCTCGAGACGTCGTCCGAAGAGACCATGACGTCGCGCCTCGCCGACAGCTGGACGCGGACCCCGTGGAAGATGTCCTCCGAATCGGACCCGAGGATCTCGTGGACGGTCCCGACTCGGCTGCCGTCAGCAGCGAACACAGGACTGCCGTACCGAACGCCGCGCCAACCGACAGGATCAGTCATCAGACGCCTCGTCCAGCCAGTCAGGCGCCGTCAGAGCCGTCGCGGGAGCGAGATTCGGCGAGGAACTGGATCTCGAGCGGCTCGATATCGTCGGCCGGTTCGAAGCCGAAGACCTGGGCGTAGAACGAGAGCTCAGCCCCGAACGAGCGGATGATCGCGTCGTGGCCGCGGAAGCCGTGGTCCTCGCCCGGGTACAGCAGGTAGGCGTGCGGGATGCGCCGCTCGAAGAGCGCATCGACGATCCGCTCGGCCTCCGACGGCGGCACGATCCGGTCGTCGGCGCCCTGCTGCACGAGCACGGGCGCGGTGATCTGCTCGGCATGCAGGGACGGCGATCGATCGAGGTAGACCTGCTTCGCGGCCGGCCACGGTCCGAGCAGGCTCTCGAGGTAGCGCGACTCGAACTTGTGGGTGTCCTTGACGAACGCGCGCAGGTCACCGATCCCGAAGTAGGTGCACCCCGCGTCGAACTCGTCGGTGAACGCCAGCGCCGCGAGGGTCGTGTAGCCGCTCGCGCTCCCGCCGCGGATGGCGGTGCGCTCGCCGTCGACCAGGCCCTGCTCGGCGAGGTGCACGGCACCGGCGACGCAGTCGTCGACGTCGACGACGCCCCACTGGCCTTCGAGCCGCTTGCGATACGCCTTGCCGTAGCCGGTCGAGCCGCCGTAGTCGACGTCGAGCACGGCGTAGCCGCGGCTCGTGAACAGCTGGATACCGGTGGCGAAGCCCGAGAACGCCTCCGCGGTCGGGCCGCCGTGGCTGGTCACGATCAGCGGCGGGAGCTCGCCGGCCGGGCCGACGAAGGAGCGGTTCGTTGGCGGGTAGAAGTTGCCGAACGCGGTCAGATCGCCGGTCGTCGGGAACTCGATGTGCTCGGGGATCGAGACGTCCTCGCGCTCGGGAATCGTGGGGTTGGCGGTTCGCAGGACCGTGACGTTGCCCTGCAGGTCGATCTCGATGACCGCCGCCGGCTTGTCGGGCGCAGCGGCGCGGAGCACGAGGCGATCACCGTCGACCGAGAGCCCGTTCATCTCCGTGTACGGCAGGTCGATCGTGATGCTCGAGCCGTCGGGAGCGATCCGGATCAGGTTGTCGCGCCCGGAGCTCCGGGCAATGGCCAGGATGTCGCCGCCGTCGAGGAACGTGTATGTCCGGTAGCCGAACTGCCAGTCCGGCGCGACGAGCTCCGCCTCGACGTTCGAGATCGGCAGTGCCTTGCCATCGACATATCGGTACAGGTTCATCCAGTCGGTCGGCTCGGCCGCGAAGTGGAGCACCCCCTCGGGTGACCAGCGCGGCTGGCTGATCCAGTCCGTCCGGCTGCCGGCGATGGTTCGCGGCTCGCCGAGGGAGCCGTCGGCGCCGATCGTGGCGAGGCGCAGCTCCGTGCCGTCCCAGGGCATGTTCGGGTGGTGCCATTCGAGCCAGGCGAGGGTCGAGTCGTCCGGCGAGAGGCGCGGCGCGGCGTAGAAGTCGGAGCCCGTCGCGAGCACCGCCACGTCGCCCGAGTCGAGGTCGATCGCGACCAGCTCGTTGTTCCACTCGCCGTGGCTCGCGACCGTGTCTGGCTCGTGGTCCTCGCGTACGGCGATCAGCCGGTTGCGCGCCGCGTCGTGGATCGCGTCCGCATAGCGCCACTGGCGCTCGGGCGTGAGCGGCACGAGCTCGCCCGGGCGCACGATGCGATGGAGGCGACCAGTGGTGAAGTCCGACACGACGACGAGATCGCCCGAGACGAGGTAGGCGGCGCCACCGTACTCGTGGACGCGCGAGCGGGCGTTGAACTCCTCCGGCGTCATCCGGGTCAGCGTGCCGTCCGTCTCCCGACGCACGAGCACCTGCCGCCCGCTCTCCTCCGGCCGGCCCTCGATCCACCAGCGGATCCCGTCGATCCCGTGCGGCTCGCTGAGGAAGACGACGCGATCGGTCAGCCGCTCGATCTTGAAGGGCGAGGCCCACGACCCGAATGGGGCAGTGATCACGCTGCGGGGGGTTCTTCGCTCCTCCGTCGCGGTCATCGGCAGCGCTCGCTCACGTGCCGTGCTTCCACGACGCGACGTACTCCGCCTGCTCCGCGGTCATCGGCTCGACGTTCACCCCGAACGCCGCGAGCTTCAGCCGGGCGACCTCGGCGTCGATCGCGGGCGGCACGCCGTACACACGTCGGTCGAGCTCGGCGTGGTGTTTGGCCACGTATTCCGCGGCGAGCGCCTGGTTGGCGAAGCTCATGTCCATCACCGCGGCCGGGTGGCCCTCGGCGGCGCCAAGGTTCACCAGCCGACCCTCGGCGATCAGGTGCAGCCGCTTGCCGCCGATGTCGAACTCCTGGACGTTCTCGCGAACCTCGCGCACGTGGCCCTCGGCCATCTGCCGCAGCGCGGCGAGGTCGAGCTCGGCGTCGAAGTGGCCCGAGTTGGCCATGACCGCGCCGTCCTTCATCGCCTCGAAGTGCTCGCGCCGGAAGACGTTCACGTTGCCGGTCGCGGTCACGAACAGGTCGCCCCAGGCCGCGGCCTCGCCCGCGGTCATGACCTGGAAGCCGTCCATGAGCGCCTCGAGGGCGCGAATCGGATCGATCTCGATGATCGCCACGTGCCCGCCGTGGCCGGCCATGCGCGACGCGATCCCGCGTCCGACCCAGCCGTAGCCGGCGATGACGACGTTCCGCCCGGCGATCAGCAGGTTCGTCGCCCGCAGGATCCCGTCGAGCGTCGACTGGCCGGTCCCGTAGCGGTTGTCGAAGAGGTGCTTCGTCTGCGCCTCGTTGACGGCGATCACGGGGTAGCCCAGGGCGCCGTCGGCGGCCATCGCCCGAAGGCGGATCACGCCGGTGGTCGTCTCCTCGGTCCCCGCGAGGACCTCCTTGACCTGCGCGGCGCGGTCCTGGTGGAGCAGCGAGACGAGGTCACAGCCGTCGTCCATGGTCAGCGTGGGGTGCGTGTCGGCCACCGAGCTGAGGTGGCGGTAGTAGGTGTCGCGATCCTCGCCACGCCGCGCATGGACCGGGATCCCATACTCGCTCACGAGCGCGGCGGCGACGTCATCCTGAGTGGACAACGGGTTCGATGCGGCCAGCGCGACATCGGCACCGCCGGCCTGCAGCGTCCGCATGAGGTTGGCCGTCTCGGTCGTCACGTGCAGGCACGCGCCGACGCGGATCCCCGCCAGCGGCCGCTCGGTCGCGAAGCGCTCCCGGATCGAGCGCAGCACGGGCATCTCGCGCTCGGCCCACTCGATGCGCCGGAGGCCCTCCGGGGTGAGAGCGATGTCGGTCACGTCGTGGGTCACACCGGAGCCGGTCACGGTCATCGAGGCTGCGACTCCCTGCTGCGTGTGAAGCGGCGGAGCGCAGAGGCCACGTCGGCCCACAGCGAGCCGATGCGGTGCCCGAGGCGCTCCTCGAACCGAACGTGCTCGGCGAAGCCCAGTCGCCGGTACGCATTGAGCGCCGGCGGATTGTCCGAGCGGACGTTGAGCACGACATGGTCGCAGGTCTCGAGCAATCGGGCCGTCACGGCCGTCGTGGTCGCCTGTGCGTAGCCCCGGCCGCGGAACTCGGGCTGGGTCAGGACGTTGCCGACGACGGCGATCCGGGCCGCCCGCCCGATGACATGCGTGCCCGCCGCGGCCACGAGTCGCCCGTTCACCCGGATGCCGTAGTAGACGCCGTTGGCGATCGCCTGCGGCGGCAGCCAGCTGCCGAAGCCGAGGCGATACAGCCGGTTCAGCTCACCCGCGTCGGTGGGCACGAGGCGCTCGACGCCGGGGTCGACCACGGGCCGGAACGCCGCCTTGTCGACCCACATCCGGACCATCTGCGGCCCGGGCTCGAGGCGGTAGCGCCGCTCGACCGCGGCCTGGTTGGCGGGCAGGCAGGCGACGTACGCGATCGACGGCCGGATGACGTCGCGCAGGATCGCCTCGACGCCGTCGTCGCGGCCGACGATGAACAACGGCTGCGGCGCCGCTCCGCCGTACTCGAGCACGAGCGCCACGACCTCGTCGCCCGCGCGGGCAATCCCCCATCTCGCCCGGCTCGCGTCGTGGTCCTCGAGGTCGGCGAGGGCGTACGCGGCAAAGATGCGGTCACGATCGAGGAACGACCGGATCAGCTCGCGGTCCGTGGTCGTCTCCGCCACGACGCGCGTCCCGGTCCGGTCGAGCGCAACGGTGGCCATCAAACGGTTTCCACCGGCGCGGGCTCGATGGGATAGGGCTTCGCGGCGGCCCGCCGCGCTTCGCGACGGTCCATCGCCTCCCGTAGCGCCGGCCCGAACGGTGGCCGGAGCACGCCCTCCTCGGTCACGATCGCCGTGATCAGGTCCGCCGGCGTCACGTCGAAGGCCGGGTTGCGCACCGCCGTGCCCTCGGGCGCGATCCGTGTCCCGCCGATCTCGGTCACCTCGACGGCGGCGCGGTCCTCGATCGGGATCGCCGAGCCGTCCGGCGTCTCGAGATCGACCGACGAGAGCGGCGCGCAGACGACGAACGGGACCTCGTGCCGCGCGGCCAGGACGGCGAGCGTGTACGTCCCGATCTTGTTGGCGGTGTCGCCGTTGGCGACGATCCTGTCCGCGCCGACGAGGATCACGTCGACCTCGCCCTGGGCCATCAGGGGCCCGGCAGCCATGTCCGGGATCAGCGTGTCCTGGAGGTATGGACGCGTCTCGTCGACCCAGACGTGCAGCGGCCGCTCCGCGGCGTGGGCCGCCTGCACGACGCCGAGGGCCGTCCCGAACTGGCCGCACGCGAGCGGGCCGGTGTTGCAGTGGGTCAGCACGTTGAGCGACCTGCCGTCCGTCGCGGGCAAGATGGCGAGACCCGCCTCGGCCAGCCGGCCGTGGTCCTCGTTTGCTTCGGCCACGATGGCCATCGCCTCGTCGTCCATCGCGGCGGCGATCTCCGCTCCCTCGGGCGAGAGCTCGCCGATGGCGTGATAGCGGGCCATCAGCCGATCGACCGCCCAGCGCAGGTTGATCGCGGTGGGTCGGGCGTTCCGAAGCGAATCGGCCTGGCCCTCGAGGATCGCCCGGCGGGCATGCGGGTGCGACTTCGCGGCGATGCGTGCCGTCAGCGCCAGCCCGATCGCCGCGACCTGCCCGATCGCCGGGGCGCCCCGGACGACCATGAGCCGGATCGCGTTGGAGGCATCGGATGCCGAGCGGACCGGCATCTCGACGAGCGCGTCGGGGAGCTTTCGCTGGTCGATGACGAGGAGCACGTTGTCCGATTCGAAGCGGAACGGGGTGCGGAAGACAGCCGCGACGCCGTCCTCGGTGATGTTTGCCCCCGGGGGCGCCGCCACCGCGCCGCTCACGCCGTTTCCCTGAGGCGGTGCCGGCCGCTCGCCCAGCAGGACCGACGCCTCCGCGGCCGACCGGTCGCGGAGCTCGGTCACGGCGCCCACGACCGTGGCAGCGCTCGTCATCACCTCGCCGGCGAAGCGGCGGAAGAACTGGCGGCGCGACGGGTCAACGGGCTCGGTCGGATCGGCCGGCGCCGTTGCCTCGTTCTCGTCGTCGGCCGCGGGTGTCAGTTCGTCAGGCATCGATGCTTGCTCGGGCGCGGTGGGACGGTCGGTCGAGACGGTCAATACCGGATGACGCTCGTGACGCGCCGGCCCCCCAGTCGATCGCGCCCGTTCAGGAAGTCGAGCTCGACGAGGAAGGCGAGCCCGATGACCTCGCCCTTGAGCCGCTCGACCAGCTCGATCGTGCCCTGCACGGTGCCGCCCGTCGCGAGCAGGTCGTCGACGATCAGCACCTTCTGGCCGGGCTGGATCGCGTCGCGGTGGATCTCGAGCGTGTTGGAGCCGTACTCGAGGGCGTACTCGACCGAGATCGTCTCCGCAGGCAGCTTGCCCAGCTTGCGCACGGGCACGAGGCCTGCGCCCAGCTCGATCGCCATCGGCGCGCTGAAGATGAAGCCGCGCGACTCCATGCCCACCACGATGTCGAGCTGGTCGCCGCGGTACGGATCGAGCATCAGCTTGATCGATTCGCGGTACGCCT
>VBGT01000107.1 GCA_005889475.1 Chloroflexota bacterium | reverse complement strand
GCCTCCGCGGCGGCCATCCTCGCCGCGATGGGACGCTCGACGGGCGACCTCGGCGTGCTCGACGCGCTCGACGACCTCGCCCCGCTCCCACGACCCGGAGAGCCGGATGCCTGAGGCCCTCGACGCGGTCGTCGTCGGCGGTGGCCCGAACGGGCTCGCGGCGGCGATCACGCTCGCCCGCGCGGGTCGCTCGGTGCGCGTGCTCGAGCGCGCGGCCGAGGTCGGCGGCGGGAGCAGGTCCGCCGAGCTCACCCTGCCCGGCTTCGTCCATGACGTGTGCAGCTCGATCCACCCGTTCGGGCGGACGTCGCCGTTCTTCCTCGAGGCCGAGCTGGAGCGCCACGGGCTGCGCTGGATCGAGCCCTCCGCGGCGATCGCCCACCCGCTCGACGACGGCCGGGCGGTCATCGTCACGCGCGACGTCGAGGCGACCGCCCGTCAGCTGGGTCGCGACCGCGACGCCTACCGCCGCCTGCTCGGACCGCTGGCACGCAACTTCGGCGACCTCCTCCCCGACCTCCTCGCGCCGTTCCATGTCCCGCTCGGACCACGCCGCGCACTCCGGCTGGCGTGGTTCGGCGTCAACGCGCTCCAGCCGGCGACGTGGCTCGCCCGGCGCTTCCGCGACGAGCCGGCCAAGGCGCTGTTCGCCGGCGTCGCCGCGCACTCCGTGCTGCGCCTGGACGAGCCGATCAGCAGCGCGGCGGGGCTTGCGCTCCTGGCCAGCGCCCACCACGACGGCTGGCCGTTCCCCGAAGGCGGCGCGCAGGAGATCCCCCGGGCGCTTGCCGTCGAGCTCGAGTCGCTCGGCGGGATCATCGAGACGGGCCGCGAGGTTGCCGCCCTCGCCGACCTGCCACGCAGCCGGATCGCGGTCTTCGACACCGCACCGGGCGCGCTCGAGTCGGTCGCCCGCTCCCGCCTGCCGGATCGCTACCGGCGCGCGCTCCGCGACGTCCGCTACGGGCCGTCCGTGTTCAAGGTGGACCTCGCGCTCGATGGCCCGATCCCGTGGGTCAACCCGGACGTCGCCCTCGCGGGCACGGTCCACCTCGGCGGGTCCTTCGACGAGATCGCCGCGTCCGAGGAGGCCGCGACGAACGGGATCGTCCATCCTCGGCCCTTCGTGCTCGTCGCCCAGCACAGCCTGTTCGATCGATCGCGAGCTCCGGCTGGAAAACACACCGTTTGGGCCTACTGCCATGCGCCGCACGGCACGATCGTCGACATGAGCGAGGCGATCCTGGGCCAGATCGAGCGCTTCGCCCCCGGGTTCCGGGAGCGCGTGCTGGCGATGAAGAAGACGACCCCGGCCGAGCTCGAGGCGTACAACCCGAACGACGTCGGCGGCGACATCTCCGGCGGCCGGCTCGACCTCCGCCAGCTGTTCACCCGGCCCGTCGCCCGCCTCGACCCGTACACGACGCCCGACCCGCGGCTGTTCCTGTGCTCCTCGTCGACGCCGCCCGGCGGCGGCATCCACGGCATGTGCGGCTGGCACGCGGCACACTCAGCACTGCGGCGACTCGAAGGGCGCCGCGGCGGAACGCGGAGTGATTCATGAGCAACCTGCAGGACCTGGCCGATCTCCCCCTCCTCGAGATCTGGGGGGAGGACGTCCGCGCGCGACGCGTCCAGGGCGAGCGGATCACCCTCGCGATCGTCGAGCTCGCGCCGAACGCCGTCGTGCCCGAGCACCGCCACGCCGCCGAGCAGCTGGGCATGGTCATCCGCGGGTCGATGCACTTCACGGTCGATGGCGAGACCTGCGACCTGGGGCCGGGCGGGACGTGGCGGATCCTCGGCGATCGGCCCCACGACGTCGTGGCCGGGCCCGAGGGCGCCGTCGTCATCGACGTGTTCACGCCGGTCCGCTCCGACTGGGACGAGAAGACGATCGTCGGCACGCCCGCGCCGAGGTGGCCCGAGGCGTGAGGTCGGGATCGTGACCCTGTACAAGCTCCGTCGGCAGCTGCCCGTGCTCAAGGAGCCCGCGGTCGTGGTGGCTCTCGACGGTTGGGTCGACGCGGGCAGCGCCGCCACGAACGCCGCCTCGATCCTGGCCCACGGCGGTCGCGTGGTGGCCACGTTCGACGCCGACTCGATCTTCGACTACCGCGCCCGCCGGCCCACCCTCGAGATCGTCCACGGCCGGCCGCGGAGCCTCGAGTGGCCGGAGCTGACCATCCGCGCCTCGAAGGTCGGCGAGCACGACCTGCTCGTGTTCACCGGCGCCGAGCCCGACTACCGCTGGCACGAGCTGTCGGCCGACGTGGCCGGCCTCGCCGTGCAGCTCGACGTGTCGCAGTGGATCAGCCTCGGCGCGATCCCGGCCGCCGTGCCGCACACGCGCCCCGTGCCCATCCTCGGCACCGAATCACGCTCCGGCCTGCTCCAGGGTGGCGTCGCGCCCGGTCCCGACGGGGTGCTGCGCGTCCCGTCCGCGGCGATCTCGATCTTCGACATCGCGGTCGCCAAGGCGGGCATCCCCTCGGTTGGCTACTTCGCCCAGATCCCGCACTACGTGTCCGGCGAGTACCCGCAGGCGTCGATCGACCTGCTCCACGCGCTCGGCCGGCACTTCGATGCCGAGCTCGACTACGGGCGGCTGCCCGAGGAGGCGCGCCTGATGCGTGTGCGCCTGGACGCAGCGACGGCGCGCGAGGAGACGACGAAGACCTACGTCGAGCGGCTGGAGACGCTGGTCGACGAGGCGCGCCTGCCCTCGGGCGACGACCTCATCAGCGAGATCGAGCGGTTCCTGCGCGAGGGCGGCCAACAGGGCGGCAGCGGAAGGCTCAATTGATCGCGAGGCCCGATTGACCGACTGGACGCCGCGCCCAAGCCGGCGGTCGCAGCGGATCATCATCCTCGGCCGGGACACCTGCGAGGACACGACCCGCTCGCGGCGCCACCTCGACGAGCGCGGCATCGCCTACGACTATTACCGGGTCGACCGCGAGCCGAGCGCGGATCAGTGGATCCGCAGCCTCAACGACGACATGTGGATCACGCCGACGATCCTCGTCGGCGACCCGAAGCAGCCCGACGTGATCCTGCGCGAGCCGTCCAACGAGGAGCTCGACGCCGCCATCGAGGGGCGGTAGTCGCTCGCCGGTACCCTGGCATCGGACGGAGCCCGAAACCCGGTCGATGGCGCGCTTGACGTCTCTTCCTGCCAGATTTGCGTGGTATGCACCCTCGTCAGCACGGTCGGCGGTCTCGAGACGCCGCGGAGCGTGGAGAAGGCCCGATCTGGTGACACAGATGCACCGGACGCACGATTGACCCGAATTCGGTGATTACGTTGCGTCTCGTGCAAATCTGACCCAAACCTGAGCTCCGCGGGCGCGGTCCGTCAGCTCCGCTGCAGCCGGAGCGCCGCCTGGATCGCCGCGAGCTTCGGGGCGAACTCGTTGCGGATCACGTTGACCGCGTCGCGCTCGATGTCGAGCTCCTTCGCGATCTCCTGGAGCGTGTCCGACTCCTCCGAGGTGATCGTGTCGTCGGCCGCGCCGACGAGATAGCAGCAGCGCAGCAGCGCGAGCCGGTCCTCGTCGGTCGAGAGCTCGCGGAACTGGCGGGTGACGAGGTAGTCCTCCGTGCCGCTGTACAGGAGCGACTGGTTGCGCGCGATCTGGGTCACGAGGATCGCCTGCGCCTCGGGCAGGCCGCCGTGCTCGCCGACGAGACGCTCGATCGCGCGCGACTCGACCTCGGAGATCTCCATGTCCGCCGCGGCCGCGCGGGTCAGGATGTAGGCGAAGGCCGCCAGGAAGCGCGCCCGGTCGACAGGCA
>VBGT01000065.1:14147-21377 GCA_005889475.1 Chloroflexota bacterium | reverse complement strand
GTTCGTGAACAGGTATTGGTGCGCCATCGGGATGATCGGGATGGTCACGTCGGCCATGCGCCCGATCTCCGGCGCGAACATGCCGGCCGCGTTGACGACGACCTCCGCCTCGATCGTCGAGCGCTCCCCTTCCCTTGCCTCGATTTCGACGCCCGTGACGCGCCCGTGCTCGACATTCACGCCGACCACCCGCGTGTGCTGGCGGATCTGCGCCCCCTTCGCACGCGCCCCGGCGGCGAGCGCCTGGGCCAGGCCCGACGGGTCGAGCCAGCCGTCGGTCGGCAGCCACACCGCGCCGAGAACGCCGTCGAGGGCCATCAGCGGGAACTTGGCCTGCGCCTCCTCGGGGGCGATCAGCTCGAGCGGCAGCCCGAATGTCTTCGCCCAGCCCGCCTGGCGCTGGAGCTCCTCGAAGCGCTCCTTCGAGGACGCCAGCCTGAGCGAGCCGACCTCGTGCCAGCTCACGTCGACGCCGGTCTCGGCACCGAGCCGTCGGTACAGGGAGGTGCCGTACATCATCATCCGGGTCAGGGTCGTGGTCGATCGCAGCTGGCCGACGAGCCCCGCAGAGTGGAAGGTCGAGCCGGACGTCAGCTCCGCACGGTCGACGAGCGCGACGTCGCGCCAGCCGGCCTCGGCGAGGTGATAAGCGATCGACGTCCCGCCGACCCCACCGCCGATGACCACCGCCCGCGCGTGCTCGACCAAACGATCCGCTCCTCCTGCCCTCGTCGCCCGGAGCGTAGCGGCTCGTGCGCGGGCACCACCGCCTTGCCCCGCGCTTGACTTCAGAGTGGATTCTGTGTGCGTGCCTCCACGGTGGCCGAGCCGGTTCTGCTGCGACGACGAGCTGGCGTTCATCGGCGTCGACGGACGCGACGCCGCTCACGAGCTCGCCGCGCTCGAGGCTGGCGGTCCGCGCCGCAGGACGCAGGAGCTGATCGCCGTGGTCCGTGCGAACGAGGTCGACGGCGCCGCCGTGCTCGAGGTCGGCGCGGGCGTCGGCGCGGTCCATCTCGCCCTGCTCGCGGCCGGGGCTGCCAGCGCGGTCGACGTGGACGCATCCCGGGAGTACCTCGCCGCGGCCCGGCGGGCAGCGGAGCGGCGTGGACTCGCCGACCGCGTCGATTATCGCTACGGCGACATCGTCGAGCTCTCGGCGAACCTTCCGCCCGCGGACGTCGTCGTCCTTGATTCCGTGGTCTGCTGCTACCCGTACCTGCCCGTCCTGCTTGAGGCCGCCGTTAGCCCAGGGCCGAGGTTGGTCGGGCTGACCTATCCCCGCGACTCGTGGTGGATGCGGATCTACATGCGGTTCTGGAACGGGCGGCGTCTCGTCTCGGGAAGTCCTGAGCGGTACTTCATCCACCGTCATCGGACCGTTCGGGAGATTCTCGCTCAGGCTGGCTTCCGCGAGATCTACAGCGGTGGATCGCCGGCCTGGCGTGTCTGCGCCTACGCGCTCGAGGGTCGCACATAGCCGCTGGGAGCGGCCGGCGATGACGGGCTCGGGGTCTGCAGTCCGAGTTCCGAGCGACTCGAAACGGTCGCTGCCGGACGCTAGGCTCCGGGGCGATGGACGTCGCATCGCTGGTGGGCAAGGCGCTCGGCTGGGATCCGAGCAAGCTCCGGATCCAACCGATCGTCGCGGGGCTGACGAACAAGAACTATCGGCTCGACTACGGCGGCAGGACGTTCTTCCTGCGGATGCCGGGCCCCGCCACCGAGCTGCTGGCTGTGGATCGCGAGAATGAGCTCCACAACACCCGCGCGGCCGCCCGAGCCGCGGTTGGTCCGCGTGTCCTCCAGCACGATCCGAATACCGGCGCGATCCTCCTCGAGTGGTTGCCCGGTCGAACGATGTCGAACGAAGCCTTCCAGGCGCCGGGCATGCCGGCGCGGATCGCCGAGGCGCTGCGTCGGCTGCATGCCGGCCCTCGCTTCCGGGACGACTTCGACATGTTCCGACTGACCGAGTACTACCTGGACGTGGCCCGAGATCGCGGAATCCGGATCCCCGATGGTTACCTCGATCGCCTGCCGCAGGTGGCCCTGATCGAGGCAGCACTGGCCGCGCACCCGCTCGCGACCGTCCCGTGCCACAACGACCTCCTCGCCGAGAACTACCTCGACGACGGCAAGGTGCTGTGGATCGTCGACTACGAGTACAGCGGCAACAACGACCCGACGTTCGAGCTCGGCAACACGGCCCAGGAGCTGGGCTTCGACGCGGCACGCCAGGAGGAGCTGTGCGCGGCCTATTTCGGGGAGGCCACGCCGGCGCTGCTGGCCCGGATGCGCCTGCAGATGATCATGTCCGACGTCGGCTGGACGCTGTGGGCCGCCATCCAGGCCGCCATCTCCTCGATCGACTACGACTTCTGGGGCTGGGCCGAGGAGCGCTGGGGTCGCGCGTCGACGGCGTTCGGGCGCGACGACTTCGACGATCTCCTTGCCGAGGCCGTCGCCGGCTGACCTCAGCCCCGGATGCGCGCGCCCGACGGATCGACGAGGACGTCCGCCGCGACCTCGCCGGCGATGCGATCGGCGAAGGCGTCGACCTCGATCGCGGTGCCCTCGGCGATATCTGCCGGGAGGTAGGTCGTGCCCACCGTCCGACCGACGGTGTAGCCGAAGGCGGCGCTACGCAACCGGCCGACGACGTCCCCATCGATGCGAACCGCCTCGCCACCATAGACCGGCGCCCAGTCCGAACCGCCGATGAGCACGGTTCGGAGGCGGCGGGCCGGTCCGTTCGGCTCGGCCTCGCGCTTCGCGATGAGGGCGTCTCGCCCGACGAAGTCGCCCTTGTCAAGCCGGACGAACCGGTCGAGGCCGGCCTCGAACGGGCTCTCGCGCGGCGTCAGCTCGGCCCCGAAGTAGCGGTAGCCCTTCTCGAGCCGGAGCGACTCGAGCGCCCGATAGCCGACGGGCTCGATGCCGTGCTGCGCCCCGGCGGCGAGCAGCGCGTCCCAGAGCGCCCCGGCATCGGGCGGCGCAACGGTGAGCTCCCAGCCGAGCTCGCCCGCGTAGCTCAGCCGGGTCGCCAGCACCTTGGCCTCGCCGATGCGGAGGGCTCGTACCTGGCGCATCGGCAGCGCGGCGTCGTCGACGCGATTGGACGTCACGCCCGCCAGGACGTCCCGTGCCCTGGGACCCCAGAGCCCGATGACCGTCCAGCGCTCGGTTTCGTCGACGACAATGACATGGTCGATCGGCGGGTCATCGGAGGCTCGAGCGACGAGCCAGCCGAGGTCGGCGGCGAGGTAGCCGGCGCCGGTCAGTACCCGGAAGCGGTCCTTGGAGAGCCGGGTTGCGGTGACGTCCGCGACGATCCCGCCATTCGGGTCCAGGAACTGCGTGTAGATCGCCGATCCGATCGGTC
The DNA here is from genome assembly GCA_005889475.1 of Chloroflexota bacterium. Lineage (GTDB taxonomy): Bacteria > Chloroflexota > Limnocylindria > Limnocylindrales > CSP1-4 > UBA5189. Next base: position 17,992 of record VBGT01000065.1, on the reverse strand, counting down.
GGTCGACGTCGTTCGCGGCGGTGCGCTGCAGGAGCGCGCGAAGGAGGTCAGGTCGATCAGCCCGACCCGCTCTCGGACGGCTCGATGCTCCTCCCCCACCCGCTCGAACCAGCCCGGTCGCGCCCAGCCTCGCTCCCGCGGCGAACGCCCGTTGCGCGTCCACGGCTCGCCAGGGCGGTGCAGGTCCGCGCGTTCCCAGCCGGCCTTCGTGCCGAACACAGCGCCCGCGGCCTCGAGGCGCGAATTGAGCGGCGACAGGCGGCGCGGTCGGCCGGCCACCTCCGCGTCGTACGGGAAGCGGAGGCGGTAGTAGTCGCCGTATGTCTCGCGGGCGAGGGCCGCCGCGAACTCTTGGTCGCGGTAGGTGTCCGCGAACCGCCACGCCCGGTATGGCGCGATGTCGACGCCGGGATCGCCCGAGGTGATCCAGTCCGCCACTGCCCGCCCGATCCCGCCACCACCCCCGAAGCCGTTGAGCGAGAGCCCGGCCGCGACCCAGAAGCCACGCACGCCGGGCATCGGCCCGATGAGGGGGTTCGCGTCGGGGGTCATCGCGTCGGGATGGCAGACGAGGCGCACCGCCTCGGCGTCGGCAAGGAACGGGAAGCGGCGGATCGCGCCCTCCATGAGTGGCTGGAAGCGGCGCCAGTCGGGCTCGAGCGAGGTCGCGGCGTGTTCCCACGGCACGCCGTCGAGCCAGCGGGCGTGGGGCTCCGCCTCGTAGCCGCCGAAAAGCATCCCACCATGCTCGGCCTTGCCGTACACGAGGTTGTCCGGGTCGCGGAAGCAGGGCATGTCGTTCGGCAGCTCGTGACCCGGGACCACACGCAGCGCGACGTGCTGATGGTCGACCGGCGTCGATGGGATGAACGCGCCGACCATCTCGGCCACCCGCGGCGCCCACATCCCGGCGGCGTTGACGACGAGCTCGGTGTCGATGGGATCGCCGTCCGTGAGCACGCGGCGTGCCTCTTGCCGCGGATTCAGCTCGAACCCGGTGACCCGCGTGTTGGTACGGACTCGGACCCCCAGCGCACGCGCGGCATCCGCGAGCGCGAACGTCGCCGAGTGCGGGTCGAGGAACCCGTCGCCCGGCAGGTGGACCGCGCCATAAAGTGACTCCGGCGAGATGGCGGGCATCAGCCGCCGCGCCTCCGCGGCCGAGATGACACCGACATCCAGACCCACGCCCCGCGCCCGGCTGGCCGTCCGCTCCAGCTCCTTGAGCTGCTCCGGCGACGACGCCAGCCGGACGCTGCCGACCGCCGAGAAGACGCCGAGCCGCCCGTACAGCTCGATCGAGTAGCGCCGCCAGGCGAGCATGGTCGACGATGGGTTGAATGCGGTCACGAGCCCCGCTGCCTGCGAGGTCGAGCCCGCGGTCAGGCCTGCCTTCTCGACCAACAGCACATCCGTCCAGCCCGCCTCGGCGAGGTGGAAGGCGACGCTGCAGCCCGTGATCCCGCCGCCGATGACGACGACGCGCGCCTGGTCAGCCACCCGGAAGCTCCCTCACGCCGTCGATGATCGCCGTTCGGGTGTGCTTGCTGCAGCGAACACACGACGAAGCGATGACTGAACGTTGGCCTTGCCGACGGGTTGGCCGGGGCTTCCGACGCTCAGCGTCCGCTCCAGCGATCAATCGTCGCTTGAGTGGCCCACCTCGGGAGGTGGGCGTCGGGTCGTAAGCGCTTCGTTCGTCGTTTGTTGGCCGTGGCGATCAGCGACATGGTGGATGCTTCGGGCTCGCGTTCCGTCGTCCGCGCTTGCGCCAGCCGGCAGGGAGGCGTCGGTCAGCCGGCGGCTGCCTCTCCGAGCGCCCGCTCGAACGCTGGCCGACCAGCGACGGTCAGCAGCCGGTCGAAGTGCTCCGCGGCGTACGCGACGAAGTCGACGTCGAGCGTGGAGATGCCCTGCTGGAGCACGCCCCACATCGCCTCGCGGAAGTCGGACAGGACGCGCATCAGGGTGATTCTCGCCAGCGCGGCGGGTCGGATGTCGCCGGCGTAGGCCTCGAGCAGGAGGGCGTCGGCGTCGGGTTCGAGCTCGTGGTTGATCGAGAAGTTGCCGAGGTCGAAGAAGGGGTCGCCCATCCCCGCGTACTCCCAGTCGACGATCCGGATGCGCGCACCGTCGTCGATGAAGTTGGCGTTGAGCAGGTCGTTGTGGCATGGCCGCAGCTCGACCGGCGCGGTCAGGCACGCGAGCTCGATGCGCCGCGCGATGGCCTGTGCGAGGTCGTACTCGGGCGGGATGCGCACGCCGCGTGACAGGGCGAGCGCGCGATACGCCTCGACGATCCGGAACGGCACGAACAGGCCCGGAATCGCCGGGCCGTCGTGGATCCGGCGCAGCGTGTCGCCCACCGCCCGAAGCCGATCCGGGGTCCCCATCTCCTCCTCGGGGATCGGCCGGCCCTCGATGAAGCGCGTGACCAGGTAGCCCTCGGGCCGGACGAAGGCGATCACTTCGGGCCCCACCCCGACCCCCGCCGCGGCGACGGTCGCGGCGTGCTCGACCTCGCGACTGATGCCCAGCAGGTGGGTGTCGTTGCCCGCGAGCCGGAGGACGTACTTCGACCCATCCGGGGCGCCCGTGACCAGGAAGTTCCGGTTCGTGATCCCGCCGGAGAGCGGCGTGAACGCGAGCTCGCCGCTGGCGAGCTCCGGCAGGCGGCGGATAGCACGGGTCAGGCTCCGGTAGGCGGCGGAGCGCGTGGGTCAGCTCGTCGCGGAGCTCACCGCGCAGCTCGTCCTCGACCGCCTCGGTCGTCATTGGCCGGCCTCCTCGCGTCGTCCGTCGCCGCGGATCATGCCCGAATCAGAACGGCGCGCCGGGGTCGCCGACGCGCCGTTCCGCCTCCTGGATGTTCAGTCGGAGCCACGCCCAGAAACGATCGGCGGCTAGCCGATCACCGCCTCGCCGGTGGCGAGGTCGGCCTCGACGCGATCCTCGCGTCCGCGCTGGGCGACGAAGTAATAAATCGCGCCGACCACGATGACGAGACCGACGAGCGTCTCGAAGACGGGCCAGGCTGGCAGACCCGTAAGGACGTTGGCACTCCCATCCGGGTTCTTGCCTAGGCTCAGGAACGTGTTGATGAACGGGTTCGACCACAGGTTCCGGAGGTCGTTGCCGAAGTCTCCGAACAGGTTCGTGTCCGTCCAGATCCCGATGTTGATGACCATCACGCCGCCCCAGATGAGGGCGAGGATGTTGATGATCGTGCCCCAACTGCCGAGGCTGAACCAGGCTCCCTTGTGCGGCCAGCCCTTGCGCCGTGCGGCGAGGACGCCGAGGTTACAGAGGATGTAGCTGAGGTAGATCATTCCGGTCGCGGCGATGGCCATGTAGATCGAGCCGAGCGCGCCCGTGAGGAGCAGCGGGATCGCGCCCAGGACGCCCACCGCCACGGCGGAATTGAGCGGCGTCTTGAAGGTCGGGCTGACGTGGCCCCAAAGCGAGCCGAACGGCAGGCGCCGATCGCGGCCCATCGAGAACATAAGCCGGACGGTTGCGCCCTGGATCGCCAAGGTGCAGACGTATACGGCGACAAGGATCATGACGAGGTAGAGCTCGCCCAGGGTGAAGTTCCCGATCAGCGTCGTCGTCAGATTGTCCTTGATCGTGTCCGCGATCGGGAAGCCGGCCGCCTGGCCTGTGGCAACTGCGGCGTTGACGTCCTTGAACGAGAGCGTCACGGCCAGGAGGAAGATCGCTCCGACGATGCCTGACAGCCAGATCGCGGACAGCACGCCTCGCGGCGCCTGCCGGCCCGCGTCGAGCGTCTCCTCGCCGAACGTCCCGGCGGTGTCGAAGCCGTACACGACGAACAGCGCCATGAA
>VBGT01000065.1:0-14120 GCA_005889475.1 Chloroflexota bacterium | reverse complement strand
GTATGAGGTGTCGAAGAGCACTGACACCGGCTGGTGGTTCGCAAAGAAGAGCAGGATCAGGGCGAAGAACAGCATGCCCACGATCTCCGCCCCGACGCCGATGTTATTGATCAGTGCGAGGAGCCGAACACCGATCGAGTTGATCACGGTCGTCGTGACCAGCGTCGCGAGCCCAACGAACTGCCACATGTCGAGCCCGGGAATTGGCGAGGCACTGGCGAGGTCGAAGCCCATGATCGTGGACAGCACCAGCGGGACGGTTGCCGCGACCGCGGTCACCGTCACGACGCCCGCCCAGAAGTAGATCCAGCCGGTGAACCAGCCTAGCGTCTTGTTCGAGAGGCGCTTAGACCACTGGTAGATCGAGCCTGCCACGGGGAAGTGGCTCGACAGCTCGGCGAAGTTCAGGGCGACGAAGGTCTGGCCGATGATGACCATCGGCCACGCCCAGAACACAGCGGGACCGCCGACGCCGAACGCTACGGCCTGATTCGTGAAGGTGCCGGTCGAGACGGAGATGTAGCTGAATGCCACCGCGAAGTTCGACAGGAACCCAAGGGTCCTGCGCAGCTCGGGTTTGATCCCGAGCGATCGCAGGTGGGCGTCGTCTCGTTCGGCGACGTCCGATTGCGTGGTTGGACCCGACACGGTTGCCTCCCTCTACCACCGCGAATCAGCGATCGGACTCGCGAGACGGACCTCTTCGGGAAACCGGAACCGATGAAATGGGGCACGCCGCCCGGGCCTCACCGAGCGCGCCGCGGAGCATAGGAGCGGCCCAGAGCAGAATCAAGGCCGGAAACGCGGCGCGGCGCGGATTACCCGGTCGCGAAGGGCTTTGCGCTTCGAATCTCGCGAGGATGAAGGGTCCGCGCGATGGTTTTCGGAATTTCCCTCGGTCGGCTCAGCTGGCCGCCGCCTCGACCGCCTCCGCCTGGGTGACCACCGTCAGTGGCAGCTCGATCTCGCGTGCGAGGCGGCTTGGAACATCGCGCTGCAGCCAGCGCGAGGCGCCTGCCGGCAGCGTCGAGAGGATGACCTCGTCGACGGCGCGGCCTCGAAGGACGTCGCGAACGGCCTGGATCGGATCGGGGTCACCGATCTCTCCGTCGGCCTCGACGCCCTCGCTCCCGAGGACCGAGAGGAACGCGTCGAGCCGTCCGCGAGCAGCATCCGGGCTCTCGTCTTCGCCCCAGGTGACGCCGTGGGAGACGCGCGTCAGCGGGACGACGACGTAGAACGTCCGATCGCCCTCCGCGATGCGCTCGCGAATCGCGGTGGCGAGCGTCTCGCCGGGCAGCGTCTGATTCGCAACCACGAGGCAGGTTTTCATGAGCTCGACCTCCCGAGAACCGCCAGTCCGGCGTCGGTATGCACCTTCGCGCATTCCGGACGCAACATGACGGCGCTACGCACGGCGGGCCGAAACCCTTGCGAATGACCGGCCTTCAGGCGCGGGCGAGCAGCGCCTCCGAGAGCGCGGCGGGCATCGGGCGATGCCACTCCACCGGCGTCACGTATCGGTCGACCATCGCGCGGCTGCCCTCCACGCCGAGCTCGTGGAACAGGAACCGGATCTTGTGCGCCTGGTCGGCGAGGATCTCGTCCTTCGTGTCGAGGTCCCACAGCTGGCGCTTGAACGGCCCGAGGGCCTTCTTGCGCGTCGTGTACACGAACTGCTGGTCGGTCTGGTCCGACTTGCGCTCGTCGAGCGCGTTGGCGAAGCACCACGACTCGATCTGCTCGTGCATCGCCCGTGGGAACGCCGGGTGCTCGTAGAGCAGGTTCTGGAACCCCGTCGCGAGGTGGATCTCGGCCGTCTCGACCTCCCGGAACCGGTGAAACAGCTCATCTGGAAGCGTCGATGCGCCATGCTGGACGGTGCCGGCGAGGCCGTATTCGCGCCGTGCGATCGGCCCCAGCCGTTCGTGCACGCCGAAGTCGACCGCAACCGCCCCGACGCTCCCGTCGGGCATGACCGAGCCGCCGTGCGAGGTGCCGGTCTGCACGCTCACCTTCGAGATCCCGACGCCGTTCGCGCCACCCGTGCCGGCGGCGGCGAGCTCACGGCGGAGGCCGTCGAGGTAGGCGCGCAGCTCGGGCTCCGTCGAGTTCTCCTTGCCGACCTCGCCGATCTCACCACCGATGCTGATCGTGACCCCATCCGGCTCGAGTGAGCCGATCAGGGTGACCAGCTCCCCGGTGCGCTCGTAGTTGGCTCGCTGCTGAGCGTCCGCGCCATCGAGCGACAGGTCGACGAGCGTCGAGGCGTCGATGTCGATGTTCCGGTAGCCGGCATCGACCGCGAGGCGGCAGGCACGCCGGATCTCGTCGGTCATGGACTCCGGGTCGGCGACGTACTTCTTGGCGTTGAATTGGTAGTGGTCGCCCTGCAGGAACACGGTGCCCTGGTAGTCCGCCGCGATCGCCCCGGCGAGGACCGCGGTCGTGTAGTCGATCGGGCGCTGGTACGTGTAGGTTTGCTCGCTCCGCGCCAGCTCGAGGATCATCGCGCCGACGTCCTCGGTGATCGCGGTCTCGAACGCGACCCGGGCCATGTCGAAGGTCTGGGCGCGGAGGTTGATCGCGGGCACGGTGAACCCCGAAACGTCGCCGCGCGCGCGGGCCATGTACAGCTCGTGGATGCTGGCCGACCGCGCGCCGAGCTCCTGTGCTGCCTCCCACACGATCCACTGCGCGACCTCGATCGTCGCCGGGTCCTCGCTGAACACGGCGGTCCAGGCCAGGTCGCGGATCCCGTCCGCGCGCAGCCGGGCGACGTCGTCGATGACGAACCGGCCCTCGTGCCAGTCGACGATCCCGCTCAAGCGGGAGAGCAACGAGGAGACGGACCTCTCTACTTCGGGCACGCGACCATTATCCGGCGGTCGGGCATTGCGGGCGCGATCACACCCGCGCCGTGCTCAGAACGGCTTTACGACCATGAGAAAGACGATCACCACGACGAGCCCTGACATGGCCATTCCGTACTGACGCGATCGCTCCGCTCGGACGATGAGCTCGGGCGGCGGGCCGCCGCCCGTCGGCGGCGCCGACGACAGCTCGATCAGGCGGCGCAGGTTCGGGAGATTGAGGCCGATGGCGATGTACAGCGCGATCGCGTACAGGACGATGGCGAGCAGGAGCCATCTCGCAGCAACGAGGTCGATGCCCGCGAAGAGCCACAGCCCGACGCCGGTGACGCCCTGGAACACCGCCAGCGGGATGATGAGTCGCGTCGCCACAACAGCCAGGGTGCGCAGCGTGAAGTTGGCGTGCTGCGGCTCGCGTCCGACAGCCGCCCCGAAGAACGCGAAGGCGAACCCTGGACCGAACGCGATCACCGCGCCGAGGACATGGAGGAACAGCAACCAGGGCAGCAGACTCACGACTACCTCGCCTTCAGGGAGCTCGACGACGACCGTGCGCCGAGGCTAGCACTCGGCGCGGGGTCAGTTCGGACCCTGTCCGTGACCGTCGTCAGGTCCAGGCACCATCGTGGGGTCGTGGCCGTGCAGGTCGACCGGGGCGCTCGACCCGTGTGCGCCGCCGTAGCGGACCTGGTAGCCGGCGATGAGCCGCTGAACCTCGTCGAGCTTGGTCACGCCCGCCTTCGCGAGCCCGGCCAGATCGTCCCGCCGGTGGTGCAGGTCGGCCTCGAGGTCCCCCGCCCGCCGCCCGAGGCGTGCCGCGATCTCGGGCAGCACACCCCACGCGAAGTGCTCGTACCGACCCAGGCGATCATCCCAGGTGGCGAGGACCGCAGGGTCGAGCCGCTGGGAATGGCCATGTGCGTCGCGTGCCAGCGGTCGGACGTAGTGCGCCGCCGTGACGCGCAACCGCCCGCGCCGCGCGCCCGCAGATTCCCCAAGCACGAGCACGCAGCCGAGGAAGGTGAGCTGATCCGGGGTCAGCGGCAGCGGCCCGGAACCGAGCCGCTCCCGAACCTCGCCCAGCGACCCGGCTTCGACGACGCCGCCGGCCCGCCGCCCACGGATGAGGCTCGATGCCCCGGCGGCGGTGAGCGGCGCAGCGAGACCTTCCACGTTCTCCCCTGCCCTGATCGAGCCGATCACGCCCGCGACGAGCTGCCCACCAGCCCCGGCTCGTCCGGCCGGCGCGGCCACGACCAGTGGCACGTGGCCCTCGACGAGGAGCCAGATGAGCGCCGCCAGCTCGGCGTCGAGGACGCCCTGGGCGATGACCGCGACCAGCGACGGCGCGTCGGGCTTCTCGGGCACGCCGGGAGCCTAGCCGAGCACCGGGTCGCCCATCCCGAGGTCGCGCCGCACGGCTCTGCGGTTGAAGTACCAGAGCGTGAACGCCCCGAGCGCGATCCACGGCACGCTCTCGGCAAGGTGCCACCGATCGGCGTTCGCGGCGAGGCTGCCCGGGATGACCAGCGCCAGCACGCCGTACAACCCGACGAGCCCGCCGGCGACAAAGCCCAGGATCCACGCCCACGGGCGGGCGCGGGCGATCCCGATGGCCAATGCGGCGAGGTACGCGGTCGGGATGAGCAGGATGGTGCCCATGAACAGGTAGTGCTCGGGGTAGATCGAGACGCCCTGGAGGAACTCGTTGCTGACGATCCGCGGGACCGTCCAGTCGGAGTAGCCGAACCCGTCAACGAACAGCTCGACGGCAGCCAGCCCGATGAGGACGGCGCCGAGCGCGGCCCCGACGGCGACCGTCAGGAGGACGATCGGGCGATCGCCGATCGTCGGCTCCTCGAGGTCGCGGAGCGCGTCGGGCATGCGCACGGCGGGAGCGTACCCCGCGAACCGGGAGCCGAATCAAGGAGCCGGCCGGGTAAACCCCGGCCGGCTCCCATTGGGCAGCGAGCGTTGGTTCAGGCGCGGCCGAAGGCAGCCTTCACGTTGGGCGTGAACAGGTAGTACAGGATCGCGACGGCGATCGCGATCGAGATGATCTGACCGGTCACGTCGCCATTGACGACGTTGAAAAGCGATACAACGAGCGACAACACCTCGGCAGCGACACCGAGAGTCCAGGCCCACGGCCGGAGGTTCCAGGCACCATAGGCGAAGGCGAGCGCCAAAGCTCCCTGAACGATCGCGAGGATGCCGACGACCGTCACGAGTCCGGCAAGCGCGCCCCCGCCCCCAGCGGCGACGGCACCGCCGAAACCGAGCGCGAAGATCCCGGCGACCAATCCCAACACACCCCCGATCGCGGCAAGCACCGCGAGGATGGTCACGCCCTGCGGTCGCGCAGTCGTGGTCGGTTGCATAGATCCCTTCCCTCTCCGTGCGCCGGAGTCCCTCTCCCGGCGTACGGGCGCACTCTACGACGCGGCCGCAAGCCCCAGTCGCGAGTCTCGGGTGCCATGGAGCTTCGGTTTGACACCGCCCTCTGGCGCCACCTAGACTCCGGCCTCCGAACGCCACGGCGCTCGGGTTGTCGTTACCGGAGGTGGATCTGATGAAGAGCACGCTGATGCTCGCTCGGCGAAGGGTTGCGCCTGATGGCGCCGCCGTTCGCGGGAGCTCTGTGCCCACCTCGAGGTAGCTGACCGGCGGTAGGACCGCCCAACGCAGGAACCACGAGCCGTGGGCCGGACAGGGCCCACGGTTTTTCATTTGTCCCGGGCTGCACACGGGACCGATCGACGAGCCGCGAGCCCGCCCGCCAGCGCCGGGTACGGATCGCGGCTTTTCTGCATGCACCTCCAGCAAAGGAACCCCACCCGATGACGAGCACCGCGCTCCCACAACCGAAGAAGGCGCAGGACCGATCGATCGATCCGGCGCCGCTGACGTTTCCGGACGCAGCTCCGAGCCGGGCCGGCCTCGGTGGCGGCTCCCGGAGCGTCCCCGCGCTGCTCGTCGATCGGGTCACGAAGCGTTTCCACGTCGCGCGCAAGAAGCGCCCCGTGGTCGCGATCGCCGACGTCTCGCTCCGACTGGAGCGCGGCGGAACGATCGGGATCCTGGGCGCGAACGGCTCGGGCAAGTCGACGCTGATCAGGCTCGTCTCGGGCCTGCTCACGCTCGACGAAGGCCGGGTCGAGGTCTTCGGGCACGACATCGAGCGCGAGGAGATGGCGGTCAAGCGGCTCATCAACCGGGTGAGCGTGGACGCCGCCTTCTTCAAGAAGCTCAGCCCGATGGAGAACCTGCTGTTCGCAGCACGGCTCTACGGGATCGATACCCGGACGGCACGGCGCAACACGGTGCTCATCACCGAGCGGCTCGGCATCGCCGAGAAGCGACTCGGGCGGCCCGTCGAGCAGTTGAGCCGGGGCATGCAGCAGAAGATCGCCATCGCGCGAGCCCTGCTGACGAGCCCGGCGCTCCTGCTCCTCGACGAGCCGACCACCGGTCTCGACCCTCGGTCGAAGCTCGACGTGCAGACGTTCATCGAGGAGATGCGGCGCAGCCACGACGCCTCGATCGTGCTGACCACGCACGACCTCGACGAAGCCGAGCGGCTGTGTGACGACATCGCGGTACTCAACGACGGCCGCGTCGTCGCGCACGGCTCGCCCGAGGTGCTCAAGCGACTCGTCGCCGACCGCCACGGGGAGCCACCGACGATGCACGCCGTGTTCATGACCTACACCGGCCGGTCCCTCGACGAGGACGTCGAGGACGAGGCCGAAGACGACGAATGAAGGGAGGTGAGGGCAGATGTTGCTGAACGGATTGGCCTATGAGCTGGCGCAGGAGCGTCGGGAGCGTGAGATCGCCGAGCGACTCCGCGACCGGCAGTACCGGTTCGAGTCCCCGTCGGTTCGGCGGGCAATCGGACGCTCGATGATCAGGATCGGCGCCCGGCTGGCCGCTGAGCCTCAGCCCAGGCTGGCTCGGTCGCAATGACCGAGCCAGCCCTCCCCTACAGAAGGCCCGCCATGACCGCACTCACCCACGAGCTGAAGGCCTCGTATGCCTTCATCGAGCGCAACTTCTTCCTGTCCCGGCGCTACTGGGGCTGGGAGATCGCGTTCCTCGTGTACTCCGCAGCCGGTGCGCTGTCGATCTCGCTGATCGGCGCGCAGGCCGGCGATCCCCGCCTGCTCCTGACGCTGATGGTCGGCGCGATCTTCTGGAACTACCTGTCGGTCGTGTTCAGCTGGATCGCCGAGACCATTGCGATCGAGCGCTGGGAGGGGACGCTCGAGTACACGATGATGGCCCCGATCCGGCGCTCCACCCACCTCCTGGGTGCGGTGGCCTACGCGATGATCTACGGCCTCATCCACACCCTCGCGATCCTCGTCGCGGTGGTGCTGTTCTTCCCGGACCTGTCGTTCGGCAACGCCAACCTGGCGACGGTCGCCGGGTTCATGGTCCTCGGCTCGTTCAGCTTCGTCGGCATCGCGATGCTCGCCGCAATCCTGCCGCTCCTGTTCGTGGAGCGGGGCGCGCAGATGGCGTTCGTCCTGCAGTCCGTGCTGCTGCTCGTCAGCGGCGTGTACTACTCGATCGAGATCCTGCCGGGCTGGATGCAGGTCGTGTCGCACCTGTCGCCGGCGACATACGCGATCGACGGCGTGCGCAAGGGGCTGATCGACGGCGTGCCGCTGACCGCGCTCTGGCGCGACATCTGGCCGCTGCTCGTGATGGGCACGCTGTTCATCCCGATTGGCCTCTGGGCGTTCGGCGTCGCCGAGCGCTACGCCAAACGGACCGGCAAGCTCAAGCGCGTCGGTTGATGACGCAGCTGACGACGCCGGAGCTCGTCGCGCTCGGTTGGAACGAGCAGTTCGACGCGATCCTCGCGTCCGAAGCGCCGGGTCTCGTGCCGGCGCGCGTCCTCAGCGAGGAGCGCGGCCTCTACCTCGTCGCGGGCGAGACCGGCGAGCGACCGGCCAGCCCGTCGGGCCGGCTCCGGCATGACGCCGAGCTGGACCCGACGGCGGCCTGGCCAGCCGTCGGCGACTGGGTCGCGCTGGAGCCCGCCACGGCCGAGCACGGGCTCATCCAGCGCGTGCTGTCGCGGCGCACTGCCGTGATTCGTCGATCGCCCGGCGATCGGCGGCTGCCGGCCCAGGTTCTGGCCGCGAACGTCGACGTCGCCTTCGTGGTCACGTCGATGAACGCGGACTTCAACCCGCGGCGGCTGGAGCGCTATCTCGCCGTCGCCTGGGAATCCGGTGCCACCCCGGTGGTCCTGCTCTCGAAGGCGGACCTCGTCGAGGACCCGGCAGGCTTTCGGATCGCGGCCGAGGCGGCCGCTCCGGCAGTGGAGATCATCTCCGTGTCCGTCGTGACCGGTGAGGGGCTCGACGCGGTCCGAGCTCATCTCGGCTCGGGACGAACGGTGGTGTTCATGGGCTCGTCGGGCGTCGGCAAGTCGAGCATCGTGAACGTTCTGGCCGGCGAGCCGCTGCTCGATACCGCCGCGATCCGCGAAGACGACGCGCGTGGCCGGCACACGACGACGCGCCGGCAGCTCATCCGGCTGGCCGACGGGCTGCTCATCGACACGCCCGGCCTGCGCGAGCTCGGGGTGCTCGATGGCGAGGGCGTGTCGACCGCGTTCGAGGACGTCGAGGGCGTCGCCGCGGCCTGCCGCTTCAACGACTGCCAGCACCGCTCGGAGCCCGGCTGTGCGGTCCGCGCCGCCCTCCATGACGGAACGCTCCAGCCCGACCGGCTCGACGCCTACAACAAGCTCCAGCGCGAGGCGCGGCGGGCAGTCATCGCCTCGGACGCCATCGCCAGGCGGGCAGAGCGGCGCAGGTGGACGACCATCTCCCGCAGCGTCGAGCAGCGCATGCGCTTGAAGTACGGCGCCGAGCGATGACGCGGCTGCCGACGGAGCTCCGGTCGCACGGCAGCCCAGTGAGCGAGGTGCCGCTGCGCGCGTTCGATCCCGACCGGGACTTCGCGGCGATGGTCGAGCTCATCACCGCGGTCAACCATCACGACCACGTCGACTGGTTCCCGACGCCTGAAAACCTCGCGGTGGAGTGGGCCCGGGTTCCGACCTTCGATCCGGGGCGTGACCATCGCGTGGTCGAGGTCGACGGTCGGTTCATCGCCGCCGGCGGAGTCCACTGGCGCGAGCGTGCGGGCAAGGTGGTCCACGACATCGAGGTCTGGACGCACCCGAACGTCCGCCGGCAGGGCCTTGGCCGGCGCCTGCTCGCCTGGGCCGAGGCGCGGGCGCGGGAATCCGTCGCCGACGGCTCCGGCGGACCGCGGGATCTGCCCCACGTGCTGGGCGGCGGCGGCCAGCAGGGCGACCCCGCAGGCGCCGGGTTCGCGGCGAGCGCCGGCTACGCGCCCGTGCGCTACGGGTTCGTGATGCGTCGCCGGCTCGACCTGCCGATCCTCGAGGCGCCGCTACCCGCCGGCCTGGAGGTCCGCCCCGTCCGGCCCGAGGACCACCGCGCGATCTGGGCCGCCGACACGGAGGCGTTCCGGGACCACTGGGAGTCCGCGGTCCGCCACGAGGCGGACTTCGTCCACACGTTCGGCCATCCCGACCTCGACACCTCGCTGTGGCAGGTCGCGTGGGACGGCGACGAGGTCGCGGGCAGTGTCATGAACGGGATCTACCGCGAGGAGAACGCGCAGGTCGGGCTCGACATCGGCTGGCTCGATCACGTGTCGGTCCGCCGGCCGTGGCGCGGCCGCGGCCTCGCCAGCGCGCTCATCGTGCGCTCGCTCGCCATCCTGCGCGAGCGGGGCATGTCCGTGGCTGCGCTCGGCGTCGACGCCGAGAACCCGACCGGGGCGCTGGGCCTGTACGAGCGCTACGGCTTCCGTCCGCACCAGACCTGGGTGACGTACCGCAAGCCGCTCTGAGGCGACGCCGGTCAGGTGCGAGTTGTGAAGAGGAAGTACCGCGTCGCGAGGGGATTGCCGGCGAGGTCGCGAATCTGGTCGCTGACCTTGATCCGGTACAACGTCCCAGCCGACAGCCGGAACGACGGATCGATCGTGACGCCGTGGGTCGTCGAGTCGTAGTGGATCACGACGGCCACGGAACGGCCGGTCCGCATGTTCTTCAGCCGCACCGTGTCACGCGAGATGTTGGTGACCTTCTCGCTGAACACGACCCGAGGGCTCACCCAGCGCGAGACGCCTGTCGATCGGTGCGCCGGGTGGACCCACGTGACCGTCGGGGCGATGTGGTCGCCGGTCGTGAACGAGAACGACGTCGCGCTGAGCGGGTTGCCCGCGAGATCCGCGATTCCAGCCGCAATCGTGACGAAGTACTTCGTCCGTGACGCGAGGATCGCTGCCGGGACGATCGTCGCCCGCCGCGTCGCCGAGGCGTAGGTCACGACCGCGGCCACGTGGGCCCCCGCGGACGTCGCGAGGCTGATGGTCGAGCCGTCCGCACCGTTGACGTTCTCGCTGAAGCCGACCGTCGGGCGCACGGTCTCGCCGACGTTCGTGGCACCGCCCAGCGGGCTCTTGAGCGACGCCGTCGGCGGCGTGACGTCCGGCGCCATCCACGCCACGGCTTGCGCAGCCTGGATCCGGCCGTTCCCGAAGATGTCGTCCCGGCCCGGGGCCCCGAGGTCCCGCGCGGTGATCTCGAGGGCGGTCTCGACCTCGTCGACCGTGTACGTCGGATGGTAGGAGCGGATGAGCGCCGCGACCCCGACGACGTGCGGCGTGGCCATGCTCGTGCCGCTCATCGTCTGGTATGTCGCGCCCGTGTACGTCGACTCGATGGTCACGCCGGGCGCCGACAGGTCGACCGCCGGTCCGAAGTTGCTGAAGCTCGCCTTGGCGTCGCTGTTGTTGGTGGCTGAGACGGAGATGACGTGCGCGAACGACGCCGGGTAGAAGCCGTTGCTGTTGTTGAAGTTGCCGGCCGCGGCAACGACCAGGACACCGGCGTTGTAGGCGGCGTCGAACGTCGGCTGGAAGGCCGCGACCTGCGACGCACTGAGCGGCCCGCCGAGGCTCAGGTTGACGATCGACGCGCCGTGGGTGCGCGCCCAGTCGACGCCTTCAAGGAAGTCGCTCCAGTAGCCCTGCCCGTTCGAGTCCATGACCTTGACCGGCATCATCCTCACGCCGGGGGCGATGCCGGCGACGCCGATGGCGTTATTGGTCTGGGCGGCGATGGTCCCCGCGACATGGGTGCCGTGGCCGTAACCATCGGTGACGTTCGTCGACCCCGTCCGGGCGTTGTATGGGCTAACCACCGGGATGGCCGCGAGGTCAGGGTGCGTGCCCTCGTAGCCCGTGTCGAGCAATGCCACGACGACGGACGGTGAGCCGGTCGTGAGGGCCCATGCGCCGGGGACGCCGATGAGCGGGAAGTCGGCCTGGGTGGTCGGATAGAGCGTGTCGTTGGGTGGGGCATCGGCCGGCCAGTCGGCGACCGACGCGATTGCGTCGGGCACGACCGACTGCACGTTCGGGTTGGCGCGCAGTCGAGCGGCGACGTCGGCGGCCCTGCCCGCGTTGGCGACGACCACCGAGCGGTGCGCGTTGGCGCGAGATCGCCGGACGCTCGCGACGCCGTCGACAGCAAGCGCCACGGGGGCGTCGGTGCGCCACGTGACCACGAGCCGGCCATCCGGCGCAGCCGCGAAGGTCCGGTCGAGGACGATCGGTCCGCCCGGCACCCACGCCAGGAGCGCGAGCGCGGCGGCGGCGAGCGGGGCGTGGCGCGCTGTCCTGCGGCTCATCGTGAGGTCTCTGCGGCTCCTCGACTCATCTGCGCGACCTGCCGCCATGAAACGGCGGCCGCGACGGTCCCGCTACATGACCATGGTCCCGAGCCCGACGGACCGAGGGACCTCCGGCGCCGGGCAGGGGCATCATGACGGCAGGCGTCCCTCGCGCGCGATCCACTCGAGCCAGGGTCGCTCGCGCCCGATCGACGTGGTCATGCCGTGGCCGGGAAGGACGACAAGGCCGTCGTCGAACCGCCGCAGTCGATCGAGCGAGGCGACCATCGCCTCAGCCGAGCCGCCCGGCAGGTCGACCCGTCCGAACGAGCCCGCGAAGAGAGTGTCGCCGCTGTACAGCCGGCCCTGATCGCGCCCGAGCAGGCAGACCGAGCCCTCGGTGTGGCCGGGTGTGTGGAGCACCTCGAGCCGGACGGACCCGAACCGGACCTCGCCGCCCTCGGCCAGGTCCACGGCGGGCACGCACGGCGGGATCTCGAACGGGGCCCACGTCGGCACGGGCGGATCGGTCAGCCGGTACGCATCGAGCGGATGCACCGCGATCTGGGCTCCGGTGTGCTCGGCGACCCGGGCGTTGTCGCCCATATGGTCCCAGTGGCCGTGGGTCGAGACGATGAGCTTGAGCGTCCACTCGCGGGCCTGGAGCTCGCCGCGAACCCAGTCCAGCGATGGGATGGCCGTGTCGATCGCAATCGCTTCGCGCGTCGCCTCGTCGGCGAGGATGTGGACGTTCGTTGCGAGCAGGCCGACGACGCGATGCACGGACTCCATGGTCGCTCACGCCCGTCAGGCTTCGAGCTTCGCCCGCATGCACTCAAAGGCCTGGGTGATCAGCTTGTTCGCGGTGCCCTCGATCAGCCGCGAGCCGACGCTGGCGATGGAACCCAGGATCGCGACCTCGGCCGACCAGTCGAGGGTCGTGGGACCCGCCTCGGGACCCGAGAGCCGCATCTCCCCCGTCGCCTCGACGGCGCTGCCCGGCGCCTGGCCGCTCGCCTTGATCACGGCCCGGTCCTGCGCGCTCGCCTCGACCAGCTCGAGGTCGACCGTGAACCGTGCAGAGATAACGCCGATGCCGACCTTGGCGCGGGCTCGGTAGTGGGTCGCGTCGATCGCCTCGATCGACTCGACGCCCGGCCCGCACCAGCCGACCTGCTGGGGGTCGATGACGAACGCCCAGGCGCGGTCTCGCGGGGCGTTGATCTCGGTGGCGCCGGAGAACTGCACGGGAGGCGAGCATAGGTGGCCGTCATGCGGGCCGCCATGCGACCAGCCCAACCCGCAGCGGCTCTGCGACCGCCAGGTCCACCGTCCCATCGGCATTGGGGACGAGCCAATCGTCGAGAAGCTCGAGCATGCGTCCATCCTTCGCCGAGCCCGGCGCGACCCACGTCTGGCGGCGAGTGAAGCGCTCGAGCTCGTCGCGACTCGACCACAGTCGGCGGCTGGTTTCCACCATGTCGACTACCGGCGCCAGGCCGCGGGCCGCGAGCAGGTCGACGAACGCGGGCAGGGCCGGGAGCGCGATTCGCGCCTCCCCGTGGAGCGGCGGCCAGAACGCCTCGGCGAGGCTCGCCGGGCTGCGCTCCATCAGCACGGCGAGGCACTCGCGACGGGTCGACTGTTCCATCGCCTCCATGAACGGGCCGATCGCCTCCACGTCGTAGCCGACGTGGGCGATGAGCGAGACGTCGGTCGGGAGCGAGCCCTTGAGCGCGCGGAGGCCGGCGGCGGCAGGCCACCGCGCCTCGACGATGTCGACGTTGTCGATCGCGTGCTCCGCCATCGACTCGCGGAGGGCCCCGAGCATCGATGTCGATGGATCGAGGGCGATCACCCGCCGGACCGATCTGGCGAGCGGCAGCGCATACCGACCCGCCCCGGCGCCGATGTCGAGCCATGTGTCATCTGAGCGGACGTGGCCGCGGAGCGCGTCGAGCACCGGGTCGCCCCGCCGATCTGGATCGTCGCGAAAAATCGAGCTGACGGAGGCATAGAAGTCGGGGCCGTCGGGCGCCTCGCGGAACCGCTCCACCTGCTCGCGGTTGCGCCGGACGCGATCGGCCCAGGCGAGCTCGGCCACGCGGGCGAGATCAGCGGCGGTGTCGACGTCGGGGTTGTCGCCGGCGACGTCGAGCCAGCGAACGAGCCCCGGGTTGCGCTCGATGATCGGGCCGAGGCCACGGTCGCCGGATGCCTCATCGATCAGCCGGTCGGCGCTGACCTCGACCCGCACAGGGTTGTGCGCGTCGGAGCCGGCATACCTGGGCGCGACGATCGGGCGGGCCGGATCGAGCGGGGCCGCCACCAGCGCGCGGACGACCGCGGGGCGCAGGAGGGGCTGGTCACCGAGCGCGACGAGGATCGCGTCCGGGGGCGGGTCTGCGGCGGTCGCCTGCACCCAGCCGAGCTTGAGCGAACTCGCAAGGCCGCGCTCGGGCGCCGGGTTGGCCACGAGCTCCGCCCCATCCCAATCGATCGTGTCCGGGGG
>VBGT01000028.1:113022-117177 GCA_005889475.1 Chloroflexota bacterium | reverse complement strand
GAACCACGTCCCGGGCCACGTCGGCCCGGGACGTCGCGTGTCGGCTGACCCTCAGATCACCGATTCGGCGTCCATCGCTCTGAAGCGCGCTCCGGCAGCCTCGAGGACGGCCGTCCGGACGCCCGGCGAGGTGTCCAGGAGCTGATGGAATTCCTGGTGGGTGATCTTGAGCAGGCGACTGGGCGCGTCGGTCGTGGCGGTCGCGGTCCGCGGGCCACCGTCAAGGAGCGCGATCTCGCCCAGGAAATCGCCCGGCCCCATCGTGTTGATGGTCTGGCCACCTCGGTCGATGCGGACGGACCCCGACACGATGACGAAGAAGTAGCCCTCGTGGCGACCTTCGTGGGTCAGGTCCGTCCCGGCCGGCGCTTCGACCTCTTCGGCGATTCGACCGATCTCCTCCAGTCCCTCGCGATCCACACCGGCGAATAGCGGCACCCGCTGCAGGAGCTCGAGCTTGTCGTCCATGCTCGTGCCACCCTCCCTTTCGGCCACGACGTAACGCGCCTACCCCTTCGAGTATGCACCCGGCCCCAGGGGGCTAGGCCCGGACCGGCATCGGCTCGCGGGTCGCTCGCTCGCTGTCGGCTTCGCGGGGCGCTCCCAGGCGGGCGCGGTAGCGCATCACCTGCTGCGCGGCCGCCGAGCCTTCACCCACGGCCGCGGCGACGCGCTTGACGGAGCCCGATCGAACATCGCCGAGGGCAAACACGCCCGGGATCGTCGTCTCATACTGGAGTTGCCGCTGCTCCGATCCCGGCACCATCGGGCATTCGTCGCCCGTCAGGATGAATCCCTGCTCGTCGCGAGCAAGCTCGTCCGGCAGCCAGTCGGTTCTCGGGACCGCGCCGATCAGGATGAACAGGCCGGCGACCGCCAGCTCGCTGACCGCTCCGGTCGTCCTGTCACGCAGGGTCACGGAACGCAGCTGCTGCTCCTCGCGCGCCTCCGCGATCTCGCTGTTCAGGTGGACGGTGACGTTCGGCAGCGCGTCCACCAGCTCCACCAGGTAGTCGGACGCGCTGTCGACGAGGGAGCTCCCGCGCACGATCAAGTGGACAGACCGCGCGTGACGGGCGAGGTGGGCGGCGGCCTGAACGGCCGAGTTCGCCCCGCCGACGATCGCGACATCTGTGCCCGTCATCGCCTGCGCATCCCCGGCTGCGTAGCCGTAGAAGACGCCGCGGCCGATCAGGCGATCGACGCTGGCCACGCCGATGCGGCGATACTCCACGCCGATCGCGAGCATCACGACGTCGGCGGTGACCTCGGAACCATCGTCGAGGGGCACGACGTTGCGGCCACCCTCATGTCGGAGTCCCGTTGCCCTTCGGCCGATCCGGCCGATCGCGCCGAACATCAGGGCCTGCGTCCAGCCGCGCCGCATCAGCTCGGCGCCGCTCACTCCCGCCGGAAAGCCGAGGTAGTTCCGGATCATCGGGCTCGAGCTGGCCTGACTGAACGTGTCGTTGATCAGGATCACCCGCATGCCTTCGGAGGCTGCGTTCAACGCGGCCGAGAAGCCGGCGGGTCCGAGTCCCACGACGGCGACGTCGTAGGTTGTCGAGCGGGCGTCAGCGCCGGCGCCGACCATGTCCGACACCTTGGTCATGTTCGCCGCGGTCAGCACTTTGCTGCCGTCCGCGAGGGCCACGATCGGCAGAGGGCCATCGATCCCGTGGTCGGACAGGAACTTGTCGGCCTGCGGAGTCCCGGCCTCGAGCATTGCGACCGGATAGGTCTGCCAGCGCTGGAGGACCTCGCCCAACAGCTGGAATTCCGGCTCGCCCCGCTCGCCGATGATCGTCATCCTGGCCTCGCCCTGGCCGGTTTCGGTCGCCCAGTCCGCCAGGATGTCGCCGACTGCTGCCAGGAAGTGCTCGTCGGCCTCTCCCCACGGCAAGTAGTCGAAATGGTCGACCTGCCCCAGCGTGGAAGCGCGGGCCACCGAGGGCATGATCCAGTTGTCGCCGAAGTCGGCGAGCACGAGGCGCCGCGCGGTCGGATAGACATCGCGGGTCGTGGCCAGAAAGTCGGTACCCGCGCCGGCCTTCAGGTGCGCATTTGCCACGATGAGCGCGACATCGGTGCGCGCATCGCGCATGCCCGCGAGCCTGGCGTGCGCGCCCTGCGGGTCGCACTCGACGACCTCGTAGTCCAGCCCGAACCGGCGGCGCAGACCGTTGGCGACCCGCGTGCGCGTGGAATCGTCGTCATCGACCACGACCAGGGCGGGATGGCCGGCGCCAGGTCCGCCCTCGCCGTTGACGGGTGTCATTGCGTCAAGGTAATGCCTGCGCACCCTCAAAGGGAACCGACGACGGCCGAAGGGCGAGCCACCCATCTGGGCATTCCCGTCCTGATATGCCGCAATTGGCATCGATTCTCGGCGCCCGCGAGCGATGACCGGCGGCTCGACCGGCGGCTTGGCCACCCATCGGCCGTACGTCGAATGACCGGCGCCTGACACCCCCAGACCCCACCAGACCTCACCTTTTGCAAGGCGAGCCGGTCAAGCATCACCTCGTGCCCCCTGAATCCAAGCTCGTCGAGAGCGTTGCCTAGACGCGCGCCACGTTCCTGGATCGTCGTCGTTTCGGCCTTCCTCGTCGCAGGAACCTCCGCACTCGCGACCACTGCGGCCACCGGCATCGAGCCCCGCTTGCCTGGGGCCATCCCCGATTCGGCATTCCACCCGGTCACGCTCGTGGCACCCGCCCCGCCCGCGGCGCCCGCGGCGACCTCGTCACCGTCGGACCCTACCCGGGGATCGACATCTGAGGACTCGGCCCTCCGAGATCCCCGGCAGCCGACGCCGCCCTCGGCTCGGGCCAATCCGTCGCTCCCGACGCCACGCGCAATCGTCGTCGCCGGCGCCCCGAGAACCTCCAACTCGATCGCAGGCACAGCTTCCTGGTACTGCCGTGCCGGCTGGTCGCCGTGCACGATCGGGCACCCGGATCACTCGGGCATCGACGCCTACGCGGCGGCCGGCCCGGCGCTGCGCGCGGCGATCGGGCCGTCCTGGCATGGAACGATCGTCCTCGTCGACGGTCTCCGTGTGAAGCTCATCGACTGGTGCCAGTGCCACAAGGGCGAGCCGAGCGAGAAGCTGCTCGACCTGTACTACGACGTCTTCGCCCGGACGGGCTCGCGGGTCACCGTTCGCTGGTGACCGATCTCGGCCGGGCGCTCGGACCCGCGGTATCCCCCAATCGGGTCACTCCCACCCGGAGATCGACACCATAGGATTGTCGAGGCCGCGACCGAATCCGTAGGTCGTCGCGCCTGCACCCGTGGGGGGAACGCCGATCGTGACCGCCGACCAGACGCTGCGTGACGTCCTGACGCAGGCCGCCGAGGGCGATGCCGCGGCGTTCGCGCGAATCATCGAGCGCTATCACGACGACATGGCGCGAGTCGCCTTCGTGGTGTCCGACGACGTGGAGGTGGCGCAGGTCGCTGTGCGCTCCGCCTGGGCGACGGCCCGACGTGGCCTCGGGTCGATGGGGAATCCCGAGCGGCTGCCGGCGTGGCTCATGGCGATCGCCGCCAAGCAGGCCAAGGATGCGACTCGAGGCCGGGATCGTCGCAAGGACGATGCGGTGGTCGGCGAGTCCGGGGCGCCGGTCACGCGAGCCTCCTTGGCGCCCGCGTATCGGACCGAGCAGCGGGAGGTCGAGACTGCCCTGGCCCCGCTCGACGCCCACGATCGAATGATCGTGGGCCTCCGGTACGTCGCCGGATTGGGCCCGGACGACATCGGCGTGGAGCTGGGCATGCCCGGCAGTGCCGTTCAGGCCCGCATCGCACGCATCCTCGCCCAGCTGCTCAAGGACCTCCACGGCGAGCCCACGGAGACGATCGACCATTACGAGCGCGCGCTCACGCAGCTGGTCCGGTCCTACGCCGACCTGGCGGTCGTACCGATCGACGTGGCCGCGGTCGCGGAGGCCGCGATCGAGGCGGCCGCGGTTCCGGAACCCGGCCTGGCCGAGCAGCTGCGGGCGGACCTCGGGGTCGTCTGGGAGCAGCTCGGCCCGGTGCGGGAGCGGCTTCGTCACCTCAACCCACTCGACTGGCTCCTCCTCGCCGGGGTCGTGGTGATCGTTGCCGCTGTCGTCTTCGCGGGCGGCCGCTCGGGCCCGGGCGGGA
>VBGT01000028.1:67411-112981 GCA_005889475.1 Chloroflexota bacterium | reverse complement strand
TGGGATGGCACAGGCGCCTATCGGAATGCCAGCGTCGAGATGCGCAACGTCGGGAAGGACCCGTGCCTGGTCAACAGCCTGGCGGAGCCATGGCTCACCGCATGGCCGAGGGACGCGATTCTCATCGGTCACGACTACCTGGGATCGCCGATCCGGATCGGCCCTGGCGAGATGCTCAAGACGATTGTCTCGGCGCGCAACTACTGCGGGCCCGCCCCGAGGGCACCTGTCTCGGTCGCGTTCCGCACGGGGTCGAACGTGATCGCCGCCAAGCCCCTCACGAGCGATGACCTCAGCGGCGTCCCGCCGTGCGGTGGCTATACCGGCTCGAAGGACGACGTCCAGATGCAGCCCTGGGCGCCGGCGCCCTAGTTCCTCCCGCTCGATCAGGCGACGGGCAACGCCTCCAGCGCCTTGAGCGCCTCGGCGACCTTCTCGGCCGGGTACTCGTAGTCCTCGAGCTTGCCCGAGAGGAAGCGCTCGTAGGCGGACAGGTCGAAGTGGCCGTGGCCGCACAGGTTGAACAGGATCACCTTCGACTGACCGGCACTCCGCGCTTCCATCGCTTCGTCGACCGCCACCTTGATCGCGTGGGTCGGCTCCGGCGCCGGCAGGATTCCCTCGGCGCGAGCGAACTGGACACCGACCTCGAACGAGGCTCGCTGGTGGATGGCCCGGGCCTCGATCAGGCCCTGCTCCTTCAGGAGCGAGACGAGCGGCGACATCCCGTGGTAGCGAAGCCCTCCCGCGTGAATCGGCTCGGGGATGAAGTCATGGCCCAGGGTGTACATCTTGACCAGCGGCGTCATCTGGGCCGTGTCGCCGAAGTCGTAGCGGTACACGCCCTTCGTGAGGGACGGGGCGGCCTCGGGCTCGGCGGCGATGATCCGGGGCTTCGGGCCGCCGCGCAGCCCGCGCCCGAGGAACGGGAATGCCAGGCCGGCGAAGTTCGAGCCGCCGCCGGCGCAGCCGATGACGACGTCGGGCTCCTCGCCCGCGAGCTCCATCTGCTCGAGCGCCTCCTGCCCGATCACCGTCTGGTGGAGCAGGACGAAGTCGAAGACCGAGCCGAGGGAATACTTCGTGCCCGGGTGGCTGACGGTGTCCTCGATCGCCTCGCTGATCGCGATCCCGAGCGAGCCGGTGTGGTCCGGCACGTCGGCGAGAACGCTCCGGCCGTAGTTCGTGTCCTCGCTCGGGCTCGGCACGACCGACGCGCCGTACGTCTCCATGAGGACGCGCCGGTACGGCTTCTGGTCGTAGCTGCTGCGGACCATGAAAACCTTGATCTCGAGGCCGAACATCGCGCCTGCAAAAGCGAGCGCGCTGCCCCACTGGCCGGCGCCGGTCTCGGTGGCGAGACGCTCCACTCCCTCGGCCTTGTTGTAGTAGGCCTGCGCGAGCGCGGTGTTGGGCTTGTGGCTCCCGGACGGGCTGCCGCCCTCGTACTTGTAGTAGATGTGGGCGGGCGTATCGAGCGCCTTCTCGAGCCGATGCGCGCGGAAGAGCGGGCTCGGACGGTAGAGGCGGTACGCATCGCGGATCGGCTCCGGGATCTCGATCTCTCGATCCTGGCTGACGACCTGCTTGATGAGCTCCATCGGGAAGAGCGGCGCCAGGTCGGCGGGGCCGATGGGCTGCCCGGTACCCGGGTGCAGGACGGGCGGCGCCGGCGTCGGCAGGTCGGCCGCGATGTTGTACCAGGCGCGCGGGATCCGATCCTCGTCGAGGATGAACTTGGTCCTGTCGGCGGTCACCGTCGCCATCGTGGGGCCTCCTTCCCGAACGCGCTGGGGCCGAGAAGGTAGCAGGGTCGTTCGGCAGTTGATGGCGGACGCCGCCCAGCCGGCGCAACCTCAGCCTGGCGCCGGCGTCGTGGCCGGCCGGTGGGTCTCGTCCGGGAGGTTCAACGATGGCTCGTCGACTGCAGATCGTGCTCCTCGCACTGGTTGCGCTCGCGCTCCTCGCCCCCAAGGCGGCTGACGCCCGCATCGCCTACCCGAAATCCATCGCCGCGACCGGCAACTCCCTGACCCGGGCCGCCGGCACCGGCTTCCTGCCCTGGACCGACAACCCGGCGGGCTCCTGGTCGACCGGGACCGACGCTTCGGTGAACAGCCACTACCTGCGGCTGCTCGCGCTGAACCCGAAGATCAGGGGCAAGAACTACAACGACGCTCGATCGGGCGCGAAGATGGGCGAGCTGGCGGCCCAGATGGCCACGGTCGTGTCGCAGCGAGCCGACTACGTCACGGTGGAGTTCGGCGGCAACGACGTGTGCGCCTCGACCGAGACGGCGATGACCTCGGTCTCGGACTATCGCGCCCAGTTCCGGGCCGGGCTCGATCGGGTCACGGCCGGCTTGCCGAACGTGAAGGTCTTCGTGGCCAGCGTCCCGAATATCTACCACCTCTGGCAGCTGTACCACGACGACCTGTTCGCCCAGGTCGCCTGGTCGACCTTCGGCGTCTGCCGGACGATGCTCGCCAACCCGACCTCGACAGCCCAGTCAGACGTCGACCGTCGGGCGCGCGTCCTCCAGCGCATCGTCGACGACAACGCCGCCCTCGCCGAGGTCTGCGCGTTGTACCGCCAGTGCCTGTCCGACGGAAATGCCGCCTTCGACGCCAACTTCACGAAGGACGATGTCCTCCATGTCGACTACTTCCACCCGTCCCTGAAGGGCCAGGCCAAGTTCGCGGCGGGAACGTGGGCGGTCAGCTATTGGGGCCCGTAGTAAAATAGGGGTCTCCCGGCTCCCCGACGACGCACACAACGTGCCTCGTCCGTGTCGGCATTTGTCGCAAGGGAGGTACCTGATGAACCTGTTCATCGTGGACCTCAAGCACCAGCCCGGTGAGCTCGCGAAAGCCACCGAGGCGATCGCCCAGAAGGGCATCGACATCACGGCGTTCAGTGGCGTCACCTGTGGCGGCAGCGGCACGATCGCGCTGCTCACAAGCGACGACGCTGGGACGCGCCGCGCGCTGACCGATGCGGGCTATCACCCGCGTGAAGTCGAGGTCGTGACGACCACGATCCCGAATACCCCGGGCTCGCTCGCGGCAACGGCCCGCAAGCTGGCCAACGCCGGGGTGAACGTCGAGGTCGCGCTGCCGACGTCGATGGCCGAGGGCAAGGTCACTCTTGCCTGGGCGACCGACCAGCCGGCGAAGACTCGTGGCGTCCTTGGCGCCGCCGAGCCGGTGGGTGTCGGCTCTCGCTGACCCTGCCATAGGTCGCAACGAAGTCCTGGGCCCACTCGGCCCGGGGCTTCCCTTTTTCTCGGCCGTCGGGCAAGGGACGGTCGATCGGGCACTCGACTCGATCGAACATTTGTGCTACGCTTGAAGTCCGTCACCTCTCGTGGCGCAGCCGCGTGGTCGACCTACCTTCTCGAACGGACCGTGCGTTCTACCTCCCTTGTTCGGGAAGTGAAGGAGGTCCTCGTGACCACCGGAACAGTCAAGAAGGTCATTTCCGATCGCGGATTTGGCTTCATCACCGCCGAGGATGGCAAGGAATACTTCTTCCATCGCGGCGCCCTCGACATGTCCCTCGATTTCGACCGCCTGACCGGCGGTGAGAAGGTCGAGTTCGACGTCGAGCAGAGCCCCAAGGGCCCTCGCGCCACGCGCGTGCACGCGGCAAGCGTCTCCGCATCGGCCTAGCGGCACCTCGAACGGCCCGTCATTCGTGACGGGCCGTTCTTCATTTTTCTGCCGGATCGGAGCTCCACCATCACGCGCATCGCGTTCGTCTCGACCTACCCGCCTCGCCAGTGCGGTATCGCCGCGTTCACCGGCGAGCTGGGCCGGGTCACGCCCGATCGCGAGATCGTCGCGCTCCATCCTGTCGAGCCCATCCCGCCGTACGCCTTCGAGGTCCATCACCGGATCCGGCGTGACGAGCGCACCGACTACCCCCGCACCGCACGCTCGCTCGAGCACTGCGCCGACGTGGTCTCGCTCCAGTGGGAGCCGTCGATCTGGGGCGGCGAGGACGGCGACGCGGTCCTCGACTTCGTACGCGCGCTCAAGCTCCCCGCGGTCGTGACGCTTCATGACATCCCCCACTCGCCGACGCCACGCCAGCGCGAGATCCTCGTCGAGCTCCTCGACTCGGTCGTCTCGGCGGTCGTCCTGTCAAACGCCGCCTCGAGCCTGTTGACCGAGGCCTACGACGTCGATCCATTCCGGGTCGAGGTCATTCCATACGGCATCCCGGACCTGCCGATCATGTCGGCGGAGACGATCAAGGCGAGCGTCGATCTGGACGGTCGGGTGGTGCTGCTGAGCTTCGGCCTGCTCGACCCGGGCAAGGGCTACGAGCGCGTCATCGATGCCCTGCCGGCGATCGTCGCCGAGCATCCGAAGGTGACGTACGTGATCGTCGGGGCCACGCACCCGGACGTGATCCGGCGCGAGGGTGAGGCCTATCGGACGTCGTTGAAGGCTCGCGCGGACGCGCTCGGCATGGGTGCGCACGTGCGATTCGTCCCCGAGTTCGTCGGTCGGGTCGAGCTGACGCGCTGGCTCCAGGCCGCGGACATCTTCGTGACTCCGAACGCCGACCTCGAAACGATGGTCTCCGGCCCGCTCACGTACGCGATGGCCGCCGGCCGCGCAATCGTCTCGACGCGCTATCCCTACGCCGCCGAGCTCCTGGCCGACGGCCGCGGGCTGCTGGTCGCGTCCGGACCGGCCGCGATCGCAGCGGGCGTCCTGCGGCTGCTTGCGAACGACAAGCTGCGTATGACGATCGGCGCCCGCGCCCACGAGCACAGTCGCAAGATGGCCTGGACGCGCGTCGGCGCCGCCTACCAGGCCCTCTTCGCCCGTGTCGCCAGCACGCCCCCGCGGTCGGATCGCACGGGCTCGCAGGTGAGCGCCCACGTCTGACTCGACCGCGTAGAGGTCGATCGGCGCACCCATCGCCGCGCCGTAACTGCCCCTTCCGTCTACGTGCGCAGGCCCCTCGGGATCGCCGGCAGCTTGTCGAAGCGCTGCGGTGGCGGCACGGCGGTGAGACCTCGATGCGCCCTGCCCCGCCGGAAGACCGCGAGCACCTGGCCACCCCGACGAGCCGCCGAGGGAGCGAGGACCGCCCGGGCACCGTCGCGGAAGTAGGCCTCGCCGATCGGCTGGGTCTTCGGCCACTGGCGCCGAGTCGGGTCGAGACGCTCGATGCCGTGGGCCGCGAGTGCTCCTTCACCGGTCAGGTCGGCGACCTCGTCGACATCGACCTCGATCCGCCAGATCGCGCGCGGCATCCGCCGCGCCGGCGGGACGGCCGCCTCGGACGAGTGGCGGTACCACTCGGCCCACACGGTCGCCTCCGAGTCGCCGAGGTAGACCGCGCGGACGACGCTCCCGCGCTGCCACCTGCCGTCGGCGGGCTCATCGGTCCAGAAGAACGGCTCCGCGTCGACCCGCGTCAGGCGCCACCAGGTCCCCTGGATGTGGACGCGCGGCGCGGACGGCTCGATCAGGAGAAGGACTCGTTCTCGAGCTCCGCGACCACCTTCGAGACGTCGCGGTAGCGACCCTTCGACAGCAGCTCGAGCGGCCGGCGGTCATCGAGCGCCGGCACCGGCTTGAGCAGCCACAGCGGGACGTACCGCGGCGACATCACCCGCTCGAGCCGGTCGACGAGCGCCACGAGCTCCATGAACCGCTCGCGCTTCGCGCCGGTCGGCCGCCGTGTCGCGCGCGCCCAGGCGTTGACCGTCGCCGGCTGCGCCCCGACCGCGACCGCGATGTCGTTCGTGCCGACCCCGAGCCCGCGGACCCGCCGCACTTCGTCCGCGAATCCCGTGACTGCCATCGATGCCTCCTTGAAGATCTCAGCGTAGCGAGAACGTCACGGAATCGTCAAGGATTCGTCGCTCGGCTTGGCCGCGGCCGGTCGTGCCGCAGGCAGCACCGCGAGCCGGCGACCGAACAACAGGCACGACAGCGCGCCGCCGAGGAAGAACGCCTGCTGGCTCAGCACCCACAGAGCCAGCCAGAGCACCGCGAATCGGACCAGGTACCAAGCGGCCGCTCGGAGGGTGAGCCAGCGGCTGAACGTGACGCTTCCGGTGATCGCGGTCGGGTCGGCGAGATCGCGGAACATCTGGAGGTTCGTCGCGTGGGCCATGATCGTCGGCGCCTGCAGGAGCAGGACGGCGCCGGCCGCGACCGCGAAGAACGCCGGGTCGAGCTCGGCGAATTCGACGAGATAGCGCATGGCCAGCAGCAACGCGACGAGGACGGCCGCGACCCCGACCAATCGCCAGGAGAACCGCGGGCCGGAGTCGATCTCGGCCTGCCACGTCGGGTTCAGCTCGTAGCTACCTTCGATGGCCCACCGCTCGCGCACCTTCTGGCTGGCCGCCGCGCCGATGTGGGTCAGGCCCCAATCGAGGACGAACGTCCCGACGGCGACGAGCGCCACCAGCGGCGCCCAGTCGTAGACGACGCGATCGATCATGGAGCGCGCTGCATTGCGGCAGGTCGAGCGCCCCGCACTGCGGCGGATCGGGCGCCGGCGCCGCGCGCTGCGACAGGTCGAGCGCGCCGCGCTGCGGCGGTTCGACGTTCACCAGAGGTTGCTACCACCCGCCGAAAGCGTCGCACGCGCCGTCGAGGCTCCCTTCCGCCTACGAGCGCCACATCTGGTGGAGCACAGGTACGGTGAGCCGTGATTCCCGGGCCGCCAGCGGGTGCAAGCCACATCTGGTGGAGGATCGCTGGCCTGACACGCGCCTGGCCGTCGGCTTCGGCACTCAGGTTCGAGCAGCCCAGATCCCGACGGGCTCGAACCGCATCGGCACGTCCACGAGGATCAGCTCGGAGGGCTCCTCGGCGAGGATGACGAGCTCGGGCTCGTCGGTGACCTTCGCCGCGTCGCCGGTCGCGAGCTCGTCCGCCGCCGTGCCGCCATCTCCCGCCCCCGCGCCCGCGGCCGCACCCGCGCCGAGCGTGACGCGTCCGCCGATCACATAGAGGTAGGCACCTCGACCCGTGGCGATCTCGTGCCGAACCTCAACCCCAGTGTCGAGCGAGCCGATGTAGACGGACGCGTCCTGGTGGACGCCGACCGGCGAGAGGTCGGACCCGTCGACCTCGGCGATCGGCGCGAACGCTCGAAGGAGTCGATTCGATCGGTCGTCCTTCGTGAAGACGCGCTGCTCGACGCCCGGCGGCAGGCTCGGCGTGTCGGGCAGGATCCAGATCTGGATGAAGCGCATGCCCTCGGTCTTCGACGCGTTCTGCTCCGAGTGCCACGCGCCCGACCCGAGCGTCATGCGCTGCACCGCGCCGGCCGGCAGGGGCCCGAACGGACCACCGACGTTGTCCTCGTGGCCGAACAGGCCCTCGACCACGTAGGTGAGACCCTCCACGTCGCGATGCGGGTGGAGCGGCCAGACCGCGCCGGGGACGAGCCGATCGTCGTTGAACACGCGCATGGCTCCGAAGCTGTCGTTCTCGGGATCCTGGTACGTGTCGAACGAGAAGTGCCAGCGCGCCCGGAACCAGCCGCCGCTGACGTCGTGAATCTCGCTGTCGCGCCGGATCACCCGCATCGAGCGCTCGCGTGCTCCGGGCTCAGAACGGCTTCGTGACCATGAGGAACACGATGACCAGGACGACGACAAGCGTGCCGATCCCGAAGAGGTTGCTGCGCGCCGCGGCCGCCGCGTAGGCGCGCGAGGTCGAGTCGCGCTGTGCCTCCTCGAGCTGGCGCTTGATCGCCGGCGAGAAGAACGCGAGGCCGACGACGACCAGGGCGACGTAGAGCGCGATCGCGGCGAGGATCCAGCCGGTCGTGAACGAGAAGGCGCCCAGCGCGACCATCCCGAGGCCGGTCAGCAGCACCAGCACGTAGGCGGGATTCGCGATCCGACTGTCGAGCAGGCGGATGCCTTCGATCGTGAAAATCAGCCGATCGCGATCGAGCCCGGCACGACGCAGCCAGAACGCATAGGTCACGTTCGACCCGACCGCGACGATCGCGGCGAGGATGTGCACGACCTTCAGCAGCAGGATCAGGGTCACGCGGGCATTGTGCCCGCACGAGGCAACCTCGCGCCGAGCTCGCGCCGGCGCCAGCTACCCGACGTCGACCATCGGCACGACCTCGTTGATCCAGCGGTCGAGCGTTTCGTCGTCGTAGGGCGCGGCCACCTCGGCAAGGAATGTGTGGAAGCCGAGGGCCTTGCGCTCGGCCATGCGCTCCGCGATCAGGTCGGGCGTGCCGACCCAGAAGGTGTCGTCATCGAGCACGTCGGACATCGGCGTGCGGTTGTTCGCCATCTGCGCCTCCCAGAGGCGCTGCCCATCCTCGGCGCTGGAGCGGATGATCGGCTTGCAGCCGACGGTCATCTCGATCTCGGCAATGTCCCGCCCGACCTCGTCGCAGTGGCGGCGCAGCACCTCGACCTTGTGCGCCAGCAGCTCGACCGAGCCCATCGCGTTCCACTTGTCGGCGTATTTCGCCACCGTCCGAAGGGTCTTCTTCTCGCCCGAGCCGCCGATCAGGATCGGCAGGTGCGGCTGGACGGGGGGTGGCAGCAGGACCAGGTCCTTGAACTGGTAGTGGCCGCCCGGCTGCGACGTCACGCGCTTGCCGTCGAACAGCGCCCGCAGCGCGGCGATCGACTCGTCCAGCCAATCGAGCCGCTCGCCGAAGCCCGATCCGAAGTCGATACCTGTCGCGGTGTGCTCGGGCTCCATCCAGGCCCCGCCGAGGCCCGCGACGGCGCGGCCGCCGCTGGCGTGGTCGATCGTCGTCAGCATCTTCGCGACGACGCCCGGGTTACGGAACGTGTTGGCGCCGACGAGGAGGCCGAGCCGTACTCGCGTCGTCACCTTGGACCACGCGGCGAGCGTGGTATAGCCCTCGAAGATCGGCTGGTCCGGGTCCCCGAAGATCGCGTACAGGTGGTCCCACGTCCAAAGGCTGTCATAGCCGAGCTGGTCGACGCGCTTGGCCGCCGCCTCGAACGCGGGCCAATCGGTCGCCTGGCTCCACAGGAGCACGCCGAGCTTGGTGGTCATTCGATGTCGAGCCTCCTGTGGATGGGGCGGGGATCGATCGGCACGGTCGAGGCCTGGGTCGCGCCACGGCGCACCGCAACGGCAATGATCGTCGCTGCGACGATTCCGATCCCGTGAGTGTGAGCGCCCCGCGCGCGAGCGCCTCGCTCGCCCATTTCCGTCATTCGGTCACCCCATGACCGTACGTCACGGCCGTGGACGCGGTGGCATGGAGCTCCGTACTTGCGCCAGCCACCCATCGGCCCGGGACTCTGCCAAACGGGTTGTCCCGTGACCGTATGACAGGAACTGGCTGACGAAGGACCACCTGGTGACCATATGACAGAAACCGCGGAAGGCCGGGTGCGGGCGGGACGAGGGCCGAGTGAGCCACGGGCAAGGGAGACGCCTGTCTCGTTATTCACGGATGGGCATCATTTTCGAACGCCCGGAAGGTCATGTCGCCGCGACCTCGCCGCGCCACCCAACGGGCGCCGGCCACAACGGGTGGCGGCAGCGTCAGCGAGCAGCCGTCACCGGGCAGCCGCCGGAAAGAAGCGCGGCAGGTGGGCGCGATTCGCCTCGAGCAGGGCGTCGAGCAGCGGCTGGGCGATCGACCAGCGGGCGACGAGCGGGTTGGCGAGCAGCGCCTTCAGCGCGGTGTCGCGATCGCCCGTGCGCGCCGCCGCGACCGCGAGCTCCTCGTACGCCTTGACCGCCTGTACGAGGCCGCGCATGCCCGGATCGAGCGGCGCCTGCGGGAGCGTCACGGCGCCCTCCCGCGTGATTCGCGCCGGGACCTCGACGACCGCCGCGTCGGGCAGGTCTGGCAGGGCCCGCTCCCCTCGCCCGTTGCCGTTGCGAATGTCGACGACCTGCGCGTCGCCGCGACCGTCGTTGAGCGAGGCGATGAGCTGCGCGGCCGCCTCGCTGTAGTACGCGCCGCCGCGGCGCTCGAGCAGCTTCGGCTTCTCGTCGAGGTTCGGGTTGCGGTACATGTCCAGCAGCTCGCCCTCGATGTCGATGACCTGCTCGGCGCGCGACTCCACGCCGTCGAGCTGCTCATGGAGCACCTTGTCGAACGCGTAGTAGTACTTGAGGTAGTAGCTCGGGATCGAGCGAGTCAGGCGCACGATCTCGACCGGCGTGCCCACGTCCTCCGCGAGCTGCTCGGCCTCGGTCTCGAGCAGCTCCGGCAGTCGATCGACCCCGCCGATGCGCACCGCGCGTGCCCACGACAGGTGGTTGAGCCCCACGTGCTCGAGCTCGACCTCCTCGGGCGTCACCCCGAAGCGCGCGGCGAACCGGCGCTGGAAGCCGATCGCGACGTTGCACAGCCCGATCGCTCGATGGCCCTCGTCGAGCAGCGCCTGGCTGACGATCCCGACCGGGTTCGTGAAGTCGACGATCCACGCCCCCGCGGCGGCTCGCTTCGCCGTTCGCTCGGCCAGGTCGAGGACCACCGGCACGGTCCGAAGCGCCTTGGCAAAGCCGCCCGCGCCGGTCGTCTCCTGGCCGATCGTGCCGAACTTCGGCGGAAGCGTCTCGTCCACGAGCCGTGCCGCCTGCCCGCCCACGCGCAGCTGGATGAGCACGAAGCTCGCGCCATCGATCGCCGCATCCGTGTCGCCGGTGAGCACGAGCCGGCCCGGCCAGCCGAGCCGTTCGAGCATCCGCTGGGCGAGCCCGCCGACGATCTCCAGCCGCTCCGGGTCGATGTCGAGCAGGACCAGCTCATCGACCGGCAACCGTTGGGCACGGCGAGCGATGCCCTCGATGAGCTCGGGCGTGTACGTGCTTCCGCCGCCGACCACCGCCAGCTTCAATCCCACAGCGCCCTCCGCTCCTCGGAAAAACCTTGACACCGCAGCGTGCGATTGCTTATAACGTTATCAACTCTCGGCCACGACGCAAGAGGGCACGAGAGCAGGACGTCCGGCAACGTCCAGGCAGCTCGAGGAGGAGCCGAGCGACCCGTGGCACGGTTTCGTCTGGAGCTCGGACCGGTCCCGCTGCACCACCAGGTCTACCTCGACCTCAAGGCCGCCCTCGACGAGGGCGAGTGGGTACCAGGCAGTCAGCTGCCGCCGGAGCGCGAGCTCGCCCGCCGCTACGGCTGCTCGCTGATCACGGTTCGGCGCGCCCTCGACGAGCTCTCACGGGAGAAGCGGCTCCAGCGCTCCCGAGGCAAGGGCACCTTCGTCCTGCAGCCGCGCATCGAGCGACCCCTGGACGGCGCCATGTCGTTCACCGAGGAGATGCAGCGCCGCGGCCTCGACCCGCAGACCCGTCTGCTCGTCGCCCGGCCCGAGGCCGCCAGCGAGATCGTGGCTGCCGCGCTCGACGTCGAACCCGGCTCCCCCAGCCTGTACCTGGAACGCCTGCGGCTGGCCAACGGCACCCCGCTCCTGCTCGAGATGGTCCACCTCCCGGCGGAACGTTTCCCAGGCCTCCTGGCGAGCGACCTCGAGCACAACTCGCTGTACGAGATCCTCACGACCCGCTACGGCACGCCCGTTACCCGGGTGCGCGAGGCGCTCGAGCCCGTGCAGCTCTCCGCGCGAGAGGCGCGCCTGCTGGACCTCCGGCCGCGTGCCCTCGCGCTCCTCGTCGAGGGCATCGCCTACGACGACGCCGGGCGCCCCGTCGAGTTTGGGCGCACGTTCGTCCGGGGCGATCGCACCCGCTACTACATCGAGCGCGTCGTCGTCCGCGCGCAGGAGCGCGTCGCCTAGCGCCCGCAGCCTGTCATCGTCAGCGAAGGAGAGGAGAACGGAATGAACCGGAGAAGCAGCTCGATCCAGCCCGCGCTTGCCCTCGTGGCGACGGTGATCCTCGCCGCGTCGGCCTGTTCGGGCCAGCCGTCCGGCTCCGTGCAGCCGACGCCCAGGAACACCTTCAACCCCGCAACGTTGCCGCCGGTCGCCCAACAAACGTTCCATATCCCCGAGTTCAGCCCGGCGGCGCTCCGCTGGTACTGCTGCCTGGGCACAGGCGAAGATGCGGCGCAGCTCCCGACCGAGAAGGATGCGGCTGCCGGTTTCGCGACGAAGTACCCGGGCAGCAGCCTCAAGCTGGAGATCACGACCTACGACAGCGCGGTCGATGCCCTGTCGACGCAGATCGGGCCGAACCCGCCGGACATCGCGGGCCCGGTCGGGATCGGCGGGCTCGCATCGTTCAAGGGCCAGTGGACGGATCTCACGCCGTACCTGACGAACTCGAGCTACGACCTGGGTGTCTACGAGTCGGCCACGGTCGACTTCTTCAAGCAGGACGGCGCGCAGATCGGCGTGCCCTTCGACCTGTACCCCTCGATGCTCTGGTACAAGCGCGACTTCTTCAGCGAGGCGGGCCTCGCGGAGCCGCCGCACCAGTTCGGGGCCAAGTACAAGATGGCCGACGGCACCGAGGTGGAGTGGAACTACGACACGCTCCGCCAGATCGCAATGAAGCTGACCGTCGACAAGGCCGGCAAGGACGCCACGCAAGCGGGATTCAACCCGAGCAAGATCGACCAGTGGGGCTTCGAGCCCCAGCGTGACGTGCTCGAGGGCATGGGCGCATTCTGGGGTGCCGCACCATCCCGGAGGCATGGAAGGCGGCCTGGAAGTTCATCTACGACGGTGTCTGGAAAGACCACTTCATCATGACCGAGGCCCAGTTCACCGCGCGCCAGGTCGACCAGGGCTTCTTCTCGGGCCGCGTCGCGATGGCGGAGAATTTCCTGTGGACGACCTATGGCGTCGTGGGCGCCGGCAAGGACTGGGACCTCGCCGCGATCCCTGCCAACAACGGCAAGATCACCGCGCCGCTGAACGCGGACACGTTCGCAGTCATCAAGAACAGCAAGAACCAGGACGCTGCCTTCGCCGCGATGGTCTACCTGCTCCAGGACAGGTCGAGCTCGCTGCTCCCGCTGTATGGCGGCGTCCCCGCCCGAACGGCGGAGCAGGATGCCTTCTTCACCTCGGTCGCCAAGACCGAGGGCTTCCCGCCCGACGTTGACTGGAATGTGGCCAAGGAGGCCATCAAGTACGCGGACATCCCGAACTTCGAGGCGCCGATGCCTGTGTACAACAAGAGCCTGAAGATCCTCGAGACCTATCGGAGCAAGTGGTTTACGACCGGCGGTCTCGACCTGGACAGGGAGTTCGAGGCACTTCGCGCCGAGCTGCAGTCCGCCTGGGACGCCGGGTGACCTGCTGGGTGACCTGCTGACCTGATGGAGCAGCTGCCGGCCGTTGCAGCGACGCGGCTGAACTCGCCACGCAGCTGGCGGCTGCCCCGCGTTCGGCTCTCTGCCCTGGCGCGCCGCGAGGCGCGCCAGGGCTACCTGTTCATCTCCCCGTGGCTCGTCGGTTTCCTCGCCCTCACGGTCGTGCCGATGGTCGCGACCCTGGTCTTCACGTTCCTCAACATGACCCTCGCCCAGGAGGAGCCCCTGCGCTTCGTCGGGCTCGACAACTACGTGCGGCTCGCCCACGACGCACGGGTCTGGGCATCCCTCGGCAACACCTTCAAGTTCGGGTTGATCTGGCTGCCCGTGTCCATCCTGGTGCCGTTCGTCATCGCGCTGGCACTCAACAGCCGCTACCTGCTGGGTTCCGCGGTGATGCGAACCCTGCTCTTCATGCCGTACGTGGTGCCCTTCGTCGCGAGCGTGCTGGTCTGGAACGCCATGCTCGGCGAGGAGGGCTGGCTCAACACCGCGCTCCAGTTCCTCGGCTGGTCGAAGCCGCCGCAGTGGCTGTTCGACACCACGTTCATCTATCCCGGCCTCGTGCTCATCGGTATCTGGGGCATCGGCGCGGGGGTGATCATCAACCTGGCCGGGCTGCGCGGCATCCCGACGGAGCTGTACGAGGCGGCCCGCATCGACGGCGCGGGCTGGTGGGCGCAGCTCCGCAACGTGACGGTCCCGATGATGTCGCCGATCCTCTTCTACACCCTGATCCTCGGGGTCATCGAAGTGCTGCAGTACTTTCTCGTGCCGCTGGTCCTGAAGAACGGCACCGGCGAACCGGGCGGCACCACGCTCTTCTACAACCTCAACCTGTACCAGACGTTCTTCACGTTCCAGGACCTGTCCTACGGCGCGACCATGGCCTGGCTGCTGTTCGGGATCGCATTGGTGATCACGCTGATCCTGTTCCGGCTGTCCCGACGGTACGTGTTCTATGCGGGTGAGCGGTGACGGCGTACGCCGCGACCGCCCCATCCGGCGCAGCTCGCAGACCTCGAGGACTCCGCCCGGAGGTCCTGGTGCGTCGGGCGATCCTGACCGTCGCGATGAGCGGCGTCGTGATCGCCTTCCTGTCACCGCTCGGGTACAGCGCGCTGCTGTCGCTCAAGACGGAGGAGCAGATCTCGCAGCCGAACTCGCCGATCCTGCCCTCCGACCCGCGGACCTTCGACTTCCAGGGCGAGACCTACAGCGTGTACTTCGTGCCGATACCCGACGGGTCGACCAGGGAGCTGGCCCTCTTCAAGAAGGGCCGAACGCAGTCGGACTTCATCGATCCCGCGAATCCCGCCGCCGGGACGATCACCTGGCAGGGCTCGTGGCGAACGCTGTCGCAGCCCTGGCAGCTCGCGCCGCAGTGGGGCAACTACGCCGAGGTCTGGAACGACATCGACTTCCCGCGGCTGCTGTTCAACACCGTGGGCCTGGCGCTCATCGGGACGATCGGCACGGTGCTCTCGTGCACGCTCGTGGCGTATGGGTTCGCACGCTTCCGATTCCCCGGGCGCGGCGCCCTGTTCACGCTCCTCCTGGCGACGATCTTCCTGCCCGACGCGGTAACGCTGATCCCGACCTATACGCTCTTCGTGAAGCTCGGCTGGGTGGGAACGTGGCTACCTCTCCTCGTGCCGGCGTTCTTCGCCAACGCCTACGACGTGTTCCTGATCCGGCAGTACCTGCTGACGATCCCGCGCGACCTCGACGAGGCCGCCGCGATCGACGGCGCCAGTGCGTTCCGGATCCTTCGCTCGGTGATCCTGCCGCAGGCCTGGCCGGTCATCGTGGCCGTGTCGATCTTCACCTTCGTGTACTCCTGGAACGACTTCTTCGGGCCGCTGATCTACCTGGCCGGCCACGAGGACATCCAGCCGCTCCAGGTCGGCCTGTCACACTTCAACGGGATCTACCACACGAAGGCGAACCTGATCCAGGCCGGCAACATCATGACCCTGCTCATCCCGGTGATCCTGTTCGCGATCTTCCAGCGCGTGTTCACGCGCGGCATCGTGATCACGGGCGTCGAGAAGTAAGGTGGCGACTCGAACGCGAGCTGCGGCGTCCAGGGCGGCTGCATCGAAGGCGCCGATCAAGCCCGTGGCGCGGCGACATACGAAGAAGCCGGCGGTCGAGCCCTTCCGCACGGCGCTGACCTTTGACGCCGAGCATCCCGACCGGCGCTCGACACCCGGGGTGCAGGAGCGTCTGCTGGACATCCTCGACCGCCTCGACGTCAAAGCGACGTTCTTCATCCAGGGCCGGTGGGCCGAGGCGTACCCGGACACGGCGGCGAGAATCGCGAAGTCCGGCCATCTCGTCGGCAACCACTCGCACTACCACGCCCGCATGCCGCACCTCAGCCGCGACGGGCTGGACTTCGACATCAAGACCGCCGAGGAGGCGATCATCGCGGCCACCGGCGTCGACCCGAAGCCGTGGTTCCGCAACCCGTTCGGTGCAGGCTCGGACAGTCGGCGGGTGCTCAAGGCGCTCGATCGCGCCGGGTACGTCCACGTCGGCTGGTCGGTCGAAGCGTGGGACTGGGAGCCCGACCGGCCGCTCGCCGAGCTGGTCGACACGATCGTCGACGGCCTGGTGACCGCCCGCGACGAGTCGGTGGCGTTGCTGCACACCTGGCCGAAGCGGACCGAGAAGGCGCTCCCCTGGATCATCGATCGCCTGCGCGACGCAGGCGCCCAGCTCGTTCGCGTGGACCAGCTCGACAACATCATCGCCCTACCGTCGGGTCCCTCGTCGTGACGGCCCTCGTCAACCGCGCCGAGAGGTGACGAAGGGTCCTGCGGCGGTCCTCGCCGTCGATGGCGGGAACTCGAAGGCCGAGCTCGCGCTGGTCGATTCGACCGGCCGCTTGCTCTCGGCCGTGCGCGGCCCGACGATCTCCCACCAGGCGGTCGGGCTCGGAGCGGGCATGGACAACCTGCAGGCGCTCGCCTCGAAGGCCGCGGAAGGGGCCGGCCATCACTGGCCGGGGATCGACCGGTCGGCGGTCGCGGACGTCGCGGGTGTTAGGACGCGAGGTCGCACGGCGCGTGGGCCAATGCCCCGTGCGCGCCCGCCACGAGCTTCAGCGCCGCTCGCCGAGCTCGGTGTCTACTGCCTCGCGGGCGCGGACTACCCCTCGGACGTGCGCATGCTCACCAGGGCCATCGAAGAGCTCGGTCTCACGAAGCGCTCGGTGGTGCTCAACGACACGTTCGCTGCATTGCGCGCGGGCACGCACCGGCCGTGGGGCGTCGTGCTGATCTGCGGCCATGGCATCAACGGGGCGGCGGTTGCTCCTGACGGTCGATCGGCCCGGTTCGATGGGCTGGGCATGATCTCGGGGGACTGGGGCGGCGCGGGCTCGGTCGGTGAGGCGGGTCTCGCCGCGGCCGTCCGTGCGCACGATGGGCGCGGGCCGGCGACCACGCTCGAACGGCTTGTCCCGGCGCATTTCAAGGTCCGCTCGACGAGCGCGCTGACCCGGGCGCTGTACCTGCATCGGATCGACGAGGACCGGCTCACCGAGCTCTGCCCCGTCGTCTTCCGCGCCGCGCGCGACGGCGACGCGGTGGCGCGGGGCATCCTCATCCGGCTCGCCGACGAGCTGGTGGCGATGGCCGGCGCGCTGATCCGCCGCCTGCGCATGACCGAGCTCGATCCCGAGGTCGTGCTCGGTGGCGGGGTCTTCGCCGCCGACGACCCGGCGTTCTATGCCTGGATCGAGGCGGGCGTGCGCGCCGTCGCTCCCAGGGCGACGATCGTTCGTCTCACCGCGCCGCCCGTGCTCGGCGCAGCGCTCCTCGGGCTCGACGGTCAGTCCTCCGACGGCTCAACCGATCCGGCCGCCGGGGCGCGCCTCCGCAAGTCGATCGAGGGCTGGGCCCGCCGCCGACGCTGACCGCGCTCCCGGGGCGAGCCCCGCCGAGACGGCCAAGGCTGCGGACCCGTCGTCTTCTGCCAAATCTGCGAGATCGGCAGCCCGTTGCGGCGCACGGCCTCCATCCTTTGCCAAATCTGCGCGATCCGCAGTTCTGTCAAGAGACAGCCGCCCGGACGAGGAACCCTCTTCGAAATGCGCAGATTTGGCGGAAGGTGGCCCGCGCGGGCACGGGGCGCGGATCGGGGCACGGGGCGCGCGGGCGCGGGAAACGGGGCGCTCCTCGGCGCGAGAGGACGCTCGCGGCGCGACCGGATCACGTGCCGTCGATTCGAAACGGTTTCCTCGTGCATCTATAGGGTGTGCAGGCCGTGATCGACGACAACAGCCTTCGCGCCGCGGTGGCCCGGGCGGCCATCGGTGACGAGATGGCGTTCGCGCGGATCGTCGCGGCCCATCACGACGACATGGCCCGGGTCGCGTTCGTGGTGTGCGGCGATGTCGAGCTCGCCCAGGAGGCGGTCCAGGCCGCGTGGCCGAAGGCATGGGCGAAGCTCGGCACGATTCGGGACGCGGATCGGCTCCGACCGTGGCTCGTGTCGATCGCCGCGAACGAGGCGAAGCAGCTGGCCCGCAGCCGCCATCGGCGCTGGATGCGGGAGGTCGCCATCGACGGCGACCAACCGGCCGGCGCCCGCCTCGCCCCGGACCCGTCGAGTCGCGCCGCCGAGCTGGATCTCGCCAACGCGCTCGCGGACCTGGGCCCTAATGACCGAACCCTCATCGCCCTTCGCTACGCGGCGGGCCTCACGTCCGACGAGATCGGCCGTGTCATCGGCATGACCGGCGGCGGCGTGCGCGCCCGCCTTGCCCGACTGCTCAATCGACTGCGGGAGGAGCTTCACGATGACCAACCGGCCTGACGACCCGATCGATCCCTATGAGTCGCGGCTCACGCGTCGCGTCGGCGCTTTCGCCGAGCAGGCCGTGCGCCCGATCGACGCGACTGCGATCGCGGCCGCTGCGGTGGCTGGCGCCCGTCGCCGCACGCTCGCCGGGCGGCTGTTCGGCTCGATGTCCTCGACCGCCCGGGTCGGCGTCGTGCTCGCTGGCGCGGTCCTCGCGACCGCACTGGGCGCGGTCATCGCCGCCGGCGGCCTGAATGGCCCCGGCCCGACCCAGACCACCGCGGCCGTCGGCCCCGAAGCGACGCCGACGTCCGTGCCCGGCACGGTCGACGCCTGCGCCGCGGAGGGCCTGAGCGCGGAGATCAGCGCCTGGGAGGGCGCCGCCGGCCATCGCATCGCGACCATCAAGGTCCGAAACATCGGCGCGAGCGCGTGCGCGCTGCCGAAGCTGCTCCGGCCGGTCCTGGTCGAGCAGGCCGGCAAGGCCCTGATCGTGGGCACGTCGCCCCAGGCTACCGAGGCGATCACGATCGCGGCGAGCACCTCGGCAACGACATTCGTCGATATGACCAACTACTGCGGCGCCGCGCCGAGCTCGCCGCTCGGGATCCGGCTCTACCTGCCCTCCGACACCTCGGTCGAGGCGTATCCGGCGGCGGGTGTCCCGCTGCCGATCGATCCCCCGCCGTGCAACGGCCCGAACCAGGCGGCGTCCATCCAGATGCAGCCGCTTCAGCTGACGGCCGCCGGTCAGTAGCCGGATCGCCGGCCAGTTAGCCGGATCGCCGGCCCAGTAGCCGGATCGCCGGCCAGCCATCGAGGCCATCGTCCAGACGTCGCGCTTGACGGCTCCCCCGTCCTGACGAGACTGGAGCGATGGCCTCGTACACGCTCAACCAGGCCGCGTTCGATCACGCCGTCGAGCTGATCGAGCGCCGCCAGTACGTGCTTCGCAGCGACTGGGGCGAGCGCCAGCCGCGCGCTCGCGAGCAGAACCGCTTCCTCGCCTCGCATTCGTGGGAGGAATACGCCGCCTGGCATCTCGGGCTGACCGAGGGCGCCGCCGACGAGACGAAGGCGCGCTATGCGTTCGTCTACGGCGACCTCCGACGGGTGCATCGGACCGGGATCATCGCGGTCCACTTCCGCGCTGCCGAGTGGCGTCACAAGGCGATCGAGCTGGCCGCCCACGAGCTCCTGCAGGTCCTCGACAAGAAGGCCGGCATCGCGCGCTGACGGCCGAGGGCGCTCATCGGAAGCCGCTGGTGTCGACCACCTCGAAGTCGGAGCCGTGGAGCTGGTGGAAGTCGTGGAGCTGGTCGTCGTTCCAGTTCGCGTTCGGGGCGCCGGTGACGTACCACGCTGAGCCGTTGTCGGCCAGGAGCATGCCGTAGCGCTTGAGCGCGAGGAGAATCACCCGCGCCTGCGGGCCGAAGCCCGAGATGTCGACCGACGCCTTCAGCCTGACGCGCAGGCCCATCGGCGGGTACGTCGCGCAGCTCCAGTCCCCGGCGTCGTGGCGGGCCGGGTAGACGTGGTTGGGGCAGGTCCGCGGCGCGGTGAACCTGAGGGCGTGCCGAATCGCGCCGGCGGCGACCTCGTCAAAGCGCGCCAGGCCGGGGAGGATCGGCAGGCCCGCGGCGTCGGCGCTCGTCCAGCCGTTCGGGCGGAGCTTGTTCGAGCGCAGGTTCCAGATCGCGCCCGAGCCGCCGTACCACTACCCACCGGACTTGTCGGCGTCGAAGAACTTCGCCGTCGGCGGGTTCGCCGTGCCGCAGTTCGGGCAGGCCTGGGCGAGCGGGGTCGCGCACTCGGTGCAGAACTTGGCGCCGACCCGGTTCTCGGTACCGCAGTTCGAGCAGATCACCCGCGGAGAATAGCCCGCGTTCCTGCGCCGAAGGCACTACTCCTCGCCGATGTCCTCGTTCCAGATCTCGGGGTGCTCGGCGATGAAGCCGTGGAGCAGGTCGTAGCACTCGCTCGAATCGAGGTTGACGACCTCGACGCCCCGCGCCCGAAGCAAGTCCTCGCCACCGACGAAGGTGCGGTTCTCGCCCATCACCACCCGCGGGATGCCGTAGAGCAGGATCGCGCCCGTGCACATGTCGCAGGGCGACAGGGTCGTGGCCATCGTCGCGCGGCGGTATTTCGAGGCGGGCAGGCGCCCGGCGACCTCGAGCGCGTCCGTCTCGCCGTGCCGGATCGCGCTCCCGAGCTGGACCCGCCGGTTGCGTCCCGCCGCGACGACCTCGCCGTCGATCAGGATCGCCGCGCCGATGGGGACGCCGCCCTCGGCGAGCCCGACCCGCGCCTGCCCGATCGCCACCGCCAGGAGCTCCGTGTCATCCATTGTTCCGGATACGGTAGCGGCTACGTGAGCGCGCGGAATTAGTGATCCGCATCGATGGACCCACCCTTGACGTGCGTTCGATGATCGGCCGGATCGTAGGAATCGCGCAGGAGGTGGCGGGATGACGTCGTCATACGATCGGTACGCGGGCTGGCTCTCGATTCTCGCGGGCGTGGCCGGTATCGGCTATGCGCTCGCATTCGTCGTCCTCAAGGACGCCGAGCTCAGCGCGGTCTTCCTCACCCTCGCGCCGCTCCTCGCAGTCGCCGGGCTCGTCGCGGTGTTCGAGCGTGTGCGCAACATCGACGCTGGGTACGCGACGCTCGCGCTCGCGATCGGCGCGTTCGGATCGTTAGCCGCGTCGACGCACGGGGCCTACGACCTGGCGAACGTGCTCCACGCGCCGCCCGGCGGCGTGCCCGACCTGCCGTCCGCGGTCGATGCGCGGGGTTACGGCACGTTCGGCCTGACCGGCATCGCGCTCGGCCTGCTGGCGTGGCTTGCCGGCAGGTCTCCCGACCTCCCGAGTTGGGTCAGCCCATTGGGAATCGTCCTTGGGCTCGTGCTCGTGGTCACCTGGCTGGCACGACTGATCGTTCTCGACACCACGAGCATGCTGGTGCTGGGCCCGGCGCTCGTGAGCGGCCTGCTCAGCCCGATCTTCTTCCTGCTCCTCGGCGCCTGGCTCCTCGGCTGGCGGCGGCAGTGATCCAGCGACGGCGGCAGCGATCGCCGGCGGTCGGCTAGGCCGCGGCTCGAGGCCCTCGCCCGGGCGCGACGAGGACTGCCCCGAGGATCAACCAGCCGATGCCGTTCATGGCCACGCCCGCGAGCGCGATCGTCTGCCACATCGGCCCCCACAACGAATCGACCATGCCGAGACGATCGTCACCGAACCAGCCCACGATCGAACCGATCAGGATCGTCGCGCCGAGCTTCGTGGCCAGCGCCCGGTTGCGCGACATGCCCTGCCATGCCGCGCCGGTGTGGAGCAGGCCGAGCGCCCAGATCGCCGGGGTGACCCACAGCGCGATGTTGGCGAACAGGCCGATCAGCCCGAACGTGCCGATGAAGGGCCGGTCGACGCCCTTGGAGAAGATCAACCAGGTCGCGTACCAGAGGCCCGCGATCACCACGGCACCGGTCGTGAGCAGGGCCAGCGTCGGCGCGACGAGGGCCTGCCGGCGGTAGAAGGCGAGCGAGATCGCGGCGCCGGCGAGGGAGAAGGCAAGGAGCCGAATGCTGTTCACCCCTGGGTCCACGAACGGGTTGAACGAGATGAATGCCCAGAGCAGCAGCACCGCTCCGATGACGCCGAACAGGCCAAGCAACCGCATCGAGCGGGTCGGTTCGAAGGTCGCCAGCGACTGTGCCATCGTTCGATCCTTTCGCAGGTGCTCCCCAATCGCGCTCGAGACGAGATCGGCCAGGGTTCGGAACCAGGTAGCCGCCGTCCCGCCGGGGCGACGGCTCTCGCGTGCATCTCGCATCTGGTCGCCGAACAGGCGGACCATCTCGGCTGCGTACCGCCGTCGGAAGTCGCCCGGGTAGAGCCTCAGAAGACCCGCGTACAGCCGCTCACTGCCGCCGAGGGCGTCCGGCGACTCGAACCCACCTCCCGACCCGATTCGACCAGGTGCCTGGGCGGCGCTCATCGTCGTCAGGCCGGCAGCGAGACGATGTCGAGCGCCCACGGTCGGGCGGAGCTCACGAGGGCGTCGAGCCGGCGCACCTCCGTCGCTGCGACCGCCCGACCGAGCGCCGTCAGCCGGTAGTAGCGCCGGCGCTGGTCGTCGAGCTCTGGATCGGGCCGCTCGTCGCTCTCCTCGATCAGGCCATCGCCGAGGAGGCGCTTGATCGTCGTGTAGATGGCGCCCGGCCCGAGCTTCACGGCCCCGCCGGTGATCCGTCGGACCTCGTGCATGATCGCGTAGCCATGGCGCTCCTCCGGCCCGATGGCCAGGAGGATGTACATCGCGACGCGGGACAGGGGTGGCGTGGCCGGCGGTTCGTTGGTCGTGGCGGTCATGCCTCGACTATATCTAACTCTGATGCATTGTCAAGAGATAGAGCACACCGAGCGGACCGGC
Source organism: Chloroflexota bacterium (assembly GCA_005889475.1). Classification (GTDB taxonomy): domain Bacteria; phylum Chloroflexota; class Limnocylindria; order Limnocylindrales; family CSP1-4; genus UBA5189. Next base: position 90,487 of record VBGT01000028.1, on the reverse strand, counting down.
GAACCGCATCCCCTACCCTTGCATCTGGATGTCGCCTCGGCTCCGGCTCGTCGTGCCGGCTCTGCTCGCCGTCGCTGTCGTCGTCGCCGGGGTGCTGCTCTCGGGAGTCGGCGGCCCGTTCGGCGCGGGTCCCGATGGGTCGGCGGTCGCGAGCTCGTCCGATGGCGCAGGCGCGCCCGGCGGGACCGGCGAGCCTGGCGCCGCTGAGTCGCCGACTCCTGAACCGAGCCCGACGCCCCGCCCGGAGGTGGGCGGCACCGAGCTGTATGGCTTCGTGCCGTACTGGCAGATGTCGGCGACGATGGCGACCTACCTCGAATCCGTGCCGCTCAGCACCCTCGCCCTGTTCTCGGTCTCGGCGCGCCGGAACGGTTCGCTCGACACGCGCGACGTCGGCTACAAGCGGATCACCGGCGACCTGGGTCGGCGCCTGATCGCGGAGGCGCATGCGCGTCGGACGCGCGTCGACCTCGTGTTCACGAGCTTCGGCACAACGCGGAACGGCATCTTCTTCGGGCGGCTGCCGGCGTCGAGCGGGGCGAGCCCGAGCCCCGGCTCGAGCGCGCTGCCGACGAACGGCCCGCTCCCGACGGTTGAAGCAAGCCCGTCACTGGCGGTCCCGGCCCCGGCACCCTGGCATCGAACGGTCGACGACCTCGTCGCGCTGGCGGTCTCACTGGGTGTCGATGGCATCAACGTCGACGTCGAGCAGCTCGACGAGCACGATCGCGACGAGTACGGCGCATTCCTCGGCGCGCTTCGAACCACACTCGCCGCGGCGGTGCCCGGCGCTCGCCTGAGTGTCGCCACGGAAGCGGGACTCAGAGGCACCGGCAACGCGCTCGAGGCGGTCGGCGCCGGCGTCGATCGGCTCTTCCTGATGGGCTACGACTACCACTGGTCCGGCTCGCAGCCGGGCGCGAGCTCGCCGATCGATCGATCGGACGGGCTGTATACGTTGCGCTGGTCGATCGAGCAGTACGTCGAGGCCGGCGTGCCGCGCGATCGGATCGTGCTCGGGCTGCCCCTGTATGGCATGTCGTGGCGGACGACCGGGCCTGACCGGACCGCGCCCGTCATCGAGAAAGGCTCGACCTGGATCCCGAACCGGCATCTCGACGTGCTCCTCGAGCCGTCGTTCCAGCCGGGCCGTGACCCGCTCGAGGTCAGCGAGTTCTTCATCCGGCCCGACGCAGAAGGGTGGCGCGTGACCTACTACGACTCACCGGCCACGCTGCGCGCGAAGCTGGCCCTGGCCCGGGACCAGGGCCTCGCCGGCGGCGGCTTCTGGGCGATCGGCTACGAGCGGGGGCTGCCCGGTTACGTCGAGCTCATGCAGGACTTCCGGGCCGGCAACGTCGATCGAGCCGAGGCGCCGCCGCCCGAGGCGCCGCCCGAGGCCGCCCTCACGCCCTGAGCCGATCGAGCCAGCGATGGCCCGGGTAGAGCAGCGCGATCGCCTCGCGCAACCAGTCGCGCCGTTCCGGCTCGAGCATCGGCAGGATCGTGGCGAAGTCGCGCTCGCCTGAGGCCCTCGCGAACCGCGCCTTCATGAACAGCACGAGCTCGGGTCGCAGGTAGCGGATCCCGTCGCCGGCCACGAACGTGGCGTCGTCGAACGGCCGCCGGATCCGCTCGTCGCGGGGTGAGATCCACGTATCGCCGTCGTGGGGCGTCATCGCGAGGTCCATGAGCCATGGGCTGTCGCCGTCGCGCCGGACCCACAGCTGGCGAGCGCCATCGAGCAGGTCTTCGGCCTTGCGCAGCGGCCGGAGCGTCCCGTTCAGGTTCGACCAGACGCAGAGGTCGGGTGACAGCCGCGCCAGGACGATCGGCAGGTCCGCCCGGAAGAACGCCACGTCGATGGCCTCGTGGTCGCGGGGAATGCCGGAGAACGCATCGACCGCCCAGCCGCCCACGATCCACCACCGCGCGGCCAGGCCGGCGAGACGATCGGCGGCCTGGGGTGAGTCGCGATCCTCCTCGGTCTCCTCCACGAGGTTCCGGTGGCCCGTCACCTGGCGAGTATGCCGCCCGGACTTGACACCAATCGAAACGATCCGCTATAACGTGCACCGGTATATCGCTATCCGGTATATCGCCCGGCGTCTGACGGGCCGGCTTGCGCGCAGCCGCCCGGTCGGGGTCCGTCGCACCGTGCCCATAAACGTGCTACTTGACAGTAGCCAACTACTGTGCCATAACGTGATACCTGCAAGTAGCAAGCAAGCGAAAGCGTCGTGAAGCAGGAGTTGGTGTCATGCAAGCGCTTCGTCCCACGAACGCGGCCGGGCTGGCCGTTCGGTTCTCTATCGTCGGGCTGACCCTCGCGACCGGGTGGATCCACGCAACCCTCGGCGGTCCCCTGTTCACGCTCAATGCGGTGGGCTATCTCGTCGCCGCGGTGGCGATGGTCGCGCCGATCGGCATCGCCGTCCGGTTCCGGTGGCTGATCCGGCTCGGGCTGATCGGGTATGCCGCGACGGCGATCGTCGCCTGGTACCTGACCGGCCCGCGTTATGACGTCGCCTACCTCGCCAAGGCCATCGAGGTGGGGCTCATCGCCCTGCTCCTCGTCGAGGTCCGGGCCTACGACGGCAGCCCGATCCCGCGCATCCGCCGGGCGCTCCGCCCGACGGGCGCCTGAGGACGTCCCACGATGTCCGCCTTCCGTGCGGCGAGGCTCGTCCTCGCCGCGGTCGGGCTCGCCCTCGCCGGCTGCGGTGGCGGCGCAGCTGCCGATGACCATCCGCCGGCATCGCTCGATCCCAACAGCCCTCGGATCTCCGCGCAGGCCATCGCCTTCGACCAGGCGGTGCTCACCGTCCCCGCCGATCGACCGTTCACACTCGTCTTCGAGAACCGCGAGAACGTTCCGCACAACGTATCGATCTATGCCGACAGCGGACGCCAGGACCGGCGCTTCGAGGGCGGGGTCTTCAGCGGCCCGGCGACGCGCTGGTACCCCGTGCCGGCCCTCGCGCCGGGCACCTACGTCTTCGTCTGCGACGTCCACCCGAGCATGAGCGGCCACCTCGTGGTGTCATAGCGGTGCGCCGGGTCACCGGTTGAGTTGACGCGGCGCAACGGCATGTCGAGACTGGATGGCCTCCCGGGGGCTCATTGGAGGAATTCGTCGTGAGCCGTCGTCGTGCGGCCAGCCTGTTCGCGGCTGGCATCCTCCTGATCAGCCTGGCCGCGGCGGCGCCCGTCGCCGCGAAGAGCCACCTGCACGTCCTTTTGGACGGCCTGAACTCGCCGAAGGGCATCCTCGCTGGTGGCCACTCGGTCTTCGTCGGGCAGGGCTGGGCCGGCCCGCCGGGTCCGGTCCTCGAGTACCACCGGACGGGCCGCGGCCACGGTACCGCCTCGCCGATCACCGATCCGATCCCGCTGGTCGACATCACCGCCACGCCCGATGGCGCCGGTTGGGGCATCGGGGCCAACGGCGTCCTGTACCGCCAGGCCACCGCGGGCGCGACGCCGGAGGCGGTCCTCGACATTCTCGCCTACCAGGCGGTCGACATCGACCCGTTCGACATCAACGTCCCGCCCCCGCCCGCTGAGCCGAACCCCGGCGAGTCCAACCCGAACGGGATCGCGCCACTTCCGAACAACGACGTGCTCATCGCCGATGCCGCCGGCAATGACCTCCTCCGCGTGAGCCCGAACGGCGATGCCGTCACCGTCGCGCGCTGGCAGGTCGAGACCATTCCGAACCACATCCCCGGGCTGCCTCCGCAGGTCCCGGCGGAAGCCGTGCCGACGACGGTCGCGATCGGACCCGGCGGCTGGGCGTACGTCGGCCAGCTGGTCGGCTTCCCGGGCACCCCTGGCACGGCGCACATCTGGCGCGTCAATCCCTTGGCCGAGGATGCCCTGTGCGACGTCAACGCCCCGAACGCGAACTGCTCGGTCTGGAAGTCGGGCTTCACCTCGATCTTCGACATCGCGTTCAACCCGCACAACGGCACGCTCTACGTGTACGAGATCGCCGAGGCCGGCTGGCCTGCCTTCGAGGCGGGCTTTGCGCCGGGCGGCACGTTCCCGCCTGCGGTCCTGCTCGAGGTCAAGGGCGGGTCGCGGACGGAGCTGGCCCGCGGCGAGCTGTCCCAGCCGGGCGGCGTCGCCGTCGCCAACGATGGCGCGGTGTTCGTCACCGACGGCATGTTCACCGGCGGGCGCCTGATCCAGATCAAGGGCAACTGATCGAACGAAATCCGCGGCTGAGTGGGCCGATCGGATGACTACCTGAGGGCCACGAGCTGACCCATATTCGCCCCTGATGGGAGCGAACACGGGGGTCCGCTCACCGGGGCAGCGTGTGCCCACGGTGTCGCGCGCGCTCGAGTCGATTCGGGGCGAGCTCGACGATCCGGCGATGACGGTCCTGGCCATCGCCTCGCTCACGCTCCTGACCTTCACGGCGGTCCGGATCTCCGGCGGCGCGCCCAGCGCGCTGATGGAGATCGGCTACGCGCCGGTCGCCCTCGCCGCCTACGCCTTCGGCTCGCGCGGCGGCCTCGTCACCGGCATCCTCGTCGGCGCCGTCCTCGGGCCGCTGCCCGCGCTGCTGGGCTTCGACCGCGTGGAAGGCCCGGCCGACTGGATCATCCGGGTCACGGCATTCGCTGGCATCGGAACCGTCATCGGTGGGATGCTCGGCCGGACGGCCGTCGACGCGAGCGACGTGCACGACCGACTCCTCGAGATCCAGGATCGCGAACGGCAGAGCATGCTCGCCCTCGCCACAGCCGCCGAATCGCGCGACACCGATGCCGGCGAGCATGTCCGACGCCTCGAGATCGCCGCCCGCAAGCTCGCCGCGCACACCGGCATGTCAGAGCGCCACGCAGCCGAGGTCGGGATCGCCGCCGCCTTCCACGACATCGGCAAGCTGCGCGTGCCCGAGCGCATCCTGCTCAAGCCCGACGCCCTCGACCCGGACGAGTGGACGGTGATCCGCCTCCACCCGATCTGGAGCGAGCAGGCACTGGCCGGCGGCGAGCACCTCGCCGTGGCGCGCGAGGTGGCCCGCTGGCACCACGAGAACTGGGACGGCTCGGGCTACCCCGACGGGCTCTACGGCGATCGCATCCCGCTGTCCGCCCGGATCGTGCGCATCGTCGACGCCTTCGACGCGATGACCAATCGCCGCCCATACCAGCAGCCGGTCTCGTTCGAGGCTGCGCTCGAGGAGCTCCAGGCGAACGCCGGCAACCACTTCGATCCGGAGCTCGTCCGCCACTTCGTCGACATGGTCCGGACCGACGGCGAGCTGCGCTCGGAGCTGACGGACCTGCGCTCCGCCTGAGCTTGGCCGCGCGGCGCTACCCGGCGCGCTGCTCCGTCACCAGCTCGCGAACCCGTTCGATGACCAGGTCCGGCCGTTCGAGCTGGACGAAATGCCCGGTCGGGACGATCTCCAGGGTTCCATTCGGGTAGCGGACGGGAATGGCCCGGTACCACGCCGCGACCAACGCCTCGGTCACCGCGGGCTCGTGCCCGCCGTAGTGCTGGTGTGGATCGGTCATGAGCAGCACCGCTGGAAGCTCCGTCGGATTGAGCGGCCGGAGCTCGGCGAGCGTCGCCGCCCAGTCGACCTCCTCGCCCGCCTGGAGCATCGTGCCGCCGTCATCGAGGGCCTGGCGCACCATCGCCCGGGTCTCGGGGCTGAGCGCCGGGTCGTCGGCCACGCCCAGGTCCGGCTCGTAGGTGTCGAGCATCACGAAGGCGAGCACTGCGTCCCGCGCCGTAGCGCCACGACCGCCCGGCGGGCCGGCCGCCGCGAACACACGGGCGTACACGCCTCCGAGCGAGTGGGCCACGACGATGAACGGCCCTTCCTCGCCTGCCGTCTCGAGTGCGGCCCGGAGATCAGCCGCCGCCTCCCCCGCACTGTGCAACCCGCGGGCGGCGCTGCGACCGATTCCCGGGCGGTCCCAGGCGCAGACCCGCGTGAAGGCGGCGACGCCGTCGAGGACGTAGCCCCATCCATCGGCGCCGCCGCCGAATCCCGTCTCGAGGATGACCGTCGGCGAGCCCGCGCCGCGACAGTCGAGGTACACCGACCGACCATCGACCTCGACGAGCCGGCCCCGGGCCTCATACGGCGGCACGTCGAAGGTTGGGATGACCGTGGGGCCGCGCGCGCTGAGCCACGCATCGAGGCCACCGACGCGCCCGATGTCGATCGCCAGCCCCACGGCGCCGCCGACGATCAGGGCCGCCAGCACGATCGCCGTGCGCCGGAGTGGCGACCGGCGGTTCATTCCTATGCTGCGATCCGCCGCTCGATCCGCGGGTCGGGCACGATCCACATCGCGGCCACGAAGATGTAGATCCCGAAGGAGACCAGCGGCGCGATGAAGGCGATCGGGATGGCGACGAGGTACAGCATCGGCGAGATGCGGCCCTTGAAGTCGCTGCCGAGCGCCTCAGCGAGAGTCGAGGTCTGGCCGGGCGCCGCCATGAGCGCCCGCACGAGGAACCCGTACGAGAACGCAGCCATGATCAGGATGACGCCATACAGCGCGACCGGGAAGGCGGCGAACTCGTTCTCGCCCATCCACGCCGTGCCGAACGGCACGAGGGACAGCCAGAACAGCAGCAGCATGTTCGCCCAGAGCACTCGCCCGCTGACCGTCTTCGCGGCCTGCAGCAGGTGGTGATGATTGTTCCAGTAGATCGCGAGGTTGGCGAAGCTCAGCACGTAGGCCAGGAACACCGGCCACAGCGGGACCAGGTCCTCGATCGTGGCCCCGTGCGGCGGCGTGAGCCCGAGGACCATGATCGTGATCAGGATCGCGATCACGCCGTCGCTGAACGCCTCGAGCCGACCCCTCGTCACCCCGAGATCATGCCCTACCCCGTCGCGTAGCATCGCGCCGTGAGCATCCGGATCCGGTGCTGGCGCGACGGCTCGATCGAGGAGTCGACCGACGTCGACGAGCTCGCCCGCCTGTACGCCTCGAAGGGCAGCCGAACCTGGATCGACATGACCAACCCGAGCGCCGAGCTCGTGCGCGCCGTCGGCCGCCGGCTCGGGCTGCATCCGCTCCTCGCCGAGGACATCGTCGAGCGCAACGAGCGGGCGAAGGTCCAGCTCGTCGACGACGTCATCCACGTCGTCGCGTTCGTGCTCGAGCGCGAGGACCCGGGCGAGGTGGCGACGCACGAGATCGACTTCGTGCTCGGGCGCGGGTTCCTGCTGTCGGTCCATCCCGCGACCTGGGACCCGATGACCGCGCACCAGGTGAAGATGGGCCTCGAAACGGTCCTCTCGAAGGGCCCGGACCTGCTGCTGTGGGCGCTCGTCGACTCCATCGTCGACGGCTACTTCCCGGTCTTCGACCGGCTTGGCGATGAGATCGACGACGTCGAGGACGCCGCCCTCTCGCGGCCCGTGCCGCCGACGCTGCAGCACATCTTCCGGCTGAAGCGCGAGCTGCTCCGCATACGGCACGTGCTCGCCCCGAGCCGGGAGGTCTTCGCCCAGCTGACGAGCCGCGAGTTCGCGCTCATCGCCGAGCCGCAGGTCTTCTACTTCCGCGACGTGTACGACCACCTGATCCGCCTGAACGACGAGCTCGACTCGTTCCGCGAGCTCGTGGCGGGCGCCCTCGAGGTCTACCTGTCCTCCATCAACAACAACCTGTCGGCGATCATGAAGCGGCTGACCGGCGTGACCGTGATCCTCGCCGGCATCGGTGCCGTCGCGGGCGTCTTCGGGATGAGCGAGGCCGCGTCCGCGTTCCAGGGCCTCGAGGGCTCCGGCTTCTGGGTGGTCGTGATGATCACGGTCGTCGCCGCGCTGGCGGCCGTCGTCGTCCTGCGCCGGATCGACTGGCTGTAGCGCGGGGACAGCCTCGAGCGGGTCTCAGGAAGTCCCCACGTTCGGGAATCGAAGAGCGGCACCCGATGGGTGCCGCTCTTCCTTGTCTTGGTGCCGATGCTACGGCGCAAGGTCGCCGTAGATGTCCTGGTCAAGGCCGCCCTGGCGGGGACAGGTGTCGCCCGAGATGGAACCGCTGGGCGTGACATGTCGGCATTGCATGACATCCGCGCCGGTCTCGTCCTGGGTGGCTTCACGCAGGTCGGTGCCCGGCACGGTGTTCCGCCAGTCAGTCCAGACGCCGTACGTCAGCCCGTCCTTGGAATCGATCCACAGGTAGTCGCCGCCGAACGGCACTGTGCGGCCGGCGAACTGCTCGTACTGACCATTCGATGTCACGTCACTGATCCGCGCGGCGGACGTCCAACCGCCGCCATCGATCGGACGGGTGGCCCCATAGGTATCGAACGAGGGCCCAACGTTGCCGTCGGCGTCGTTGCCCGGTGGCCGGGTCCGGAAGCTGGATGCGCCGTTGTTGACGTCGTTGCGGGTGTCCCACCACAGGGCGTGGATGGTGCCCGCGTCAACCGCGAGATCCGGGAAGAGCTGCTGACCCTCCGGCGTCTCCGCGATCCGGGCCGGAGTGGTGTGTGCGCCGGTCGCGCCGTTGTAGCGGACGTAATAGATCGCGGACTGACCGCCGGCGCCCTGCACGAAGCCCCAGCCGAAGGTCGTCCCGGTGGCGACTTCGGAGCCCGGCACGATGGCCTCATACAGGATGTAGACCCACTCGTGATCGGTGTCTGCCTGATCGGCGGTCGAGCGCGGTCCCGTGTCGGCGCGGAAGAACGTGTAGCCCGACGTGCATGCCGTGCCCAGGCCGTCGCCGCAATCACGGGCCCGGCCGCCTCCGGTCTGCTCATCGACCAGACCCATCGGCGCGAACGTCTGGATGACCTGGCCGTGCAGGAATGTCCCGCCGCAGTTCGTCGATTTCGCGACGGCGACCGCATCGGGCTGCTTGTGCTGGCCGAACTGCCGGTAGGTCACGTACACGTGGCCGTTCGAGGTAATCGAGATGTCCGGGAACTGGACTTCGTTGATCGTGCTCTCGGTGAGCTTGATCGGCGTCGAGAAGGTCGCGCCGTGGTCGGTCGAGCGTGAGAAGTAGATCGCGTTCGTGCCGTTCCCGGTGTAGCGCGACCAGGCGAAGTAGACATTGCCGCGGCATGAGCTATCCGTGCGGTCGGCTTCGATCGACGTCTTGTCGTTGAACTTGCCGAGCAGGTTCGGGGCCGAAACGCCCCTGGCGACGACGGTGGAGCCGGCATAGCGCTGGCCGTCGTTGAGCGTGTTGCCGCCTGGCCCGTTCAAGTTCACGTAGGTGGCGACGTACACGTCACCGAACGTCTTCTTCGAGCCGCCCGGGTCGTCGCTCGACTCGGAGCCCATGAACAGCCGACCGTCGGCGTCCCAGGCCAGCACCGGATCGCCGGAGCTCGCCGTCCGGATCTTCGCCAGCGCTCCGAGCGTGGACGTGTCTCCGGGGTAGCCCGGGACGAGTGAGCTGTCGAACGACGCGCCGCCATCCTCGGAGCGGTAGTAGCCGAGCCAGATCGGGCCGGACGGAATCGGCGCGCCATTGGCGTCGCTGCCGTTGTTGTAGACGGCGCAATAGTCGTTGCTCGACCCGACGATCACCTGGTTGTTGCGCGGATCGATGGCGACGGCCGGCTCGTTCTCTCGGCCGCGCGAGCGCGAGCACTCATCGAGTGTCGCGTCGGAGTAGTGCGGCAGCCCGGCCAGGTCGTCGGCGCTGACGTAGCCAGACAGTCCCGGGTCGTCGTTGCTGAGGCGAACGTCGGCGCCGGGTGTGGACGCGGCGACGCTCGATGCGCACAGCAGCAACGCCGCGAGGGCTGCCGGGACGCCGGCTCGTTGAGCGCGGTTGGCGCGAACGGCGCGCCGGAGGCGTGGTGCGGACATGGCTCTCCCCTGTCGCAGTTTTTCATGCACCAAGGGGCCGACCGAGCCTCCGTGCGATCGGTCCTCCGGACGGGGTGCCCGCAAACGTGCGGGCAACCGTTCCAACCGAGCCTCGGGAGGGTCCCTGGACGTGGCCGAAAGTCTGGTCCGGCGACCGCTGAGCGTCAAACGCTCCCGGCACTGTGCGGTGCCCGGAGGCACCGGCGAGCGCCCTCAGTAGCCGGTCGTCGGGGCCGTCGTTTCGAGACCCATTGTCTCGCCCGACAGCGACCGTGAGCCCGTCGAGGTCAACCCTGCGGCCGCCTGAGCGGCGATCGGCTCGCAAGCGCCTTGCGTGTGCGTGTCAGCTGGTCAGCTTGCCGCCTCGCGCCCCACCCCGAGGACATCCGTGATCCCGGCACCGGCGAGTCGGGCGCGGCGCGACATGCGGCGTCCTCCCGGCCCGATCGGCCCGTCGCCTGTCTGGCCTGTGGCCTCGCGGCGAAGGTACCGCTCGACGTCGGCGGCGGGCATCGGCCGGGCGAAGTGGAAGCCCTGCCCGAGCGCGATGCCCAGGGCGCTGAACCAGGCGGCCTGGTCCGCGGTCTCGATGCCCTCGGCGACCATGTCCAGGCGCAGCGCGCGGCCCAGCTCGACGATGGCCTGGCTGAGCACGTGCGCGTCGCCGACACCCTCACTGCCGGGGACGAACGAGCGGTCGATCTTGAGCTCGTCGATCTGGAACGCGTGCAGGTAGCCGAGCGACGAGTAGCCGGTGCCGAAGTCGTCGATCGCCAGCCGAAGCCCGAGCGCGCGCAGCTCGCCGATGCGCTGGATGGTCTCGAACCCCGGCGTCAGCAGCGTGCCCTCGGTGATCTCGAGGGTGAGATTCGCCGCGTTCATGCCCGTCCGGGCGAGGGCCGAGACGATCATCGGCACGAGCCCCGAATCACGGAACTGGCGCGCCGACAGGTTGACGTACAGGCGCAGGTCGGGCAGGTCGAAGCGCGTCTGCCACCCCCGCACCCGACGACAGCCTTCGCCGATCACCCAGCGCCCGATTGGCAGGATCTCCCCGGTCTCCTCGGCGAGCTCGAGGAACTCGGCGGGCAGGTGCAGGAGGTGGCCGGTCGGCTGCCAGCGCACGAGCGCCTCGAGCCCGACCGGGCTGCCGTCGTCGAGGTTGACCACGGGCTGGTAGTGCAGCTGCAGCTCCTGGCGCGACTCGGCGCCACGCAGGAGCGCGGCGAGCTCGCTGCGGGCCGAGGCGGTATCGAGCAGGTCGCGACGGAAGGCCACGAATTGTCCGCGGCCGGCAGCCTTGGCGGCGTACATGGCGATGTCGGCGTTCCGCAGGAGGTCCTCGCTGTTGCTGCTGTCGGGCCCCGACAGCGCATAGCCGATGCTCGCGCCCACGATCGGCGACGCGTCGTCCAGCTCGATCGGCAGCGAGATCCCATCGAGGAGGCGCTGGCACACCGCGGCGACGACCTCGACGTCCTCGACGTCCTCGAGGAGCACCGCGAACTCGTCGCCGCCCAGCCGGCCAGCCGTGTCGCCCGGCCGGATGATCGCCCGGATCCGATCGGCGATCGTCTGCAGCGCCCGGTCGCCCTTGGCATGCCCGAAGCGATCGTTGAGGTGCTTGAAGTGGTCGAGATCGATGAACAGGATCGCAACGTGGCTCGGGCTCCGCCCGCGGATGCGCTCGAGGGCGTGGTCGACGCGGTCCTGGAGTCGCGAGCGGTTGGCGAGCCCCGTGAGCGGATCGCGCGACGCCTGCTGACGCAGCTCGTCATAGAGGCGGGCGTTGTCGAAGGTCGTTGCCGCCTCGCGCACGAGCAGCTGCGCGAGCTCGACGTCGCGCTCGGTGAACGCCTTCGGGCGGGCCGACGACAGCTCGACGATGCCGATCGACTCGCCACGGACGACGAGGGGCAGCATCACGAGCGAGCGATGGCCCATCGACCGGATGTATTCGAGCTCGGCCGGGTCGGCGGCGGGGTCATCGCTGTCGATGACGCACGGCTCGTGCGAGTTCAGGACGGCGCGGGTCGCCGGGAACTCGGCGAGGTCGTACGCGGGCTCGAGCGACCTGCCGCGCTCGACGGGATGGCTGCCGAAGGTGACCACGCGATCACCGGCCCGATCCCAGGTGCTCAGCACGCAGTCGTCCGCATGGGCCACCTGCGCGATGTGCCGCGCCAGGCGGTTGCCGACGTCCTTGGGGTCGAGCGTCGCTGCGAGGTCGTGTGACATCTCGATCACGTGCCGCAGCTCGGTGGTCGTGTCGGTCAGGCGGGTGCTGGCATTCAAAAGGAAGACCTGGAACAGGACGTACACGATCACGACGGTCGACGTCGGCAGGATGAGGGCGATCGAGCTGCCGGCGCGCATCGCCCATGGCAGCAGGTCCGGCGCGGCGAGCGAGAAGATGCCGACGACGGCGCTGATCGCCATCAGCCGGGTGAGCGACGTCCGCCGGACGTAGGGCAGGGCGAGGATCACCGGGATCAGCGAGCCGAGGGCGATCGCGACCCCGATCGCGGGCTCCACGATCACCGCGCACACCCCGGTGACCTGCGTGCCGATGGCGATTCGGGTCGCGAGCTCGGACTCCGTCCGGTCCTGTGCGTCGCGGGCCTCGATGAGCAGCCACACCGCGAACAGCGCCGCGACGACGCCCACCCCGGCGAGCGACGTCGCGCCGACGGCGAACCCGACCGCGGCCCAGAAGACGCCGACCGGCAGGACGATCAGGCCGAACACGCGCAGTGCACGCCTGAGCGGCCCTGCCCTGCCCCTGTCCGTCACCGGTCCCCTCTTGATCACGGCGCGCGACGGTGCCGTCATCGTGGTCCACGGTCGCATCGAGGCGGGACCATTCGTATCCCCCGTATGGGCTACCTCACGGACGGCCACCGGAACGGCTCGTCCGCCGGCCCGGGTGGTGCGCGCTCGTCCTGGTACTTGGCACCAGGGCGCCGGCGAGCGAATGGTTTCGCCATGTCATGCGCCTGTCGGGTTGCGAGATCGATACGTGGCTGCGTGGGGTTCGCAACGTTCATGGCCGGGCTGCTGAACGCCCTGCGACGCGCGGAGGCACACCGTCGCAGCGCGCAGATCGCGCGCCGATCGCGGCAGCGAGGTATGACATGACCACCAAGCGCGAAGACGAGAGCAGCACGGCAGTCGGCGTCGGCGACGGCAGCCTCGGCGGCCCCGGCGTCGGCGGCTCTGTCAACGGCCCGGACGCGGGTGTCATCCGTGACCCCGTCGGCGCCTCGGTCGCGGCACCGATCAGCACGGAACCCGAGCAGGAAGGCGTCCGTGACGACCCCACGGTCGATCGGACCGCACTGCCGCCGGATTCGGACGCGCGCACGCACGAGCCCGAGCAGGCGGGCTGATCCCGGATGGACGAGGACTGCTGGCTCGAGGGCGGCTGTCACTGCGGGTAGAACCGCCTTCGGCTGGTTCGCGAGAGGAAAGGGAAGCGACGAATGACGTACGACGATCGAGACAAGGACATGCGCGAGGATCGTGACCTGCCCGACGACACGCTCCCCGAGAACGAGGAGGGTGGCCGCGAGGCCGTCGGCGCAGGCGCGGGCGCCATCGGAGGCGCCCTGGCCGGCGGCGCCGTGGCGGGCCCTCCGGGCGCACTCGTCGGCGGCGCGGTCGGCGCAGCCGGTGGCGCGGCCGCCGGCGAGGCGACCGAGGGTGATGACGAGGCCGGCTCGGCGGCCGGCGGCGCGGCGGGTGCCGTGACCGGCGCCGTCGTCGGCGGCGCGGTCGCAGGCCCTCCGGGCGCCGTGGTCGGTGGAGCCGTTGGGGCCGGCGCGGGCGCCGGAACCGGCGACCAGATCGAGGAAGAGGCCGAGGAGGAAGGAACCGTCCAGCGCGACTACACCACGAGCAACCGCTAACCGTTCGCATCTCCCGAACAAGCCCGGCGGCCGAGACCCTCCCCTCGGCCCCGGGCCGTTTCATGCCCGGAGCCTGCTACCGTTCCGGGTGATGTCGACCGGCCCCGGGCCGGGAGCGGGTCCCCTGGCCGGCGCGTTCGATCGCCTGCGCGGCAACCGCACCCGCCTCGTCCTGACCAGCGGGACGCTGCTCTTCGTCGAGCTGCTGCTCATCCGCTGGATCCCGTCGGAAGTCCGGTACATTGGCTTCTTCTCGAACTTCCTGCTGATGGCCAGCTTCCTGGGCATCGGCATCGGGATCCTGCTCGGCCGCCGGCGCCAGATGGACTCGATCGCGGTCTTCCCGATCCTCCTCGTGATCGTCGTCGCGCTCATCACGAAGCTCGAGCTGAACGTGCAGGTCAGCTCCCGCGACGAGCTGTTCTTCGGCCTCGCCGAGAGCAGCGCCGCGGACGTGAACTTCCTGGTGCTCCCGATCGTGTTCGGACTGGTCACTGCGCTGATGGCGTCGCTGGCGCTCCCGCTCGGACCGCTGCTCCGCTCCATGCCGCCGCTGCAGGCGTACGGCTGGGACATCACCGGCTCGATGCTCGGCATCGCCGGGTTCACTGCGCTCTCCGCCGCGGGCACGACGCCGATCGTGTGGTTCAGCGTCGCGGCGATCCTGGTGGCGCTCCTGCTCGCCGGCACGGAGACACCGAGGCTGCTTCGCCTGCCCGCCGTGGCCGCGCTCGCGATCGTCCTCGTCCTCGCCTCGACGGAGACCGACGCGAGAGAGATCTGGTCGCCGTACTACCGGATCAACACGTACCGCGCCGCCAACGGGGAGCTGTACGTCAACGTGAACGGGATTCCCCACCAGGCCCTGCACCCGGTCGACGCGCCAAAGGAGCCGTTCTATGACGAGCTCTACAAGTGGTTCCCGGGTCGCACGTACAAAGAGGTCCTGATCGTCGGGGCGGGATCGGGCACGGACGTCGCGATCTCACTGGCCAAGGGCGCGGGCCATGTCGACGCCGTCGAGATCGATCGGGCGATCCAGCAGCTGGGCATCGACCAGCACCCCGACCACCCGTACCAGGATCCGCGGGTCACCCGCTACGAGAACGACGGGCGGGCATTCCTGCGCGGCACCGACAAGAAGTACGACCTCGTGATCTTCGCCCTGCCCGACTCGCTGACGCTGGTCAGCTCGACCGCGAACATCCGGCTCGAGTCGTTCCTCTTTACCGATCAGGCCTTCGAATCCGTGCGAGAGCACCTGGCGCCGGGCGGGGTGTTCGTGCTCTACAACTACTACCGCGAGGAATGGCTAATCGCCAAGATCGCGACGATGCTCGACCAGGCGTTCGACAGCCCGCCCATCGTGCGCATGTTCGCTGCCCGCATGGCGATCTTCGCCGTTGGGCCGCAGGTCGACGCCCTTAACGGCGGGCCGCCGCCGGGCGACACGATCGATGCCGTGCCCAACGTCGGCGAGCCGGTCCCGAAGGCGGCCACCGACGACTGGCCGTTCCTGTACCTGCGCACGCCATTCATCGCCCCGCACTACCTCGCGGGTCTCGCGTTCGCCCTGCTCATCGCGCTGTTCGGCGTGTTCACGGCGGCGCGCGCGGGCGGGACGACGATCCGGCGCTTCAGCCCGCACTTCTTCGTGCTCGGGGCGGCGTTCCTGCTGCTCGAAACGCGTTCGCTGGTCAGCTTCTCGCTGCTCTTCGGCTCGACCTGGCTGGTCAACGCGCTGGCGTTCTTCGCGATTCTCGCCTCCGTGCTGCTCGCCATTCTGGTGAACGCGCGCTGGCGGATCCAGCGCCCGGCGGTGCTCTACGGCGCGCTGTTCGCGGCGCTTGCCGTCGCGTTCCTGCTCCCGCCGGAGTCACTCCTGATCGACCCGCCGTGGCTGCGTTACCTGCTCGCGGGGGTCGTCGCGTTCGCCCCGGTGTTCCTCGCGAACCTCGTGTTCACCTACTCGTTCCGGGACACGCGCACAGCCGACATGGCCTTCGCGAGCAACCTCCTCGGCGCGATGGTCGGCGGCGCGATGGAGTACGTCGCGCTCCTGACCGGCTACCGCTTCCTCCTCGTCATCGTCGCCGCGCTGTACGCCCTCGCCTGGCTGTTCGCGACCCGCTGGCGTCGCCTCGCGGACATCTCCCTCGCAGCGGGCGCCGAGCCCGCCGCCGCGGAGTGGGAGGCGGAGACCGTCTAGGACGATCAACGCCTCCGGACATCTCCCGAATCTGTCACCTGCTTACCAGGTGACCATTCGTCACTGAGTCGCTGTGATACGCCCATCGATCGCGCGCGTTGACGAAGTCGGACATCGCGAATGGCATGGGGGCCCTACAATCCCGACCGGGCAAAGGGCAGGAACGAGGGAGCGCGTCATCCACCGACCACTACGGACAAATCGGCACGTCGCTGCCCTGCTC
Source organism: Chloroflexota bacterium (assembly GCA_005889475.1). Lineage (GTDB taxonomy): Bacteria > Chloroflexota > Limnocylindria > Limnocylindrales > CSP1-4 > UBA5189. The sequence continues at coordinate 74,327 of VBGT01000028.1, read as the reverse complement.
TCGGCGCTGTGGCCCGGTCTCGGGCACCTTGCCGTCGGGGCGCGCCGCAGCGGCGTGCTGCTCGCATTGCCGCCGCTGATCCTGGCGACGCTCCTGGTCGCCGCGGTCGCGAGCCCGGATCGACTCGAGCGTCTGGCGACGCTCCTCGACCCGAACGTGATCGCCGCGCTGCTCCTGCTCGAGGGCGCGTTGCTCCTGTGGCGCCTGCTGGCAGTGGCGGACGCGTTCCGCCGCGGCAAAGGTCGAGCACGTGAACGCGGTGCGGCGCTCACCGCGGTGGCGCTCGTGTTCGTCCTCGTGCCGAGCGTCTACGCCGCGTACCTGACCAATGTCGCCCGCGAGGCCGCTCTCGAGGTGTTCAAGCCCGCCGAGCAAGCCTGGCAGCCCAGCCCGTTCCAGCCGACCACCCACGACGAGGACTTCGGCGTCGAGCCCATCGAGTCGGAGGCACCCCTGCCCACGCCCGAGCTCGGCCGATACACGGTGCTGCTCCTCGGCGTCGACTCGGGCCCGGGTCGGTCGGAGTTCCTGACCGACACGATGATCGTCGCGTCGCTCGACCCGATCGCCGGCGCGGTGTCGATGGTGTCGGTCCCACGGGACATGGTCGACGTGCCGCTGCCCGACGGTCGGACGTACCGGGGCAAGATCAACAGCCTCGTCTCGTACGCCAACCGCTACCCCAGGAAGTTCCCCGGCGCGACGTCGGGCGAGGCGGTCCTCGGTGCCGCACTCGGCAAGCTGCTCAACGTCCGCGTCGATGGCTGGGCGGAGGTCAACCTGCCCGGCTTCGTCAAGGTGATCGACTCGATCGGCGGCGTCGACGTCACCGTGAGGAATGCGCTGTGCGATCCCCGCTACAACGAGTACGGGTTCAACGGGTTCGCGATCAATGCCGGGAAGTACCACCTCGATGGCGAGGGCGCGCTCGCGTACGCGCGGATCCGCAAGTCATACGGCGAGAACGACTTCACCCGCGCCGCCCGCCAGGGCGAGATCGTCGTCGCGGCGCGCGATCGCGTCGTGAAGGGTGGCTTCGTGAACGATCCGGCCGGGTTCATCCAGGGGATGGGCAAGCTGCTCACGACGAGCCTCGATCCCGCGACCATCGGCAAGTACGTCGAGTACGCGGCCAGCATCCAGCGCGACCACGTCTACCGCGCGGTCATCACGTACCCGCTGGTGCACGGTGCGAGCAACGATCCGCGCGGCTCGGTTCTCATCCCGCGGATGGGCCTGGTCCGAGCACTCGCCGCCAAGGCCTTCCCGCCGGCGGGCACGCTCCCCAGCGGGCTCGAGACGATCCCCGAGAACAGTGACGGCCCCACGAAGACGAAGCTGCCCGCCGTGACGTGCTACGAGCCGAAGGTCACGCCCCGGCCGACGCCCAGGCCCACGCGCACCCCCGCGCCAACGCCACCGCCGGCAACGCCCACGCCCGAGCCGACCGCGCCTCCGCCGACGCTCGAGATCACGCCGCCACCACCGCCACCGAGCTGATCGCTCGGCGCCCGGAAGGTTGGCCCGACCCGTTCCGTCCGGGCCTAGTGGTTGATCGTGGGCTCCAGAAGGTATGGCGGGGCGGCCGCGTCCGTGTACGGGTATTCGAGAGAGATGTAGGCGCTCCCGCCGTTGAACTTGGCGGTCCACGACAGCACCTGGCCCACCGTGTTGAACCCATTCCGCCCCGTGATCTTGACATCGTCGTACGGGGCGTAGAGGACGCCCTTGAAGGCGATGCCAGGAGCGTCAGTGGTCCCGGAGCCGCCCATGTAGAAGCGGCGCTGGATCTGCGCGGAGGCCTGCGTCCACGTGTTCGGGGTCAGATAGAACGCGATGCCGCGACCGCCCGTGAGCAATGAGACGGTCTGGCCGGCGCAGGTGCCGAGCGGATCTGGATCGGTATTCATGTAGCACGACCTTGGCACGCACTCGTTCCCGCCGCGCGTGCAGACCGGCCAGGTGTTCTCGCCGTTGCGGGGGTTGGTCGTGTCGTTGGGGTCGATCTGCCAGGCAGCGTTCGAACCGGCGTATGGCAGCGCGACCAACGGCGGGTCGGGCGTCGCCCCGGCGTTGATGAGCAGCGCCGCGTTGGTGCCGACGTCGATCCCGTTGTCGGGGAATCCGTTCGCGCCGACGCGTGGGTCGAAGACCAGCGAGACGCCGTCGCCGATGAGATAGGACCCTGATCCGACGACGATGCGCGGCGCCGCAGAGCCGGTTCCACCGCCCCCGAACCGGAAGATCCCGGGCAGCTGGTACAGCTGGACGCCGGTCGCGTGCGACGGATCGAGGATGGCGCACTTATTGGCCGGGATGGTGATCGAGTGCCAGTAGCCGGGCGGGATCCGGGGCGCCTGCCGCGGCTGGAGGTTCTGCTCCTCGACCTCGGCCCACGAGATGCCCGCGCCCTTGTTCGGAACAGCCGTCGTGACCGAGAACTCCAGGTACAGGTTGTTGTACCAGGTGGCTCCGGTCATCGAGCTAACCGGGACTGAGAATTGGTACACGGTCGCGGACTCGGTGGCGGTCTGGGAATCCGATCCTCGAGTCACATAGGTGCTGCCGCCGGTCCGCTCGCGCAGCCTGACGGTGACAGGGACCGGGGTGCCGGCCGCCGTGTCGATCGCGCCGGAGGAACCGGTGGTTCGGAAGAGCACGTAGCGCACGATGAGGTTGCCGCCGGCGTGGACTCCGTCGATGCTGTCGAGCCCGACTCGGTATGTGTGCGCCGTGTTGTTCTGGCTGTAGACCCAGTTCGCAATCGGCCCCGTCACGGTCGCGGATCCAGGTACCGATCCCGGTAGGCTGCCGACCGCGTCCATCGTCGTCTCGTTGATGTTCAAGTACCGGTTGCCGCCGCCGGAGTTCGAGTTGTAGAACACCGGCGACCCAGCCCCTTGCCAGCGCGGGTTCGGGTTCGAGTCGTCGTTGTTGGGCCGGTAGAACTTGTCGAAGTTCCCGCCGCCGCAGATGACCGTCGAGCCCGAGACCGTCGGCGTGCCGCAGTCGGTGATCCCGTTGTCGCAGGTCCAGTCGCCGACCCACAGGGCCGAGCTGGGCGCGGGATCCGGGCTGGACTGATTTCGGTATGGCACGCACGGGACGTGGTAGTTCGGGGACGTGACGTCGTTCCAGGTCGTCGTGTCGGAGCAGACGCTGAGCGACGCGTAGTCGAGCGGCGACTCGTACTGCGGAACCGGCAGCGGCGCCATGTAGAAGGCGTTCTTGCCGTTATAGCTCGGCGCGCCATCGGAGATGCCGCCCAGTGACGGCGGGCCGTTCGGGCAGTTCCAGGAGGACGATTGGCAGGTCCCGTTCACCACGAAAGTATTGCCATCGTCCACGACGACACCCTGACCGCCGTTGGCCGTCACTTTGAGGCTCTCGTTGCTGCCGATGTCGCCGCTCAGGAGGCGAATGCCGCCCTGGCCGTCGATGGTCAGCCCGGCCGAGTTCTCGCACACACCCGACTGCGGTGGGATGTTGTTCCGGCAGAACGTCTCCAGCGCGAGGCCGGAGGGCAGGGCACCGGCGGTCGCCCAGCCGGTGCGCGGACCGGGCGTGATGCCGAGCACCCCGCCGAGGAAGGAGCGGACGTCACGGTCAACCCGCACGAAGACGACGCCCTGGTTGCCCTGGTAGCGACCTCCTGCGCCGAGGTACGCCGCATAGGCAGGTGGTGGGGTCGTGACCCAGATCTTGTCCTTCAGCGGATAGGTGGTGACTCCGTCCGTAATCGAGGTTTCGCCGATGTCCGGAGAGTTCCGGGTCGCGACGACGCCGATCGCGGTGGATGGCAAGCCGAGCTTGAGCTCGTCGTTCAGCGAGGTCCAGGCCTGGGCTCGCGCGTTGAAGCACTTGGTGCCTGAGCAGTTGGTGACGCTGGCCCGGTTCTCGAACGCGGACGCGCCGGCGAGGGCGGCGTGATCGGCGGCGTTCTGGAGGTTGCGATCGACGACGAGCCAGCTCGCATAGTCGATCGCCAGCGCCGAGATCCCGAGGAGGGCGAGCAGAAGCAGCGCGAACAGGACCAGGACCTGGCCCCTCGACCGGCCGGACGGCAGTCGCGGATCGGTCGTCTTCATGGGCATGGCGGGATCGACGGCAACGGGCTGGGGGCCAGGCCTGGGTTCTCGATCCGCATCTTCTCGCTGGCCGAGAGCGCGATCCGGTCGTCGATCGTTCCGTCGGTCGCATCGAGGAAGAAGGAGACCAGGGGCACGTACAACGGGTTTCGGTACGTCGCCGAGACATGCGCGACGAGGAAGTAGTCCCCGCCGCCAGGGTTCTGTTGCCACTCGTAGGCGATCGTCCGCGAACGGCTCGCCATCGAGAAGCCGACGATTCCGGTTCGCTTGTCCCCCAGCTGCGCGTCGAGCTCGGTCCCGATCGTGTTGCAGATCGAGCCCCACACCGTCGGATCGAAGCTCTGGTCGTTGATCCGGTACGTGGCCGCCCGACGAGCGGCGTTGCGCACCCCGTCGACCAGACCGTTCTGGGCGGCGAAGATGATCCCGATCTGGACGACGAAGAACACCATCAGGAAGAAGATCGGGGCGACGAGGGCGAACTCGGCCAGCGCCTGACCGCGCACGGAGCGACGGGTCGGCCCGGGACGGCGCAGGCCGCGGGTGATCACGGGCATTGCCCTGGATCCGTGAACCCGCTCACGCTGGGGTCGATCTTCTCGAGGCGCATCTGCGCCGAGACCGACAGGTCCCACTTGCCGTTCGGGGTGCCGTCGATGGCATCGGTGGCGAAGCCCATTGGGGCGAAGAACAGCGGATGGCCGTAGGTCACATCGACCTGGACGCGATATTCCGTCGCGATACCCGACGCCGTCTGCACTGGATAGCTGCAGAAGGTGACGCTCGGCGGGTCGGCCCAGAGTCGGGTGCCGTCGAAGGCTTGGACGTTCTCGGGCAGCAAGCCGCCGTCACATGGCGGCACGAGATCACCACACAGCTGCTGCTGTGTCCACTCCTGGAGCGAGCCGCTCCCCGTCCAGACTGGTGGCGTCTGCGGTTTGGCGGCAGCGACGCGGCGGCCGGCTTCGCGCACGGCGTTCTCGAGCCCTATCTGGGTCTCAAGCACAAACGCGAACTGGAAGATGGCCATCACGAGCAGAACGAGCATCGGGGTGACGAGGGCGAGCTCGAGGAGGGCCTGGCCGGACTCCGTCGTCCGGTGGCTCGGACGCTGCGTCCCCCACGCGGGCATCCCGGACCTGCGCTTTCTCCCTCCCATTCCCCCATTGATGCGACGTCCCGGACCTGTTCGGAGGGAGCCGCATTATCAGCCCCAGGACCTTTCGATTGACATTACTGACCGAAAGTCCTGTGCCACGGCGCAACGGAGCGTGCGGTCCGGAGCGGTCCGGTGATGTCCGGTCGGAATCACGTTCGACGGGCGTGAATCGAAAGAGCCGCGCACGGTGGGCGCGGCTCCGTCGAGATCGAGCGAGGGTTACTTGATGAGCTGGATGCTGAGCGAGTCGCCGTTGCCGACCGTTCCGCCACCGACCGGCCCGGTCGTGATGAACCGTACGAACCAGCCGGCGATACAGCTGCTGCTGCCGTTGCCGGCGATCGTGACCATCAGCTGCGGCAGGGGGACGTCGTTGTTGTAGTGGCTCTGGCAGAGCGAGTTGTTCTGGTTGTTCGAGTCGCTCATGTAGTCGATATAGAAGGAGACGACACCCGTGACGTGGTAGCTCGCGTGGCTGCCGCCGGACGTGTTGCATTCGTTGTTGTCGCAGATCGGGATCAGGACCGTGCGGTCGTCACCCACCAACGTGTCGACGGCATCCGCCAACGGCTTGGCGCAGTTGTTGCCGTTGTCCGACGCGATGGTGACCGGGAAGGAGTCGAACTGGATCGGATCCGGGTGCGTGACCTCGTAGGCGCAGTTGTTCGGCGTGCCATCGAGGTCGAGGACCATGAACGAGCCTTCGCCGGTCTTGCACAGCGGCACGATGTATTCGGTGCCGACCGGATGCGCGCCCGCAGCCCCCGGCTGGCTGATGTCCCACTGGTCCTTGGCGGCCCCGAGGGTACCGTTGCCCGAGCAGTCCGTGATGTTGACCGGGAACACGACCGGCAGAAGCCTGCCGCCGTTTGTCTTGCCCGTGACCGCGATCGCATCGGCAGAAGCGGTGAAGCTCTTGATGCCGATCACCCGCGCGAGCGCCGTGGGGAAGGTCCGGTTGCCGCCCACGTGGACGCCCTGGCCGTTCGGGGGAATGGCCCCCGCGGGTCCTGCGCCCACCGCCACGGCAAGGTTCGCCGCGACGACGTTGCCGCTCGCGTCGATGGGCTGGCCCTGCCAGTCGGTGTAGTAGGCAGCCTCGGTCACGCTGTTGAAGCTCGCGCTGGACGTAATGGCGGAGTTGACCTGAGCGTCGGTCTTCGGGACGCCGGCGAGGTGCTGGGCGATGACGGTCGCGCCAGCGTTGGCCGCGGCGTCGGCCGCGTTCTGGACGCTGCGCTGGTTCTGGTAGGCGTTACCGCCCTCGAGGACGAGCGCGACGCCGGTCACGAGGACGACCAGGCCGAGGGCGAAGACCACGAGGATCTGGCCCTCCCCCTTGCGTCGGGTGCGACCGTGGCGGGCTGACATTCCGCGCTCCTTGCTGGTGGCGTCGTGTGTGGTCACGGCTGCTTCGGACACTGCGCTGCCGTGTGGGTCAGATTCGGGCAGCTGTATTCGACGGACAGGACCGAGCTGGCGGTCAGCGTCACGCCGTTCTGGAACAGGATCCGGCCGATGATCGGCGTGATCGGGTTGTAGGTGGACTCGAAGGTCACGACGGCGAGGCAGCCCACGGCGGCCGGCGAGCAGGGGGACGACAGGTTGGGCGTGCCGTCGTCCGCCTCGTGGTAGAAGTTGATCGTGACGTTCGGCGCGGTGATCT
>VBGT01000028.1:0-67386 GCA_005889475.1 Chloroflexota bacterium | reverse complement strand
GGATCACGCTCGCGGAGTCCTGGTTGACGACGGCGAGGCGGACTCCCTCGCGTGCCGCGTTGGTCAGGGAGTTGTAGGTGAAGACCGCGGTCCCGAAGTCCATGACGGCCATGAACAGCAGCAGGAACAACGGCAGCACCAGCGCGAACTCGACGAGCGACTGGCCGCGCGAGCGTGGCGCCGCCGAGCGGCGGCGGCCGATCCACCCCATCACGGGTTGTTCACCGAGATCGTGCTCGAGCACGCGACCTGCGTGTCGGCGACGATCGTCTGCGATCGGATGGTGAAGTTGCCGTTCGGGGCACCCGGCCCCCTCTGGACGGTCGTCGAGAACCCGGCGCCGGGCGGCTTCGGGAGGCCCCACAGGCCCTGGGCGCTGTTGAACCTGACGCCGTTGAAGCTCGGGATGGTGCAGAGGGTCGGCTGCGACGCGGGTGTCACCGTGATGGTGGTGCCCGGATTGGTCGTGACGGTGCCGCACGCGTTGGTGATGCTCAGGGTGACCGTGTAATTGCCGGGCGTTGCGTACGGGATGTCGCCGGGATCCCGGAGCGTCGACTGCCGACCATCGCCGAACTCCCAGAGCCACGCCGTGCCGGCGCCGCCACCGGAGGCGTCGCTGAAATTGACGGTCAGGGTTGCCGGGCCGTTCGTCGGGTTGGCATTGATGGCGGGGTTCGGGAAGAGGCACACGCCGCCGCCGGAGCTCGTTTGCGATATGGCCGACTTGACCGGGAAGACCGACGACGCCGACACGTTCACCGTGTTGCCGACGATGTTGGCGATGATCGGGGTGATCACGCTGAACCGGCAGGTGAGGGCCACGGTGACCTTGTCGCCGAGGCCACGCGAGTCGCCGTCGCCGTCCGTGTCCGTGAACGTCGGGTCAACAGGGGTCGCAGGATTGAGCGCGCAGTTCGTGGCGGCCGCGTCGGCGAGGATCTGGTTCTGGTACTTCGTGATCTTCTCCGGGTCGGTGCTCCCCGGAAGCCACGCGAGGGGGTTGTTCGCGGCGTAGTTGGCCGCGATGCGGGCCATGTTCTGCAGGTTGATGTAGCCGAGATAGATCCGGCCGAAGTCGACCGCGATGAGCGCGAGCAGGAGGAGGACCGGCAGGATCAGGGCGAACTCGACGGTGCTCTGGCCACGTCGATCGGTCGCGGGGAAGCGGAGAAGCTGGCGAAGGACTCGGCCCGACTGCCGCCGCCCTGCCGGTTCACTGATCTCCGAGCGTCGTCCCCGTGCAATCGTCAACGAGACCCCCCGGCCCCTCGTGACCGATGCGACCGCCCCGGTCTGCGGAACCCCTTTCGAGGTGCCCGGATTATCGAGCATCAGACCTTCCAATTCACCTTGCATGCGCGGGCGCTTCGGCGACCTGTGGTGGCGCGGACGCACCACGTCGCAGACGCAGGTTCTCGCTAGCGCACGTCCTGAACAAGGCAACGCGACGTTAGTCGAGGCGTTCGGGCCCTCAGGCCAGCCGTTCGTCCGTGCGAGCGTCGAAATTGGTAAGGGCTGGAAATTCCGAGCTCGGCCTTCGCCGCCTCAGCTCGAGATCGAGGCTGCAACGATCGGAGCGGGCCGCCGGATCACGCGGACCGCGATCGACGAGGCGGCGATCGACAGGGCGACCGCTGCCAGCAGGGCGGCGTACACCTCGCCCGGCAGCACCCCGCGGGCAACGGCGACGGTCGCGAGCACGAAGCCGAACTCGCCCACCTGGCCGAGGCCGACCGCGAGCTGGCCGTGATGTGCGGGCAGCCGCGCCAGCCGCGCGAGGCCGAAGATCACCAGCGATTTGGCGACGACCACCAGGCCGAGGCTGAGCGCGAGCCAGCCGAGGCCCCGGCCGAGCGCGCCGGGGTCGATGAGCGTGCCGATGGCGACGAAGAAGAAGATCGCGAACAGGTCGCGGAACGGCAGCAGCCGCTTGCGCGCCTCCGATGAGACCGGCCCCTCGCTGATCGTCAGGCCGGCGATGAACGCTGCCAGGGCGAGGGGCATGCCGGTCAGGAGGGCGCCCGCGCCGGCGACGGCCAGGCCGGTCGCGATGGACACGGCGAGGAACAGGTCAGGCTCGCTGCGCATGCGCGCGAGGACCCGAGGCAGGAGCCGTGAGGTGAGCAGCGCGAGGGCCCCGAATGCCGTCAGCCCGAGCAGCGTCAGGTGGATCGGCCGTCCGGCGCCCAGCACGGCCAGCAGGATGATCGCCCCGGCCACGCCGATCACGTCCTGGAGGACCGACCAGCCGATCAGCAGGTGATCGGTCTCACGATCGGTCGTGCGGCGTCGGCTGCGGGTGATGTTGACCACGACCACGCTCGACGACATCGCGATGGCGAGCCCGAGCAGGGCTGCGGCGGCCAGATCGAGCCCGAGGAGCGAGAACGCGGCGGTCGATGCGCCGAAGGTGATCGCCATCTGGATCGGTGCGGCCCACAGCACGGCCGGATGCTCGCGCCGGAGCTCACGCAGGTCGACCTCGATCCCGACCTCGAACAGGAGCAGGATCGCGCCGACCTCGGCGAACAGGCTGACCTGGCCGCGATCCGCGACGTAGCCCGGGGTGAACGGTGAGACGGCCAGCCCGACGGCGAGATAGCCGACGATGGCGGGGAGCGTCAGGCGCCGAGCGAGCCAGCCTGCCCCGGCAGCGGCAAGGAGGATCGCCCCGACCTCGAGGACCGTCTCAGCGGTGTGCTCCACCCTCGAATGGTACGGGCCGGGACCTCCCGAGCCGGCCAGCTGCGACACCACTGTGGGGTCGAATGGACCCCGCCGACCGCTCCGGCAAGGCCATGCCTGTCAGGGTGTGGGCATGCTCAAGGCCCTTCGCAACCTGATCCTGTACCGGCTCATCGGCGGTCGGATCATGCTCGGCCTGGCCCTGCTGGGCCTCGCGCGGCGCATCCTCGGTCGTCGCCGATCGTCGACGACCGGGCGCTCCTCGACCTACCAGCCCTCCCAGGGCGAGTCGCAGATCGTACAGCGCGACCCGCGGTAGCGGCTCCAACCACGCTCGGGATCGGTCTCGTAGCCGTCGCGCCAGCGATGGGCGCCCAGGACGTGGAGCACGTTCCACGTCGAGTCCGCGATGCGCGAGGCGAGATGGAAAGGGGCTCGGGCGACGCGGGCACCCAGCGAAGGCTCGAAGGGGACGACCTTGGGGGGCGGCGTCGCGCGCTCGGAACCTTGCATCTTCTGCCTCGGCTGGGCGTGGCGGGATTCTGCGAGTCTTACAGAATCGTGACAGACAGCAAGGCTAGCCGCACGGCCGTTGCGCTTCTGTCTACTGCGGAACAGACCGGATAATGCCCCTGTAATCCCCTTCCCGGAATCCTTGGCGCATGGGCAGCAACGTCCATGCTGCATCCACCCCGCAGCAGCTTGGATCGCAACTGCTGGCCTCGCTTCCGTCGCGGGATGCCGAGACCATCCACCGCGACCTCGAGCGCGTTCGACTGGACGCCGAGCGATCCCTCGTCCACGCCCACGCGCCGGTTCGCCGTGTCTATTTCCCCGAGTCCGCGCTCATCGCCCTCTCGGTGACGATGGCAGACGGCCGGACGGCAGGCGTCACCATCGTCGGGCCGGAGGGGATCGTGGGCGTATCGGCCGCGATCGGCGATATGGGCATGATGGACGCCGCCGTGCTCGTGCCCGGCCTCGCGCAGTCGATGTCGGCGGAGCGCTTCCGGTCGGCGATCAAGTCGAGCGACGGGGTGCGCCGCACGGTCGAACGGTACGCGGTGTCCCTGCTTCGCCATCTCGCGCAGACGGTCGCCTGTAACCGCCTGCACACGCTGGACCAGCGAGCGGCGCGGTGGCTGCTGCTCGCCGGTGACCGGATCGGCCGCGAGACCTTCCCGCTCACCCAGGAGGCCTTCGCCGACCTCCTCGGCGTGTCACGGCCGGCCGTTTCGACCGTCGGAGCGCGCTTCGCCCGAGAGGGTGCCGCCGAGTTCCGACGGGGCACGGTCCACATCCTCGACCGCGGGCGTCTCGAGAAGGCGAGCTGCGAATGCGTCTCGTCCGATCGGGATGCGCTCGAGCCAGCCGCCCCGCCCGTGGAGGGCTCGAGCCACCGGATCCCGCGGCACCTGCCGCGGACGGCCCTGGGAATGATCCGCCCGGAGATCCGCCGGGCTCGTTGACAGTGGAGGCAGCCATGAACGAACGCCAGAAGCCGGACCTGAGCACCATCCCGCCCATCGGCAAGCTGCCGGACGAGGAAACCGCCCCGACACAGACCGAGCAGGCGGAGCGTGTCGGGCGCACCGCGACGGCCGTCCCGGGCGCGCCGCCGGCCGTGGGTGTCGAGGCGACGACCATCGATTCGAACCAGCCAGGCATCCCGAGTGACGAGGAGCGGGAGCTCGACAAGCTCCGCCGCGGCTGACCCTCGGCGGGTCAGTCGCCGATCGGGTCCGCGCGGAGGTCCGCGTCCTCTGGGTGCCGCTCGAAGTGGCGCCGGAAGAACGGGCAGCGGGGCGTGACCGTCAAGCCCGCGGCTCGAGCGTCGGCGAGGACGCGACGCACGAGCGCCGACGCGATGCCGCGCCCCTCGAACTCGGGCAGCACCTCGGTGTGGAGCGCGACGAGGCGCGTGCGCACGCGCCCGTAGTCGACCCAGCCCGCGAGCGTTCCGTCGAGGCGGGCCTCGTACCGGCGGGCTTCCGGGTGGTCCTCGATGACGAGGTCGTCGGTCACGCGGGCGGCTCCGGCTCCTGGATCTCGGGCACGAGCGGCTCGCCGGTGATCAGCCGTGACCCACGGCCGTGGGTGACGAAGCTCCAGGCCCAGCGGATCAGCACGATCAGCCGGTTCGAGAAGCCGGCCAGGTTGACGATGTGGATGCCCAGCCACAGCAGCCAGGCGATGAACCCGCCGGTCCGCCCGAACGGCCCGAGCCAGGGGATGCTGGTGACGCCCGAAAGCCGGCCGATGACCGCGACGTCGCCGAGGTCGCGGAAGCGGAAGGGCTCCTGGGGTTCGCCGTTGAGGCGCGCGACGATGGCATCGGCGGCGTAGCGGCCGGCCTGGATCCCGCCCTGGGCGACGCCGGGCACGGGCTTGTCCGGCTTCCACGGCTGCACGGCGGCGTCGCCGATGACGAAGATCTCCGGATGCCCGGGGATCGTGAGGTCCGGCCCCACCTTGATCCGCCCGGCCCGGTCCGTCTCGGCCCCGGTCGCGGCTGCAACGATCCTCGCGAACGACGAGGCCTGGACGCCGGCAGCCCAGAGGATGGTGCGGGTCGGGATGCGCTCGGGCGGCCCACCCGCTGTCGGCTCGACGGTCACCTGGCTACCGCTGATCTTCGTCACCTTGGTTCCGGTGCGGACGGCGGCGCCGAGTCGCTCGAGCTGGCGTTTCGCCGACCTGGACCGGCCCTCCGGGTAACCGGGCAGGACGCGGTCCATCGCCTCGACGAGGATGATCCGGGCGTCGGGCGGATTGATCGATCGGAAGTCGCGCTTGAGCGTGTCGTTCGCGATCTCGCCGAGCGCGCCGGCGAGCTCGACCCCGGTCGGGCCGCCGCCGACGACGACGAACGTCATCCACTCCGCGCGGCGCTTGGCGACGTGCTCGCGCTCGGCCGCCTCGAAGGCGATGAGGATCCTGCGCCGGATCTGCGTCGCGTCGTCGATCGACTTGAGGCCGGCCGCGAATTCACGCCACTTGTCATGCCCGAAGTACGAGTGGCGCGCCCCGGTGGCCACGATCAGCGTGTCGTACGCGATCGGCCCGCCGTCTGACAGCGCGACCTCGCGCCGCTCCGGGTCGAGGCCGATGGCCTCTCCGAGCAGCACCGTCGTGTTCCTGTTCCGGCGCAGGATGCTCCGCAGCGGCTGGGCGATGTCGCCCGGGGCGACGGCGCCCGTCGCGACCTGGTAGAGCAGGGGCTGGAAGACGTGGTGATTGCGCCGATCGACGAGGGTCAGGTCGACGCGCGCATCCCTGCCCAGACGGCGCGCTGCGTACAACCCGCCGAAGCCGCCGCCGATGATCGCCACGCGCTGCACGCGTCCATGATCCCCGACGGGCAAGGCGCGCGCATCAGCCGATCAGGACGCCGGCCTCCCGCATCCGTTGCGCCGTCGAGCCGGCCGAGGCGAACCTGCCGCCCGGGCCGAGCGGGCCGTGGACCTCGCGCAGGATCGCGTCGATCTCCGGGCGCAGGTAGCGCCCACCGGGCACCGAGCGCATCCACTCCAGGAAATCCGGATCCACGAGGGCAACCTGGCCGAGCGACCAGCCCTCGTAGCGGCCGTAGGTCAGGACGGTCCCGAACGCGCGGCCTTTCGGCGCCCCCGCATGGTCGGGCGACACCGGGCGCGTCGCCGGTGCGCCGGTCACGATGGCGGCCGCGGCAGGCTGGCCGCCGTTGGCGTGGGCCCGGTCATACTCGGCGCGGCGATCCTTGTGGCCGAGGATCTCCCAGGCCTCGTTCAGCCGCTTCATCGTCGCGTCGTCGCCGGCGAGGTCGGGGTGGAAGCGGCGCGCGAGCACACGGTAGGCAGCCTGGATCACCTCGACGTCAGCGCCCGGGTCGACCTGCAGGATCCGGTAGTGGTCGGCACTCCACGACTCCATGGCGGTGACGATGCGCGCTCCATGGCCCGTCCGCGAGGGGCTCGCCTGTCCTGCCCCCGGTGGTACCAACGAGCGTTACCGTGCTAGACAGCGGGCAGCGGCCGGCGATGCGGGGCCGGCCGATGGCGGCTGAGCAAGACCATCACCAATAGGCTCACGGCCAACGCGGCGGCGACCGCCGGCTGGTGGACGAACACGATGACGCGGCCCAGGCCGGGCAGGAGGACCCAGGCCTTGCCCGCGACGTCGGCGGCGCGCGGCTGCCACGGATCGGGCGCCGGGTTGTTGTCGCCGAGCATGGTGAAACCGGTGTGCCCGTCGCCCGAGACGATGCGATGCACGACGAGGCGGCCCGCACCGACCTCGCCATCCGGGACGCGATAGCCCACCACATCGCCGGCCGCGACGCCGTCCGCCACCTGCAGGATCACGAGGTCGCCGGCGCGGAGGCTCGGCAGCATGGAATCGCCCCTGATTACGGCGTACGTTGCCGGGCCGCCGAGCGAGGTCGGCCGCAGCGTGACGGCCCACAGCGCGACGAGCGCCAGACCGAAGGCCAGCTCCACGAACCGTCGCGCTCGGGCGCTCACGGAACGTTCACGTACGTGACGACGAGCTGGGGCGCCTGGCTTGCCGTGCCGAGGTTCTTGGCCGAGAACGTCGAGGTGATGGTCGACGTCGAGCCCTCGACGTCGTCGCGCAGCATCCAGCCGAAGTTCGTGGCGGTGCCCGCGACGAACGCGGCGACGTCGGCGGTCATGATCGCGCCGACGATGTAGGCGTTGTTCGTCAGGTTCTGGCAGCCGGCTGGGGTGCCGATGGTGAAGCTGTTCGAGGCGGACCCGCTCGCGGGGTTGTTGATCGCGGTTCCGAACGGCTGGTTGTTCCATGTGATCCCCGCCTCAGTCCAGTTCGCGGTGACGCTGAACGCGTCGACCGTTCGGCAGCTCGCGGGCAGGCCGGTCGCGTACATCCGCAACGTCGCAAGGCGGACCGTCGCCGTGGCCGGGATGGCCGGCGTGCACAGCGACAGGTCGAAGCGGATGTAGAGACGACGGTTCTGCGCGCTCCCGGTCGCGACGTTGTTCGTGGTCGCCGTACCGAAGTTGCTGGTGGCCGAGCCCTGCCGAACGGACGCATCGATCACGGAGGTCGTCGCCGCGGGCGTCGCCGTGAGCACGCAGGTGCGGTACGGGGTGAGGCCCTGCGACGCGAGGTTCAGGCCGGCGATGAGGCCCACCTGGGCGGCGAGCGCGCCGATCACCACGGCGACGACCAGCGCGAGTCGCCCGCTCGAGATGCTCATGGCCCGGTCAGGACCAGGTCGATCTCCTCGGTCGTGGCCATCGCGACCGGCGTCCCGAGCGTCACCGTGACCGAGCCACCCGCGGCCGGCACCGTCGCGCTGCCGCCGCTCGACGTGCTGGTGTTGTTGAGCGACACCTGGAGGGTCGCGTTTCCGCAGGCCGCGGGCAGGTTGCTGACGGTGACGCTGACCACGTTCGAGCCAGACAGGTTCTGGATCTGCCCGAGGCCGGCGTTGGTGCATCGAGGTGTGCTCGTCGAGGCCATGCCCAGCGAGCCTCCGGCGAAGGAGAGCGACGCCGCGAACGCGGTAGCCCCGCCGAGGACAACGATGAAGGCCACGACGGCGACGTTTCGGATGGACGACATGCCTCGCCCCAGGGAGGGGATCCCGCGGCGACCGTATGCCGGGGTCGCCGCCGGTGTGAGAGTCGGGTCAGCCGCTGATCACGACGGCAATGCCCGTCACCGACGCGGCGTTCACCGCGGGCGAGAACGTCGCCGCGAAGCTGGCGCCGGATGCCGGGGTGGTGCCGGTCGCCTCGCCGAGCGAGGCGCTGCCCGCGCCGGACAGCGTGATCTTGTAGGCCTTCGAGTAGCACGTGGCGGCGAGGCCGGTCACCGTGACGGTGCCCACGGCGTAGCCGGGGACGGTCGTCGAGTAGGAGCTGGTGTATGTCGCCGTCAGCGCCCCGGCCTGGCACGCCGCGACCGTCGTGTCCGCGGCGCCGAGGCTCTCGGTGGTGAGGTTGAGGCTGGCCGCGAAGCCATACACGGCGCCGAACGTCAGCACGCCGGCCAATGCCACGATAAGAGCGCGTTTCAAGGCATGTCCCCCACTTCGCAACGCTGCTGAACGGCCGAGTCGGACCGTTTCCGGTGTGGCACCATCGCATCCGCCGAAGCGCGGCTGATATCCCCCGCATGGCCGCTGCGCTCCGACAGGGGTCCGTGACATACGTCACGCCCGGCCTGGGCCGCCGGCACCGCGATTTGATGAGGGCATGAGCAGCACGATGCTCGACGCGGGCAGCGACGCCCGACTCCTCGCGGACACGTTCTGGTCGGACCTCCCCGAGCCGATCCTCGAGCGCCTGCTTCACGGCGCCCAGGTTCGGCGCATTCCAGCGCGGGGCACGGTGTTCGCGCTCGGCGACCCCGAGCCGCGGGCGGGCATCCTGCTCTCGGGCACCGCGCGGGCGTTCCTCGCCGCGGCAGATGGGCGACAGCTCACGGTGCGCTACGACCGCCGTGGCGCGTTCGTTGCCCGGCGCTCCCATCTCCTCGGCGGTCATTCGCCGATCGCGATTCACGCCGTGACCGACGTCGAGCTCCTGGAGCTCGAGGCGAGGGAGTTCCTGGGCCTCGTCGAGAGGGAGGCGAGCGTGGCGCGTGCCGTCCTGGCCGAGCTCAGCCGGCGGCTCGAGGACGTCTACGCGACCGTCGCCGACAGCGCGTTCGGCACCGTCCGCGAGAAGGTCGCCCGGCACCTGCTGGCGCTGAGCGATGATGGCCGGCCAGGTGAGCGGCGAATCGCGCCGATCACGCAGCAGGAGCTGGCGGACGGGGTGGGCACCATGCGCGAGGTCGCCGCGCGAGCCCTTCGCGATCTTCGGCGCGAGGGCATCGTCGCCACCGCGCCGGGCTACATCGAGATCCTGGACCCGGCTCGACTCGCCGCATGCCTCGGGGCGTGGCAGGTCGCTGCCGCCGGGCTGGAGCAGGACGCGCGGGAAGATGTCGAAGCCGTCCTCGAGGCCAGTCCGAACGCGATCGTCACCGTCGGGACGGACGGCGAGATCACCTACCTCAATGCGCTGGCGGAGGCGACGTTCGGTTGGAACCGCAACGAGCTGGTTGGGTTGCAGGTCGAGACCCTGATCCCGGATCGGGTCCGCGAGAAGCACGTCCACCGACGTGCGGAGTTCCTGGCGGACCCGGTGCCGCGTCCGATGTATCTGCGCACCGGCCTGCACGGGCGGCGACGCGATGGGACGGAGTTCCCGGTCTCGGTCGGGCTCAGCCTGGTGGCGACACGTCGCGGCTCGATGGTGCTCGCGACCGTCGTCGACCGCTCGGCGGGCTGACCCTCAGCCTGCCCGCCGCGCCGAGTGCAGCTCGACGGCCCCAGACACCCCTTTGAGCTCGACATCGCCGATGTCATCGAAGCGAATGCCCGACACGGTGGCTGCCTCGACGACCGCGCGGCTCACCAACACTTCGCCGGGACGGGCGTACTCGGCGATTCGTGCGGCCATGTTGACCGTCTGGCCGTAATAGTCGCCCTGCTGGAGGACGACCGGGCCGGCATGGAGGCCGACATGGGCTGGGGGCAATCCGGCCGGGACCAGGGCCTCGACCATGTCCAGGGCTGCGACGACCGCGGGGCCGGGGTCCCTGAACCAGAACATGACCCCGTCCCCGAGCCACTTCACCGCGCGGCCACCATGCTCAATCGACGTCCGCTTGACGATTGGAGTGAGCACCTCGGCGAGCTCCGCGGCCGCGCGATCTCCGCGCTCCTGGGTCAGCCGGGTGAACCCGGTGATGTCGAGAAAGCAGATCGCGGGCGGACGGTCGGGCGCATGGAACAGGCCGGCTCTCCCGAGGAGATACTCGAAGCCCGCGGCGATGTTGGCGGTCCAGGTCTGTTGCTGCTGGGCATGCCAGATCGCGATGAGAGCCTCCTCGGAGGCAGCCGTCAGCTCCGCGGAGCCCTCCGGCTGGCCCAGGAGTCCGGGGTCGACCCCGGCCGCGAGGCGCGGCTCGATGACCTCGGAGCGCCACCACTCGGACTCGGACTCGGCGATCCGCCGCAGGCTGTCCCCCATCGCCCGAAGCAGCCTTTCGATGGCAGCCGGACGGAATCCTAGTCGCACTTGCCGTGCGACGAATGGCACGATTGACTGCTCGTCCTCGCGAAGCCGGTCGTTCGGATTTGCCGTGCCCAGGCCGATTGCCTCGCGGATCATGGCGAGCAACGGCAGCGGAACGCCCGTCCGGCTGCTGGCCGCCTCGAACGTCTCCGCGCTGATGTCTTTGAATCGGGAGTATTCCGGGGAACTCACGAAGGCGAGCGACAGGACGCCCTGCTTCAGCCCTTCGGTGAGCCCGTCGAAAGGGAGGCCGGCTTCCTCGAGCGCTCGCATGATGCCGACCCGCCTGACGTCGTCGGTGGTCAGCCGGTCCGCGGTGTCCGGCGCCAGCACTCCGGCAGCGATGAGCCTTTCGACATAGGCGTCATCTGCGCCCGCGCGCTCTGCGACCTCCTGGCGGGTCAGGCCGGCCATCGGGGCAGTTACTTGTCCCGCACGGCAGCTCCGGCGAGGACCGCCTGGGCGGCGGCGAGGCGCGCCACGGGAACGCGGAACGGCGAGCACGACACGTAGTCGAGGCCGATCCGCTCCACCTTGGCGATCGACTCGGGATCGCCGCCATGCTCGCCGCAGATCCCGACCTCCAGGCCGGGACGCGTGGCGCGCCCCTTGTCGACCGCGATCTTCATCAGCCCGGCGACCGCGTCATCGAGTGTCTGGAACGGGTTGAACGGCAGGATCTTGTCCTCGACGTACTTCAGGAGGAAGCCGCCCTCGGCGTCGTCGCGCGAGAAGCCGAACGTCATCTGGGTCAGGTCGTTCGTGCCAAAGCTGAAGAAGCTGGCCTCGCGCGCGATCTCGTCGGCGGTCAGGGCGCCACGTGGCACCTCGATCATCGTGCCGAACTTGTAATCGACGTCGACGCCGGCCTTCGACTCGACCGCTTTCGCCTCGGCATCGAGCAGCTCACGGGTGCGCGCGAGCTCATTCACGTGGCCGACGAGCGGGATCATGATCTTCGCGATCGGGTTGCCACCGGCCTGCTTGACCTTGATCTGCGCGTTCAGGATGGCCCTCGTCTGGACCTTCACGAAGTCCGGGATCATCAGGCCGAGCCGCACGCCGCGCAGGCCGAGCATGGGGTTCTGCTCGTGCATCGACTTGATCGTGCGCAGGAGGTCCTCGTCCTCCTCTGAGGCGCCCCCGGCGTCCTCGGCGCGGGTGACCTTGACCAGCTGCTCCTCGAGGTTGGGCAGGAACTCGTGCAGCGGCGGGTCGATGAGCCGGATGACGACCGGCAGGCCGTCCATCGCCTTGAAGATGCCCTCGAAGTCGCCCTGCTGGAGGACCTCGAGCTTGGCCATCGCCGCGTCGAAGGTCGCGACGGACTCATTCTCGTCGTCGGTGAGGCTCTCGCCGGACGCCGCCTTCGCCTTCGCCCGCGTCGCGGCGTTGGCCACGAGGATCGCGCCACGCACGATCTCGAGCCGCTCACCCTCGCGGAACATGTGCTCGGTGCGGCACAGGCCGATCCCCTCGGCGCCGTAGCTCCGCGCCTGGGCGGCCTCCTCCGGCTTGTCCGCGTTGGTCCAGACGCCCATGCGCCGGATCCCGTCGGCCCAGCCGAGGATCCTCTGAAGCTCCGGCTGGTCCTCGAAGCGGGCGCTCACCGTCGGCAGCTCGCCGAGGTACAGGTCGCCGGTGGTCCCGTCGAGGCTCAGCCAGTCGCCTTCCTTGAAGTCGATGCCCGTGAGCGAGCAGGACGCCGACTTGGCCCCGTAGTTCACGTCGAGGGCCGATGAGCCGGCGACGCACGGCTTGCCGATCTGGCGGGCCACGACGGCCGCGTGCGAGGTGGCGCCGCCGCGGGCGGTGATGATCCCCTCGGCGACCGCCATGCCGTGGAAGTCGTCGGGCGAGGTCTCGATCCGGACGAGGATCACCTTCTCGCCACGGTTGACCCAGTCGACCGCGACGTCCGCGTCGAAGACGGCGCGCCCGACCGCCGCGCCGGGTGACGCGTTGAGCCCCTTCACGATGCGCTTCGCCGTCTTGAGCGCCGCGGGGTCGAAGGTCGCGCGCAGGAGCTGGTCGACCTGGGCCGGCTCGATCCGGCCGACGGCCTCCTCGGACGAGATGACGCCCTCGTCGACCATGTCCGTGGCGATCTTCACCGCCGCTGCCGCCGTCCGCTTCGCGTCGCGCGTCTGCAGCATGTACAGGCGGCCGCGCTCGATCGTGAACTCGAGGTCCTGGACGTTGCGGTAGTGCCGCTCCAGCTGGCGCCCGATGCGATTGAACTCGTCGTAGACCGCCGGCATGTCCTGCTGGAGCTGGCTGATCGGCGACGGCGTCCGGATGCCAGCGACGACGTCCTCGCCCTGGGCGTTCGTCAGGTACTCGCCGAAGAGCTGGTCCTCGCCGGTGTTCGGATTCCGGGTGAAGGCCACCCCCGTCCCCGAGTCGTCGCCCATGTTGCCGAAGACCATGGTCACGACGTTGACCGCGGTCCCGAGGTCGTGCGCGATCTTCTGGCTGTTCCGATAGTCGTTGGCACGCTTGCCGAACCACGATGCGAACACGGCCTTGATCGCGAGGTCGAGCTGCTCGAGGGGGTCGCTGGGGAAGTTGCGGCCCGAGTCCTTCTTGACGACGGCCTTGAACTCGTCAACCAGGGCCTTCAGGTCGTCGACCGTCAGGTCCGTGTCCCGGGCGTCCTTGCCGTGCGCCCGCTTTCGCTCCTCGAGCGGCTCGTCGAAGCGCTCGGCCCTCACGTCCATGACGATCCGGCCGAACATCTGGATGAAGCGGCGGTATGCGTCCCAGCCGAAGCGCTCGTTGCCGGTCAGCTNNGCCCGAGGTTGAGGACGGTGTCCATCATCCCCGGCATCGAGAACTTGGCGCCGGACCGGACGCTGACGAGCAATGGACTCGCGGCGTCGCCGAAGCCCTTGCCGGTCTGGCGCTCGACGTCATGGAGCGCCTCGAGGACGTCGTCCCAGAGCCCGGCGGGGAGCTTCTCACCCGCGGCGAAGTAGTCGTTGCAGGCCGCCGTGGTGATCGTGAAGCCGGGCGGGGTCGGGAGCCCGGCGCGGGTCATCTCGGCGAGCCCGGCGCCCTTGCCGCCGAGCAGATCCTTCATCCCGCCGTTGCCCTCGGCCGCGCCGTCGCCCCACGCATAGATGTAGCGCTGCGCGGCCTTGTGGGCGCGTTCTGGAGCAATGGGCTCAGCCGTCTGTGTCATCGGGGACCGTGATTGTAGGTCCGATGGGCCACGCCAGCCCGCCATGGCGGGCCGTTACCATCACCCTGATGCTCGAGCTTGACGAGCGCGTCGTCGTCAGGGACGCGCCCCAGTACAACGCCGCGCTCGTCGGTCGCGAGGACGCGACCGAGTCACTCTCGACGTTCTGGGTCCGCTTCGACGCGGAGGGGTGTTCGTCGAGGGCGAGGCCGGCGCGCCGCCGCGGATCGTCCAACGCCCATATTCCGTGGCGTCGCCACCGGCAGTCGCGGGCTCGGACGGCTACGAGATGTACGTGCGGCTGGTCGAGGGCGGGCTGTTCACGCCGCTCCTGTGGCGACTTCCGCTTGGGCACCGGATGCGCATGATCGGGCCGAAGGGCAAGTTCACGCTCGAGCCCGACGACGACCGAACGCACCTCTACATCTCGTCGGGCACCGGCAACGCCCCGTTCGTCGCGATGATGCGGCAGCTGCTCGTCGATGGCGCCCCGCGAAGGACGATCTTCCTCAACGGCGTGTCGTACGAGCGCGACCTTGGCTACCGAGAGCTGATCGAGGGCTGGGAGCGCGACGGTGGCTACCCGGTCACCTTCATCCCCACGGTCTCGCGGCCCACGGCGCCGGAGAACGAAGGCTGGACCGGGCGGACCGGCCGGGTCGAGTCAATCGTGGCGCCCGTGCTCGACGAGCTCAGCCTGACGCCTGCCGACACGATCGCCTACATCTGTGGCAACCCGGACATGATCATCGCTGCAGAGGAAACGCTCCTGGCCCGTGGCTTCCGCGAGGAGCAGGTCAAGAAGGAGCTGTACTGGCCAAAAGGCAAGGAGCCAGGCGGTCCGGGCGGCACGGAGTAGCCGCGGCGCGAGAAGGAGGTTCGACGATGGCGGACGCGTTGGCGGATGGCGTCGCGACGGCCCACGCGATCAAGGGCGCGGACGAGGCGGACATCCGGGCCACAATCGACGACTACTACCTGGGCTGGTACGACGGCGACGCCGAGCGCATGGCCCGCGCATTGCACCCCGACCTCGCAAAGCGAGGCTGGCACGACATCGGCGCCGATGTCCCGAGAATCGATCCCGACACGTTCAGCAGCATGATCGAATGGACCCGAGCAGGGCAGGGTCGCCGAACCGATGAAGCCGGGCGCCGGTACCGCGCCGAGATCAACGACGTCTACGGCGATGTCGCGGCCGTTGTGGTCCACGCCGTCCCATACGTCGACTACCTCCACCTCGTCCGGACGGCGGACGGCTGGCGGATCCTCAACGCGCTCTGGTGCCCGGCCTGACGGATCGCCAGGCGCGGCGTCAAGCGGTCCGGCCCAGGAGGTCCAGAAGCATCCCCACGAACTTCGGCTCGTCGGCGTCCGTGGCGAAGTCGACGTTGGCGGGCTTGCCGCTGCGGAACCGGAAGTCGCACACGGTCCGCCCCACCGACAGCTCCGCATGGACCTCGACGTCCACCGGGATCTGGTGCGTCGTCACGATGGACGGATCGATGATCGAGCACACCGCGAGTGCGTCGTGGACTGGCGCCGCGCCGGCCCGGTGGGGCATTGGCTGCGTGGCGTCGTAGCCGTCGATCCGCTTCAGCACGAAGCGAGCAGCCGCCTCTCCCGCGGGCGTCCCAAGGGCCCGCAGCCGCCCGGCGTCCTCCTTCGACACGAGCGCCCGATGGGTCGCGTCGAGCGGGACCATCCGGATCGGCCGGCCACAGTTGACGACGATCCGCGCGGCCTCCGGGTCGAGCCAGATGTTGAACTCCGCGGAGGCAGTGGCGTTCCCGTGGTCGTGCGCGCCGCCCATGATCACGATCTGGGGGATCTTCTCCAGGATCCGGGGCTCCTTCTGGATGGCCGTGGCGATGTTCGTCAGCGGCCCGACGGGGCAGAGCACGATGTCGCCGTCCGAGGCGAGGTACGTCTCGATCAGCCAGTCGACGGCGTGACCAGGCCGCAGCTTCGCGGTCGGGGCCGGCGGCAGGTCGAGCAGGGCGCCGTGGATTCGGCTCGCAGGGTTCAGCTGCTGCATCTGCGTCCTGGCGAGCGGCCGGTCCATGCCGCGGTGGACCGGGATTTCCGGCAGCCCGATCCAGTCGAAGACCCGCAGCGTGTTCTCGGTCGTGTTGTCGATGGTCGTGTTGCCGTTGACCGTCGTCGCGCCAACGAGCTCGAGATCCGGCGACAGCGCGGCGGTCATCAGGGCGACGGCGTCGTCGGTGCCAGTGTCGACGTCGAGGATCACCTTCGTTGGCATGGCCGTCAGTCTGTCCGATCGGGAGTTGCACTCGCGCGGGCGGCCACGATCGCCGCGCGGATCCGATCGGGCGTCGCGGGCAGCTGCGTGATCCGCACGCCGACGGCGTCGTGGATCGCGCCGAGGATCGCGGGGGCGGTTGGGACGAGCGCCGGCTCCCCCACCCCCTTCGCGCCGTAGGGGCCCGACGGCTCAGCGTCCTCGATCAACAGACACTCGATCTCGGGCATATCGCCGACCGTCGGGATCAGGTAGTCATGCAGGTTCTCGGTGCGACCCGGCACGTACGCCTCCATCAACGCGAACCCGAGGCCCTGGGCGATCCCGCCGTGGATCTGGCCCTCGACCTGGGTGGGGTTGATCGCCCGACCGACGTCGTGGGCCGCAACGATCCGCCGCACCTTCACGGTGCCGAGCGCGGGATCGACCTCGACGTCCGCGACCTGCGCCCCGAAGGCATACGTTTGGTACGGCACGCCCTGGCCGTCGGCGTCGAGCGGCGTCGTGTCCGGATCGAAGCGACCCGTACCGGCGATGACGACCGAGGCTGCCGTGTCGGTCACCGGCACGGGCGGCAGCTCGGCCAGCTCGATCGCGGTCGATCGGTCCCCGGGCTCGGTCAGGAGCATCCGTCCCGACTCGAGGCTGATCGTCGCGTCCGGCCCGACCTCGGCGAGCAGCAGGATCTGGCGGCGCAGGTCCTCGCCGGCGAGGCGCGCGGCGTTCCCGGACACGAACGTCTGGCGCGAGGCCGACGACTTGCCCGCATCGGCGGTCCGATCGGTGTCGCCGCTGACCAGCTCGATGTCCGACGGCGAGACGCCGAGGGCATCCGCCGCGATCTGGACGAGCACGGTCGATGCGCCCTGGCCGATGTCGACCGCGCCGCAGAAGAGGATCACGCGGGCATCCGGCGTGACGCCGATCTCGATCGTCGACGGGTTGGCGATGCCGGTGTTGCCGATGCCGTACCACATCGCACCGATGCCGACGCCTCGTCGCGGGCTGTCGCCGGCAGCCGAGCGGGTCGCGGCCGAGCGATTCGCCGCGGCCGCTTCCTCGCGAAGCTGGTGCCAGTGCGGCCGCAGCGCCTCGAGACAGGCCGCCAGCCCCGCGCTCGCCCGAAGGAGCTGGCCGCTCGCGGTCGTCGACCCGGCCGTGAGGGCGTTGGCAAGCCTGAGCTCCAGCGGGTCGATGCTCAGGCGAGCGGCGAGCTCGTCCATGAGCGCCTCGTGGGCGACCGCGGCCTGCGGCACGCCGAACCCTCGGAACGCCCCGGCGGGCGGGTTGTTGGTGTACACGGCGCGGGTCGTCGTGAGCACGGCGCCCCAGGCATACGGGCCCATCGCATGGACCGGCACGCGGTTGGCGACGGTGGGACCCCACGATGCGTAGGCACCGGTGTCGAAGTCGCCGTGGAAGCGGAAGCCGGTGAGCCGGCCGTTCGCATCGGCGGCGGCGGTCGCCCGGATCCGGGCCGGGTGGCGCTTGGGGCTCGCGGCCATCGACTCCGGTCGCGTCCAGACCGCCCGCACCGGCCGGTCGAGGCGCCATGCCGCGATCGCAAGCAGCGGGTGCACGCCGAGGTCGAGCTTGCCCCCGAACCCGCCGCCGCACGCGGTCGGGATGATCCGGACCTGCGTCGGCGGGATGCCCAGGATCAGGGCGACCTCGTCGCGGTCCATGTACGGCGCCTGGGTGCTCACCGTCAGCTCGAGCCGGTCGCCGACGCGTCGTGCGACGCCGGCCTCGGGCTCGATGTAGGCGTGCTCGACGAACGTCGTCTCGACCTCGATCTCGGCGGTGACGGCCGAGCCGGCGAGGGCGGCGTCGACATCACCGCTGGCGAGTCGGCCGCGGATCAGGACGTTGCCAGGTGAAGCCTCGTGGAGGTCCGGCGCGCCGGCAGCGAGGGCGTCGTCGAGGTTATGCAGCGGCGGCAGCGGCTCCCAGATGATCGGCAGCTCGCGGTCGTCGATGGCGGTCAGCGTTCGCTCGTCGCCCACGAGGGCGAGAATCGCCTCGCCCCGGTAGCGCACGACGCCGTCGGCGAGGGCCGGCTGGTCCTTTCCGGTTGGGTAGACGCCGTACCGGTTCTGGCCGGGCACGTCGGCCGCCGCGAAGACGTCGACGAGCCCGGGGTAGCGCTTCCGAAGCGGCGCGAGGTCGCCGATCTCGAATCTCGCTCGCGCGTGCGGCGACCGCACCGCGCGCAGCGCGAGGACGCCATCCGGGCGCTCGTCGGCACCGTAGCGCGCGGTCCCGAGCACGCGGGGGAGCCCATCGACCTTGTTCATTCGGGATCCGACGGCCGGTCCCGTGGCGAGTCGGTCCACCGCGGCGCCTGCCGACTGCGCGCCCCCGAGCCGGGCATCCCGCGTCGCCGCGATCGCCTCCACGATCTTGACGTAGCCCGTGCACCGGCAGAGCACGCCACCGATTCCGTCGCGGATCGCGGCGTCGCCGGCCTCGGGGTCCCGTGTCAGGAGCTCATGAGCAGCCATGAGCATGCCCGGCGTACAGATGCCGCACTGCGCGGCCCCGTGCTCGAGGAATGCGGCCTGGAGATCGCCGGCGACGCCGTTGTCCGCCGCGAGGCCTTCGACCGTGACGATCTCCTCGCCCACGACCTGGGCGACCGGCACGAGGCACGCCTCGGCCTGTCGCCCGCCGATTCGCACCGTGCACGCGCCGCAGTCGCCGGCCTCGCAACCGACCTTCGTCCCGGTCAGCCCGAGGTCGTCGCGCAGGACATCCGACAGCCTGCGCATCGGCTCGACCCGGACGGTCCGAGGCTCGCCGTTGACCGTCAGCTCGAAGTTGAGCGTGCCCTCGCGCTGCGCCGCGCTGGGCAGCGTCGCGGTCACGCGAGCACCCGGCGCAGGACCCGGTGTACGAGCTCCAGTGCCACCTCGCGACGGTAGGCCGCGGTCCCGCGCACGTCGTCGATCGGCGACAGGCCCGCGAGATGCTCGGCGCGCGCGATTGCCGCGCTCTCCGTGGTCGCCGGGGCGCCCGCGAGCGCGGCCTCGAGGGAGGGCAGCCGCTGTGCGACCTCGGAGCACGCGCCGACCGCGACGCGCGCCCTCGCGATCGCCCGGTCGGCCGCGATCTCGACCGTCGCGGCCACCATCGCGATGGAGATCACGAGGTAGGCGCGGGAGCCGAGCTTTTCGAATGCCGATCGGACGGTCGTTCCGTCGATCGGCGCTGGCACGAACAGGCCGGTGACCAGCTCCTCCGGCGCTCGCAGCGTTCGCCGGTTGCCCACGACGAACCCGCCGACCGGCACGCGCCGCCCGCCGCTCCCGGAGGAAAGCTCCACCTCGGCGTCGAGCGCGAGCAGATTCGGGATTCCGTCGGCGGCCGGCGAGGCGTTGCAGACGTTGCCGGCGACCGTGGCGCGGGCCTGGATCTGCAGGCCGCCGACGGCCAGCGAGGCGGCTTTCAGCCCGTCGAACAGGGGCGGGAGCGGCGTCTCGACGAGGTCCGTCCAGGTCGTCAGCGCCCCGATCCGCCAGCCGCCGTTGACCTCGGTCACACCTCGAAGCGACGCGATCGCGGTGACGTCGAGGACGTCCTCGACGAGCGTGCGCCCGACGCGCGCTGGGTAGTGGTCCGTCGCCCCCGCCACGATCACCCAGGGGGCCCCGCCTGGCCCGCCCGACGCCAGGGCGCCGAGTACAGCATCGAGCTCGGTCGGTCGGAGGAAGGAGCCCATCCGTCTGCTCGCGTGACTCGGCTGCCGGCCGCGCTATGCCGCCGCGACCAGCGGCAGCACGCGTTCGGCGAGGACCTCGATCGAGCGCGGGTCCCAGTCGAGCGGGTTCAGCACCAGGTGGTCGACGCCGCCCAGCGCCTCGATCTTGCCCCGGATCCGCTCGGCGACCGCGTCGGCCTCGCCGAGCAGGTAGAACTCCTGCCAGTAGTCGAGGTCCATGCCCGAGTAGACGCGGAACTTCTGCGCGGCCGACCCGGGCGGCTCGCCGGGGGCGAGGATGTGGACGAAGTTCGAGTAGACACGCTGCATCGTGTCGGGGCGCCGGCCGAGCTCGACCATGTAGCCCTGGATCGCCGCCCAGTCGCCGGCGACCATCTCGGCCGTGGCCGAGGAGTGCGGCACCCAGGTCGAGGCGTACTTCGCGATCCGGCGCAGGACCGGCTGGACGGTGTCGACGCCCTGGCCGTAGATCTTCTCGGACGGCTGGGTGCCGCCGCCGATCCAGATCGGCGGGTGCGGCTTCTGGGCCGGCTTCGGCTCGATCGTCAGGTGCTCGAAGCGGTAGTAGCGGCCCTCGTACGAGACGTCGTCACCTGCCCACAGCGCCGTGATCGCCTCGAGCATCTCGTTCATCCGTCGGCCGCGCTCCTCGATCGGGATGCGCAGCGCCGCGAACTCCTCGCGGTTCCAGCCAACACCGACCCCCAGGATCGTGCGCCCGCCCGAGAGCAGGTCGAGGGTCCCCCACTCCTTGGAGAACGCGACGGGATCGCGGAACGGCAGGACCAGCACGAGGGTGCCGAGGCGGATCGTCCGCGTGACGCCCGAGAGCCCGGCGAGCAGCGAGACGGGCTCGAGCCAGGTGACGCGATACGCCGGCGGGGCGACGAGCAGGTGGTCGATGAGCATCGCGGTCTCGAACCCGAGGTCCTCGGCCCGGCGCAGGTAGGCGCCCATGTCCGCGAGGCTCGCGGTCTCCGGACCAAGTGCGAAGCTCGGCAGTCGAAGGCCGAACTTCATCGCAGCCCGCGCCGCCAGGCATCGCGCGGCAGGCGCATCAATGTCCGCCCGCCGCCGGCCCGCCCCCGCCGACGACCTCCGCGGCGCGGGCTGCCGGTGGCGTATTCCTGCTTCGGCCGATCATGACCACCCCGTCGATCAACGCCATCGAGATCCCGGGCAGGTCACCGACCGCCAGGGCGTCGAGCGCGGAGCCTGCGGAGGAACCGACCGGCGCGTCGCACAGGACGACGTCCGCGGCGCGACCCATGGCAAGCAGCCCGACGTCGAGCCCGTGCACCCTCGCGGTGTTGCCGGTCGCCATGGCCACGGCGACCTCAGGTGCGACGTCCCCGAGCGAGGCGAGATGGGCCATCACCCGGAGGATCCCGAGCGGGACGACACCCGTCCCCGACGGCGCGTCGTTGCCGATGATCACGCGCCGGTAGGCGTCCAGGCTCGCGGCGGTCTTCACCGCGTGGATCGCGGCACGGCCATTGCCGCAGTGGACGATCTCGATCGCCATGTCGGTGTCGACGACGCGCTCGATGTCCGCGTCGGACATCGGGGTGGTGCCGCCGTTGACGTGCCCCACGATGTGCGGCCGGGCCTCGAGCACCGCGTCGGCCGCGATCGGGTTCGAGCCGGCGATCGATGGGCCGCCGGTGTGGAACGTCACCGTCATCCCGTGCTGCTTCGCCCAGGCGACCATCGGCGCCGCCTGCGCGCCTGTCTTGACGCTCCCGAGGCCGATCTCCCCGACGAGCGACACGCCCGCGGCGGCCATCTCGGCAAAGTCGGCCTCCTCGAGGCCGAGCTCGAGAATCGGGGCACCGGCGCGCACCTTGACGCCCGCGGGCCGCACATTGCCGTAGGCCTTCGCGGCCACGATCGCCAACGCCTTCAGGCCGACGATGTCCTTCGGGCGGCCCGGCAGGTGCACCTCACCGGCGGAGATGACCGACGTCACGCCACCGTGCAGCCCTGACTCGATGAAGTTGAGCGTCTGCTGGCGCGGCGTGAAGTCGCCGAACACCGGGTGGGCGTGGGAGTCGATGAGCCCGGGCAGTGCGGTCGCGCCCTTGGCGTCAATCGTCTGGTCGAGGTCGCCACCGGCGCCGGCGCCGCCATCAAGCCCGCGGCCGATCGCGGCGATCCGATCGTCCTCGATGAGGATCGAGTCAGCTTCGGCGATCGGCGCGTCGATGTCGCCGGTGACGACCGTGCCGATGTTCGTGATGAGGGTCCGCATCGAATTTCGCCCGCGCCTCCCGGCTGCCCTCGAGTATCTAGTGCAGCCCGTCCTCACCGACTGCGTCCTCGGCCTTGAGCCCGCCCACGCGGGCGTGCGGCCGGCCGCCGTCGGTGACCGCGAGCGCGAGCAGCAGCTCGTCGGCGGCCGGCGCGTCGGGAACCCGGATCTCCATCGCGTCGAAGTGCGAGCGCACGAGCATCGCCTTGATGTGGTGGACCGGGATGTCGAGGGTGGCGCCCATCGCGCCGCGCTTCTTGACCGAGGGCAGGATCGAGACCCCGCCGACACGGGTCCGCGTCGGCGCCCCGAACTTCGGGTGCAGGCAGGCGGCGATCTGCTCGAGCTCGCCCGCCTCGCCCACGATGCCGCCCTTGCCGTAGGCCTCGACCGGTGTGCCGAGCGCTTCCTGAGCGCGGCGGGTCAGCTCGTCGCCGAGGTACTCGCCGAAGTCGATGAGCTCGGTGAGGTCGTCGCCGTTCTTGCCGGCGTAGGGATTCTTGACGACGACGGCGACGGCGGCCTTGCGCAGCGGCCTCGCGAGGGGCTTGCCGCCCTCCTCGTGGATCTCCTCGACGAACGTCGCCCACTTCCGGATCGTCACGGCCACGCCGACACCTCCTCCGATCCGGCGAGTCTAGCCGCGAGCGGCGGCCATGCGGTCGAGGATGGTTCGCTTGATGTTGTCGAGTGGGATGCGGTCCTGGGTCATCGCATCGCGATCGCGGATCGTGGCCGCGCCGTCCTCCAGGGACTCGACGTCGATCGTGACGCACCACGGCGTGCCGATCTCGTCCTGGCGCCGATACAGCTTGCCGATCGCCGCGGTGTCGTCGTAGACCGCCATGAGATCTTTGGCGAGGTCGTCGCGAAGCCGATGAGCCAGCTCGACGATCTCGGGCCGCTTCTTGAGCAGCGGGAGGACGGCCACCTTGTATGGCGCGAGCTCCGGGTGCAGCCCGAGGACGACGCGGGTCTCGCCCCGGACCTCCTCCTCGCGGTACGCGTCGATCAGGAAGGTGAATGCCGCTCGATCGGCACCGGCCGCCGTCTCGACGACCCACGGCAGGAACTTCTCCTCGGTCGCCGGGTCGAAGTACTCGAGATTCTCGCCGGAGTGCTGCGCGTGCTGCGACAGGTCGAAGTCGCCCCGGTTATGGAGGCCCTCGAGCTCCTTCCAGCCGAACGGGAAGCGGTACTCGAGGTCGACCGCCTTCTTGGCATAGTGGGCCAGCTCGTCGGGCCCGTGCTCGCGCGTGCGGATCCGCGCCGGGGTCACGCCCAGGCGCTCGTACCAGGCACGGCGTGCGGGCAGCCACGCCTCGAAGGCCTCGGTCGCGGGCTCGCCGGGCCGGACGAAGTACTGCAGCTCCATCTGCTCGAACTCGCGCATGCGGAAGACGAAGTTGCCGGGGCTGATCTCGTTGCGGAAGGACTTGCCGATCTGGGCGATGCCGAACGGGATCTTCTTGCGCGAGCTCTGCTGGACGTTCTTGAAGTTGACGTACGAGCCCTGCGCCGTCTCGGGCCGCAGATAGATCAGCGCGCCCTCGTCCTCGACCGGCCCCATGTGCGTCTTGAACATCAGGTTGAACCGCCGCGGGGCCGACAGCGGGCCACCGTCGACCGGGCACTTCAGGCCGAGCCGCTCGACGACGTTCGGATCGCGCAGGTCGGCGGCGCTCAAATGTTCGGCACCGGGCAGCTCGTCGAGCCGGAACCGGCGGTGGTCGGTGGCGCACTCGACCAGCGGGTCGCTGAAGCTCCCGACATGGCCCGAGGCCACCCACACCCGGGGATGCATCAGGATCCCGGCGTCCAGCCCGACGACGTCGTCACGCTCCTGGACGTTCGCCCGCCACCAGGCGCGCTTGACGTTGTTCTTCAGCTCGACCCCGAGCGGCCCGTAGTCCCACACGGCATTGATCCCGCCGTAGATCTCCGAGCTCGGGTACACGAAGCCGCGTCGCTTCGCGAGCGACACGATCGTGTCGAGATCGGCCACGGACGGACCGGGGTCAGTGCTCGGGGGGTGCGTCAACACACGGGACTCCCATGGGCGACCGGCGGTGGAAGGGACGGTCGCGGCTGCGTCGGGCGGCGAATGCTAACAGGCGGACGTTGGGGCTCCGCGCGGACGGAGGGACGGCGGCGCCGATCCCGCGATGGACCTGCGTCTTGCGAATCGCCGAAGGCCACCCATGCATACTTGCCGCGTCCAGGACGCCCGCGCTTCGGGATGTCGGGGCAGGGAGGGTTTCGTGTCCAGCCTCATTGGGCGCATGGCGCCCGTCCGCGGTCGCCGCTTGCTGATCGCGCTCAGCATCGCCGCGGTCCTCCAGGCTGGCATTGTCACGCCCGTCGCCGCGACCTCGGCGGGCGCCGAGGGCATCGATTTCTCGTTCCCAACGGGCTTCACTGTGTCCGGGACGATCACCGACGCGAGCGACATCGGCGTCGCCGGCATCGCTGTCGGCGTCTGCACGGACGATCCCACGTCCTGCGGCGGCTCCGTCACGACTGCCGCTGACGGTACGTTCACGATCCACGGGGTTGTCGCTGGGACGTACTTCGCGCTCGCGAATGGTGATAGCCCACACAACCACCTGAACACCTACTACGCGAGCCCGACCAGCACGACCGATCCCGCTCTTGCCACGCCCTTTGTCGTCGCAGGCAACACGACCGGGATCGATATCAAGCTCGCAACCGGTTTCATCGTCTCGGGCACGGTGAGCGATGGCGTCGATCCCGTGGCGGACGTCGAGGTCGATGTGAACGGGACCGGTAGCGGCGGGTCGACCGATACGGACGTCACCGGGCATTTCGCCGTCGGCGGGCTGGCGCCAGGGTTCTTCACCGTGTTCGTCCGGCCGCCGATCGACTCGAACTTCATGCCTGGCCCGGTCGATGGGGGCACCGTTGTCGAAGGCTACCGTGGAGAGTAGTTCGAAGTCAGTGGCGACCTCAACGGCAAGGACGTCGCGCTCGTGGCGGGGAACACGCTGTCGGGGAACATCGGCGGGCTGACGCGTCCGGCCAGGGTCGTGGCGCTGAACTCGGCGGCCGGGTACTCCCTCGATACCGCGCCGAACGGCGATTACCAAATCCCCGCGCTCTGGCCGGACCAGCCAGTGCAGCTCCTGGTCGAAGAGGGCGAAGGCCAGGGTCTTGACGTTCAGTTTCCGCTCGGCGTCTACGACGGCACGACGATTCTGAGCATCGACCAATCCAGCGCTGTCGACATCGACATGAGCGGCGGTGACGTGACTGGCTTGAATCTGTCCGTTCCCGTCACGCCCAGCATCACCGGCCACCTCACGGGCGACGACGGACTCGACGTGCACGGCTCGATCAACCTTTGCGGCGATGGCGGGTGCGCGTCATCATCGCTCCGAGCCGGCGGGTCGTACGCGTTCTGGAATCTTCCAAACGGTGCGTACACCGAGTACGTGGTCGCGTTCGAGCATGAGGACGGATACGTGACCGCAACGGGTGTGTCGTCGAACGTCGACGACGCCGATGCGATCGTGGTCTCTGGCAGCGATGTGACACGCGACGTCGTGGTCCCCGCTGGGTTCACCATCTCGGGTCACATCAGCGGACCTCTCGGTGAGCCGATCGCCAATGCAAACGTTTCCGCCTCGAAGACGGACCACCAATTTGCAGCAAGCGCCTCCACCGATGGCGATGGCAACTACACGATTCGCGGCTTGAGCGCGGGGGAATACAACGCGGGTGCGGACCCGCCGGACGGCGGCGACTACGTTGGGACCTTCTGGTGGAACCCCAACGGCAATACGACGGACCCGGACGAGGCGGGTGTCATCCGCTTGCCGGCGGGGGCAATCGTGTTGAGTACGAGTCCCGCGGACGGCGCTACAGGCGTGGCACGAACGGTGCTCCCGTCGGTCACCTACTCCGACAGCGTGGACGTCTCAGGTGCGACCGTCCTGCTGCGGCAGCAGGGTCTGCCCGTCGTGACGCAGGGCTCGGTCAGCTACAACGACACGACCCACACCCTGACCTTCCGGCCGCGTGGACGCCTCCACGGCACGGCGACATTCGTGTTCGAGGTCTCGGGGGTCACCGGGCTCGACGGGGCGCCGGTCGAGAATGTGAGCGTGAGCTTCACCACGCGCCGTTGAAGCGAGGAGCCGCCCGTAACCTTTGGCGCGCTCGGGCGTCTACCGGGGCGTGATGACCGAACGGGCCGAGGGCACGCTGCCGTGGATGATCGTGTTCCTCGCGATCTCCCTGCTCATGATCCTGGCGGGCATCGGCTGGCTGGCCTTCGGCCCACCGATCACGTAGCGCTGAGGGCCCCGGCTCGGATCTCGTCGAGGAAGGCAAGGGAACGCGGCTTGCGGTCGAGCGAGAAGGCGAGGAACTCGCGCATCGCAATCTCGACTTCGCGCTCGGTCTCGGGCCGGACGCGCAGCGCGGCGAGCGCCTCGACGTCGAGCCGCTGGTATGCCTTGAGCAGCTTCAGCGCCTCGAGCGTCAGTCCCGCCCGCTCGAATGGCGGGCCCGGGCAGCGCTCGCACAGCACGCCACCGAGCGGCGGCATCCAGCGGTAGCGCTCGTCGGCCTCGAGGAGCCGGCCGCACTCGACGCAGCGATCGACCTCGGGACGCACCCCGAGCTCGTCGGCGAGATGCATCTCGAACCAGCGGGCAACCCGTCCCGGCGCCATCCCGGCGTCGAGGATCTCGTACGCCCGCTTGAGCAGCACGTACACCGACTCGGAGGCGTGTCGCTCCTCGAGCGTCCCGTCAGCGAGCTCCGCGAGGTACGACGCCGTCCCGAACGACACGAGGTTGTCGCGGAGGTTCAACCACGGATGGACGACGGAAACCTGGGTGACGATCTCGAAGTTCCGGCCCATCGCGAGCGCCACGCGGAGCTCCGCGAACGGCTCGAGGCTGCCCCCGATCCGGGACTTCTGCCGGCGGATCCCTTTCGCGATCGCCTTGACCTTGCCGCCCGAGGGCGTCATGAGGGTCAGGATCCGATCTGCCTCGCCGTAGTCGAAGCGCGACAGCACGATGGCGTCGGTGACGTAACGGCGCGGCACGGTCACGAGGCCACGGTACACCGACTCGCCATCCCACCGAACCCGCTACTTCCGCCGCGCACGTTTGTGCCGCCCGGGCTACACTCCGCCGTGATGGCGCTCACGACCAGCCCGGACATCGCCCAGCTCATCGCCGACACCGAGGCGGAGATCCTGCGCATCGTCCAGGGCAGCGATCCCGCGACCGCCGGCGTCTACGAGATGTGCCGCTACCACCTCGGGCTGGACGGCTCCGGTTCGACCGGCAAGCGGATGCGGCCGCTGCTCGGCCTCCTTGCCTACGCCTCGATCACCGGCGACCACCGGCGCGCGCTCCCGGGCGCCGCGGCAGTCGAGCTCGGGCACAACTTCAGCCTCGTCCACGACGACATCGAGGACGAGGACCGCGAGCGACGCCACCGGCCGACCCTCTGGGCGCTCCACGGCGTCCCGCAGGCGATCAACACCGGCGACATGCTCTTCAGCCTGAGCCGGATCGCGCTCCATCGCCTGACTGACCTTGGCTTCCCCGACCGAACCGTGCTCCGGCTGATGCGCCTCTACGACGAGACGTGTGTCGCTTTGTGCGAGGGCCAGTACCTCGACATCTGGATGGCCGAGCACGACGACGGGCTGTCGGTCGAGCTGTACTTCGACATGATCGGGCGCAAGACCGCGGCGCTCATCTCGGCCTCGATCGAGGCGGGCGCTGTCCTGGCGACCGACGACGAGGCGGTCATCGACCGCTACCGGGCCTTCGGCTGGGACCTCGGCATCGCCTTCCAGCTCAACGACGACCTGCTTGGCATCTGGGGCCCCGAGCGGGCCACCGGCAAGGAAGCGTCCGACGTGCCGCGCAAGAAGAAGACGCTCCCGGTCATCTACGCCTTCGAGCACGCGACGCCCGCCGACCGCGAGCGGCTCGTGGCGCTCTACGCGAACGGCAGGCTCGTCGCGGAGCAGACGGCCGAGATCGTCGAGATCCTCGAGCGCGCCGGCGCCCGCGCCTACACCCGCGATCAGGCGCGCCTGCACCGCGACCGCGCCCTCTCGGCGCTGGACGCGACGGGCACGATCCAGCCCGAGCCGCGCGCCCGGCTCGAGGAGATCATCACCTCGGTGATTAGCGCCTAGCACTCCCTCGGGCAACCCGCGGTTCGTCCATGTACCGCCGATTGCTCACGCCGGTGAGCAACAACGACGAGGTACGACCTTCACCGCCCCCGAAACGGGGCGAATCTCGTCGTCTTTGCTCGCCACAACGCGCATTTGGCCGACGAAAGGGCTCGCAGGGGCCAAACCTCGTCGAAGTTGCTTATGGCCACGCGCATCCGCCGGATAGCCAAGAGGAAAGCGGAGGGCCAAGGGAAAAGCAGCTCTGGCGCCGGGCCGCGTGGCGTCTAGCGCTTCGCCTTCGTGCTCGCCGGCTTGCGCGCCGGCCGCTCCACTCGCCGTTCCGTCGAGCCGTCGTCATCGTCGGGCGGTGGTGTCTTCGGGACCTGGCGCGTGATCAGCACCTTGCCGACGCGGCGCCCGTCAGTCGACTCGACCGTCAGCCGCAATCCGTCGACGTCGATCGAGTCACCCGGTGCGGGCACGCCACCGATGCGGTGGTAGACGAGGCCGCCGACGGTGTCGTACTCCTCGGCGTCCTCGAGCTCCAGGTCGAGGTCGAACAGTTCCAACAGCTCGTCGACGTCGGCCCGGCCATCGACCCGCGCCTCGTGCTCGGACAGGCGGACGACCATCGGCTCCTCGACGTCGTACTCATCCTGGATCTCGCCGACGATCTCCTCGAGCAGGTCCTCGATCGTGACGAGGCCGGCCGTCCCGCCGTACTCGTCGAGGACCACGGCGATGTGGACCTTGCGCCGCTGGAACTCGTGGAGCAGGTCGTCGACGGTCATCGACTCGGGGACGAGAACGGGCGGACGGAGCAGCTTGCGCAGCGCCGGGCGCTCCCCTGCATCGTGCTTCAGGTAGGGCAGCAGGTCCTTGGCGTAGAGGATGCCCACGATCTCGTCGATCGAGTCGTGGTAGACCGGGATGCGCGAGTGACCGACCTCGACGATGAGGTCGATCGCCTGCTCGAGGGTCGCGTCGGCATCCACGGAGGCGATCGCGACGCGCGGGACCATCACCTCGTGCACGCGCCGCTCGCCGAGCTCGATGACCGCGTTGATCATCTGCTCTTCCTCGGCCTCGAGGACGCCCTGCTCGCCGCCACGCTCGACGATGAGGCGCAGCTCGTCGGCGCTGATCGCCGCCTCCTGGTTCATGTCGACCCCGATCGAGCGAGTCACCCAACGGGTGATGCCGCTCATGACCGCGACCAGCGGCCCGAGGGCACGCGCGAGCCAGTCGATCGGGCGGGCCAGGACCAGCGCGAACCGCTCGGGGCTGGCGAGCGCGATCGACTTCGGGATCAGCTCGGCGAAGATGATCGTGAACAGCGCCAGGATGATCGTGACGACGACGAGCGCGGTACCGCCTGCTGCGCCGGGATTCATCCCGAAGCTCTCGAGCAGGCTCTGCAGCCGGTCGACCAGGCTGACCGCGGCGAAGGCGGAGGCGAAGAAGCCGATCATGGTCAGCCCGATCTGGGCCACGGCGAGGAACCGGCCCGGGTCGTCGATCAGGCGCCGGACGCGGCGAGCGCTGGCCCGGCCCTCCTCGACGAGCTGGTCGATGCGGCTGCGACGGACCGACACGAGCGCGATCTCGGCCGCGACGAAGAAGCCCTCGAGGAAGGTCAGGAAGACCAGGAACAGGATCTCCCCCAGCGGGAAGCTCATGAGCTCGAGGTCGTCGCGGGGGATGCCTCGCCGGTGGGCGCGTCCGGCTTTGCCCGTCGCTCGCGGATCCGTGCCGGCACCCCGACCGCGAGCTTGCCGGGCGGCACGTCCTTCGTGACGACCGCGCCGGCACCGGTCATGGCCCCGTCGCCGACGTCGACCGGGGCGACGAGCATCGTGTCCACGCCGAGGAAGGCATTCCGGCCGACCCGGGTCCGGTTCTTGGCGCCGCCGTCCCAGTTGGCCGTGATGGTGCCCGCACCGACGTTCGTGCCCTCGCCGATCTCCGCGTCGCCGAGGTAGCTCATGTGGTGCTGCTTGACCCGCGCGCCGAGGCGGCTGTTCTTCACCTCCGCGTAGTTGCCGACCTCGGCCCCGGCGCCGACGTGGCTGCCCGACCGGAGATGGCTGTACGGGCCGATGCTCGCCCCATCCTCGACCACGGAGCCCTCGATGACGCTGCGGCGCACGCTGCAGTCACGCCCGATGGCGGAGTCGACGATCGTGGTGTCGGGGCCGATGACGCTGCCCTCCCCGATCATGGTCGAGCCGTTGAGGATCACGCCGGGATCGAGGACGACGTCGGTCGCGATCTTTACCCCGTGGTCGACGTACACCGTCGAGGGGTCGCGCATCGTCACGCCGGCGCGCATGTGCGCCTCGTTGATCCGGACGCGGAGCGCCCACTCGGCCTGGGCGAGCTGGTTGCGGTCGTTGATGCCGTCGAGCGTGCCGTCGTCGTCGAACCCGACGGCGCTCACGATCCGGCCGTCCTCGCGGGCCAGCTGCACGAGCTCGGTCAGGTACAGCTCGCCGTTGGACGGTGATGGCGTGAGGGTCTCGATGCGGCGCCGGAGCCACGCGGCGTCGAACGCGTAGACGCCGGCGTTGACCTCGTTCGTCTCGAGCTCCTCCTCCGTCGCGTCGCGGGCCTCGACGATGCGCTCGACGGAGCCGAACTCGCTGCGCACCACGCGGCCCAGCTCGGCCGGGTCGGCGGCGTACACCGATGCGAGGGTGATCGCGGCATCGTCGAGGCGCCGCTGCTCGACGACCGCGACGAGCTGCTCGCCGGCCACCAGCGGCACGTCGCCCGACAGGACGAGCACCTCCTCGACCGACCGCGGCAGCTCCTCGAGCGCGGCACGCACCGCGTCACCGGTGCCGCGCGGGACGTCCTGCAGGGCAAGCCGGCCACGCTCGCCGACGACCTCGCGGATCGCCTCGGTCGCGGGCGAGTACACCACGACAGGAGAAGGAGCTCCGGCGTCCGTGCCATCGAGCTCGGCCAGCGCCTCGTCCCACGCGTCGAGGACGTAGGCGAGCATGGGCCGCCCGCACAGCGGATGGAGGATCTTGGGCGTCCGCGAGCGCATGCGGGTACCGAGCCCCGCCGCCAGGACAACCGCCGCCGTCCGGCTGGACGGCTCGGTACGTGACGCGGTCACCCGGGCATTCTCAGGGGGTCCGCCGAGGGCGTCAAACGAATCTGTCGCCGGGATCAGCCCGTGTTGGCGCCACTCAGCGTGAACTCCGCACGGCGATGGCCTCGATCTCGACCTGGGCACCCCGGGGCAGCGCAGCGACGCCGAAGGTGGACCTGGCCGGGGGCGGATCGGGCCAGAAGGGCGCATAGACGGCGTTGAACTTCGCAAAGTCGTTGATGTCGGCGAGGAAGCAGGTCGTCTTGACGACGTCGGCGAGGGTGCAGCCCGCGGCATCGAGCACGGCCTCGAGGTTCCGGATGACGCGCTCCGCCTCGGCCTCGACCCCGCCGGCGACCAGCTCCCCCGTCGCCGGATCGAGCCCGACCTGCCCGGAGCAGAACACCAGGTCGTCGGTGGCGATGGCCTGGCTGTACGGCCCGACCGCGCCCGGCGCGGCGCTCGTGCTCACGGCTCGACGGGTCATGCGTCGGTCCTCCCTGGTCCGCCCTCGATGGTCGTCGCGACGACGAACGGCAGGCCCGCACCCGAGCGCTCCAGCAGGCCGATCGTCGCTTCGTCGCGCACGCGCCGCGCGGCCTCCTCCGCGTCGTCGAGCGAAGGATAGAGCGCCCACAGCGTCGGCCCGGACCCGGACAGCCCGACCGGCACGCCGAGCAGTCTCGTGAGGGCGCGACGGAGCGGACGCAGACCCGGCGCCAGGAGGTCCGCGGCATTCGCCAGGTCGTTCGCGGCGGCGAGGACGCCCGCACGGAGGAGCAGCTCCGGGGCGCGCATCGGCGGATAGCCGGGCCCGAGCTCGGCGGCGAGGTGCTCCGAGGTGAGGCGCGTGGAGCCTCGATTGGCCGGGGCCGCAGTGGGGTCCCTGTCCAGGGCGCGGAAGGCGGCGCTCGTCGAGATCTCGACGGCCGGTGTGACCAGGAGCACGCCCGGCGGGTCGCCCGCGAGGCGGTTGAGGAGGGTGACGCGCTCGCCGCGGCCCTCGACCAGCGCCGGGCCGCCGGCCAGGAAGAAGGGCACGTCCGAGCCGGTGGCGGCGGCGGCTCGCCGCCGATCGTCGTAGGCGAGGTCGGCGGCCCACGCCTCGAGGGCGCCGTCGATCGCCGCGGCGGCGTCGCTGCTCCCGCCCGCGAGGCCCGCCGCGATCGGGATGCGCTTCTCCAGCCGGGCGGCGATCGGGAAGGCGTCCGCACCCCGGCCGACGGCTCGCCGCGCCTCGCCGATGCCCGTCAGCACCGAGTCGAAGGCGGCCGGGTCGAGGGTCGTGCGTCCGTCGACGCCGCCGACGACGTGCAGGCTGTCCGCCGGACCCGCCGCGCGGGCGAGGCTGAGCCGGTCCGCCAGGCCGAGCGGGACCATGACCGAGTGGAGGTCGTGGTACCCGTCCGTTCGGACGCCCAGCACGGCGAGGGTGAGGTTCAGCTTCGCCGGCGCGAGCCGCACGACCGGGTACAGCCCCTCCGGTCCTGTCACGTGAGCGCCTCCAGCAGGCGCAGCCAGTCCCCCACCGAGAGCGTCTGTGGCCGCCGGTCGCCGGCGATCCCAGCAGTGGCGAGGGCCGCATCGACCCGAGCCTGGCCGGCGAGCTGGCCGCTCGCGCCATCCACGCCTTCGTGGAGCTGGCGCCCGAGGACGTTGCGCAGCATCTTCCGCCGCTCCCGGAACCCCGCCTGCACGAGACCCCACAGCGCCGGCTCCCGCGGCGCCGGGAGCGGCGGCCGCGCGTGCGGCTCCAGGACCACGACC
The DNA here is from genome assembly GCA_005889475.1 of Chloroflexota bacterium. Taxonomy (GTDB): domain Bacteria; phylum Chloroflexota; class Limnocylindria; order Limnocylindrales; family CSP1-4; genus UBA5189. The sequence goes on along the minus strand of VBGT01000028.1, from coordinate 34,144 downwards.
GCCGACGACACCTTCGGCGCCGGCTCGAACGCCTCCGGCGGCACGGCCAGGGCGACCCGCACGGTGGCGTGGAACTGGACGAACACGGACAGGTAGCTCATCCGGCCGGGCGGCGCCGCGATGCGCTCGGCGACCTCGGCCTGGAGCATCAGCACGAGCCGTTGGGGCGGCGGGGCGCCGCCGAGGAGGCGGTGGAGGATCGGGCTGGTGATGTGGTAGGGCAGGTTCGCGACGACACGGTACGGGTTGGGCACGAGCGTGGGCAGCTCGAGGTCGAGGGCGTTGCCTTCGAGGAGCGTGAGCTGCGCGGCGTCGATCGACGCGGCAAAGTGCGCCCGCAGGTACGCCGCAAGCCCGGCGTCGAGCTCGACGGCGGTGACGCTCGCTCCCGCCTGGAGGAGGCCGCCGGTCAGGATGCCCAGGCCCGGCCCGATCTCGAGGACGCGCGTGCCTGGCCCGGCCTCGGCGAGGTCGAGGATCGCCTGCAGCACGTCCGGGTCGGCGAGGAAGTTCTGCGATCTGGCGTGGCTCGCGCGCAGCCCTTCGCGGCGCAGGGTGCGCCGGACTTCGAGCGGGTCGAGGCGGGGCGTGCTCGCGGTCATCGCGCCAGCGGCAGCGATGGCGTGGCCTCGAGGTCGAGGCCGGCTCGTTCGCCAGCCGCGAACCGACGCGCCCCCGCGGCGCCGATCATCGCCCCGTTGTCCGTGCACAGTGCCGGGCGCGGCACGATGAGCGGCACGCCGAGGGCCTCGGCTTCACCGGCCAGGCGGCTCCTGAGCGCCGCATTCGCCGCGACTCCGCCGCCGAGCACGATCGAGCGGGCTCCGACAGCGCGCGCGGCGCGCATCGTCTTGGCCACGAGGACATCGACGACCGCGTCCTGGAAGCCCCAGGCGAGCTCGGCGACGACCGCGTGCGGCAGCGGCTCCTCCGGCTCGCGCAGGCCGGCGTCGGCGCGCGCCGCATCGATGGTCCGTCGCGCCGCCGTCTTCAGGCCCGAAAAGGAAAAGTCGTAGGAGTCGCCGAGCCACGCGCGCGGGAACGCGGCGCCGTGCCAGCTTGCCGCCTGCGCCGCACGCTGGATCGCCGGGCCGCCGGGGTAGTCGAGGCCGAGCAGCCGGCCCACCTTGTCGAACGCCTCGCCGGCCGCGTCATCGACGGTCTGGCCGAGCAGCCGCTAGGTGAGGTGGTCGCTCATCTCGACCAGGAAGGTGTGCCCGCCTCAGACCATCAGCGCGACCAGCGGGAAGGCCGGCGCCTCGCCGGCCTCCTGCCCGGGATCGAGCAACCAGGCGGCGTACACGTGGCCCTCGAGGTGGTTCACGCCGACGAGCGGCTTGTCGTGCACCCAGGCGAGCGTCTTGGCCACGTTGATGCCGACGAGCAGCGATCCGGCGAGGCCGGGGCCGCGCGTGACCGCCACCGCACCGATGTCGTCCCAGCTCGCGCCCGCGTCGCGCCACGCCTCGTCGAGGACAGGCAGGATCCAGCGCAGGTGTGCCCGAGCCGCGACCTCAGGCACGATGCCACCGGCCGGCGCGTGGAGCGCGACCTGGCTGGCGACGACGTTCGAGCGGATGCGACTCCCGTCCTCGACCAGGGCGATGCCGGTCTCGTCGCACGATGACTCGACGGCGAGCACGAGCGGCCCGGAGCTCGCGGTCATCCCCGGTACAGGTCCGCTGGCGGATCGTCGGGCACGGCGTCGGGATCGATCGGTCGGGTCTCGAGGGCGGCGCGCAGGCTCGTCAGGCGCTCGCGCATCGCCTGGGACGCGAGCGCGTCGGTGGTCATGATCAGGGCGTCCTCGCCGTTGTCGGAGTAGTACCGCGGCCGGATGCCGACCGGTCGGAAGCCGTATTTCTCGTACAGCCGGCGCGCGGGCACGTTCGACAGCCGGACCTCGAGCGTCGCCTCCCGCGCGCGCCGCTCCACGGCGCGGTCGAGCAGCGCGAGGAGGATCCACTCCCCAACGCCGCGTCGGCGCCAGCGTGGCTCGACGGCGAACGTGGTGATGTGCGCCTCGTCGACCATGACCCACAGCCCACCGAAGCCGACGATCTCGTCGCCCGCGCGGGCCACGACGTAGCTCGCCAGCCGGTTCGTGAGCAGCTCGTTGCGGTAGGCGTCGTCCGGCCAGGGAACCGAGAAGCTCGCCCGCTCGATGGCGTGGACCGCCGGCAGGTCGGCCACGGTCATGGCCTCGACGCGCACGGCTACCGGGGGTCGCGCGACCATGCCACTCCCTCGTCCGGCGGCGCCGGCGGCGCGCCTCGGGGCGCGACCGCGTATGCGGGCACGAGCTGCTCCGGGTCGTCCGTATCACCTGCCGCGAGCCGCGCCGCGCCGAGCCGGAGCAGGCTCGCGGGCAGCGCAGCGACCGCGTCGCGGCCTCGTCTGAGCGCCTCCGCCGGCGCTCGACCGTCGAGGTCGACGGCGATCTCGCTGCTCTCGACCGCCCCGGTTGCGCCGGCGAAGTCGTCGGGGACGAGCTGCGGCGCCTCGCCGGCATCGATCCGGAGGCGACCGCGCGGGCCTGATGGCAGCCACAGCCGCGTGGCCCCCTCGACTCCCGCGAGGAGCGCCTCGGAGGTCGCAACGCCGACCACCGGACGGCGCAGCTCGTGCGCGAGCGTCTTCGCCGTCGCGAGCCCGACGCGCAGGCCGGTGAACGCGCCCGGCCCGGTGCCGACGATCACGCCTCCGAGCTCGGGCAGGCGCAGCCCGGCACGTTCCAGCAGCCGTACGACCGCGGGCAGCAGCTCCTGCGAGTGGCGGTAGCGGCCCTCGAACGCGTCCGCCTGGAGGATCTCACCGTCGGCCGCGCCCACCGCGACGACGATCGTGCTCGTGGCCGTATCGAGAGCGAGCAGCCAGTCGTGCTCGCTCATCGACGGGCTCCGGCCGCCTCGGCTGCGGGGAGGTAGCGGTCCGCCATCCGGCCGTGGGCGGTGAGCCGAAGGGTTCGTGGCTCGTCCGCGCCGCCATCGATGTGGACGTCGAGTCGATCGAGCGGGAGGGCATCCCCGAGCCGGTCCGGCCACTCGATCAGCACAACGCCGGCGGCGTGCCGATCGTCCAGCAGCCCGGCGTCGACGACCTCTCGCGCCGACGACAAGCGGTACAGGTCGATGTGGAACATCGGCAACCGACCGGCGTACTCGCCCATCAACACGAAGCTTGGCGAGTTGATCGTGGCCTCGACCCCGAGACCGGCGCCGAAGCCCTTCGCGAACACCGTCTTGCCGGCCCCCAGCTCGCCCCACAGACAGACCACGTCGCCGGGCTCGGCGACCGTCGCGAGGCGCGAGGCGAACGTCCGCGTCGCCTCGGGGCTCGGGCTCAGCAGCTCCATCGACGGGTCAGCGGCGGTCGTCACCCGCCCGTCAGGCAAAGCGTTCGAGATCGCCGATCGGGATGGCGACCGGCGGCCGTCCGCCGAAGCGAACGAACGCCGCCTCGAGCGTGACGCCGGCTGGGAAGCGACGGGGACCGGCGAGGCCCGCCCACGTCCCCTCGGCGCCGGCCAGCGGCCCTGACCTGACCCGCACGAGGTCCCCCGCTGGCGATGGCAGGAGGACGCTCGGATCGTCGATGACGAGGGCCGGCGGGTCGCCGACGATCGCGACCACGCCGCCCTCGACCGCTTCGAACAGCGTCATGAGCGGCGACGCGATCGGTCGACGCGACGCGCCGTCCAGAACGAGGATGCCGAAGGGCGGGAGGCCGTGCACCGCCGCGCGGCCGCGGCGCTCGGAGGCGAGGAAGTCACGCTGCTCCTTGATCCCGAGGGCGGCGACGACGATGCCCCGGATGCCGACCGCCCGAGCCCGCGTGAGCGCCTCGGCGTCCATCCGGGCACCGGCGACGATGATCGAGCCGGCCATGCCGACGTCGACGTGCTGCGCGCGCAGCTCACCGTCCGGGCCCGTCGCGACCTGGAGCTTGCCCCACGACGGACCGGCGAGGGCCGAGCGGCCGACGATGGCGTTCGCGGTGGACCGGATCGTCACGCCGGCGCCCGCGCGGACCTCGTGGACGACGCCCGCCACCGGCGACTCGAGCGGCTCCGCGCGTTCCCCGCTCGCGACGCGCCAGCGCCCGCCGCTTCGGAACAGCAGCTCGCCGTCGGTGGCGCCATGCGCCTCGCGGGCGGCGCGGCCACCCGGCGCGGTCCAGCGGTCGCCGGGCGCGGGCTGGTTGCCCTCGCCGTTCTGGCCCGGGACGACGACCGTGCGCGGCTCGCGGTAGTGCTCGAGGATCGGCTGGCCGCGGCCGACCGCCTCGCCCTCCTTCACCAGCGACCGGTCGCCCGGGTGAAGGCGGAAGAACGCATCGATCGGCGAGAGCAGCAGCCGCCGGCGCGACACGAGCTCCAGGCCGGGCGCGTCCGCCACCCGTACGCGGCTGGGAGCGTCCGTTCGGGACACCATCAGGCGCCTGCCCCGGGGTTCATCGGCGATCCCATGGCGGTCATCGCTCGTCGCCCGGCCAGGCGAGCTCGCCCCAGGCGGCCAGCGCCGCCCGCCGGCGGTCGCGACGCTCGGGCAGACGCAGCGGCACGTCACGCAGGTCGACGGTGAGGCCCGCAACGCCGCCGGACACCGGCACGGCCACCCGTCGCGCCCGGTGCCCGACCTGCACGGTGTCGCGGAACTCCAGCGTCGCGAACGCCCGGTCGCCCGGCGGCAGGTCGACGAACGCGACCTCGCCGGCGACGAGGTCATGCCGGCCGTTGCGGTCGCCGTCGAGCGTCAACCGGCCGACGCGCGTCGCGGTCCGGCGGCCCGATGGGACGTTCGCAACGACCACGAGGCTGCCGATCGGCGCGAGCAGGTCGTCGGCGAGATCCGCCACGAGGTCGCGCCGCTCGTCAGGGTCGTCGATCGTCCCGATCGGCCCGAGCAGGCGGGCGTGGTCGGTGGCGAGCTGCGTGACGCCCGGCCGACGGATCGTGTCGGCGAGCGCGAGCGCAACGGCTCGGGCTGGCGCCACCGCGAACGCGCCCCCGGCGACGATCGTCACGTCCGGGCTGGGCATGGCGCCGATGTCCGGCGTCTGGGCGGCGAGGCGTGCCAGCGCCGCTCGAGTCGCGGCGAGGCGGAGCCGGGCACCCTCGCCCGAGACGTCCGCCCACGGCTGGAGGCGCAGGTCCATGAGCCGGTCGCCCATCCGATGCCGGTCGAGGCTGCCGGTGGTCCAGGCGAGCACGGAATCGACGCCGGCATCGTCGACGTCGCCGGGAACGAGCGCCGCCTGCGCCGTGCGCACCGCGACGGCCGCCGGTCCCTGGTCGGCGACTCCGGGAGAGGCCACGGCGCGCAACCCGCCGTCGAGCCCGATGTCGATCAGCTCGACGGTCCGGTCCAGCGCGTCGGCGAGCGAGAGCAGCGCGCGCACGGCGGTGTGCCGGGTACCTCGCGCGTTCGGCAGCAGGCCTTCGAGGATCTCGCGCAGCGGCTCGTCCGGCCCGCTGCGCATGCCCAGCGGCGGCCCCTCGACGATCCGCTCCTGGCTGCCGTCGAACGGCCGTCCGGCGCCTTCCGCCCAGGCGGCGCGTGCCGCCACCGGGCCGGCGAGGACGACGCGGAGCTCGGGCCGGCGGCGCGTGGCCGCCCCCACGAGGCCGGCGAGGTCGTCGAGCCAGCCGCGCTCGTCCGGTCCCGGCGGGTCCCCAGCGCCAACGAGGATCGCCGAGACCTCGGGCCGCAGCGCGAGCTCGGTCATCTCGCGCGGGTCGTGGCTCTCCGGCGATGCTGTGCGGATCCGCCACGGCGTGCGCGCCGCGACGCTCTCCAGCAGCCCGACCGCGCGGCGCGAGGCGCCGAGGACCGCGAGTGTCGGCGCCGGCCCGCTGATGGTTTCGAGCCTCGGCAGGTCGGCGACGCTCTCCGCCGCGACCGACAGCTCGACCGCCATCCGGGGATCGGTTGACAGGAGCCGGGCAGCGAGCGTCGCCGCGAGCGCGTCGACCGGCGCACCGGCGGGCGCCGCGAGTGATCCGAGCAGCCGCCAGCGCTTCCAGGGCTTGCCGAGGAGCGCTACCGAGGTGGTGGCGGACCCGGCGTCGATCGCGAGCAGGGCTCGAGGGACGGTCGTCACCGGCCCAATGCTACCGGCTCGGCCGTCGGCCATCCGCCGGCGCCATGCGTGCGTTGCCGCCTCCGCGCGCTCGTTCACGCACGCCGGAGTGCGCTCGCTCGCGTGCTCGGCAGCGCCTTCGCCTGCCGCCGGCGTCTGGCCGACGGGCCAGATTCAGCTAGGCGTCCCAGCCCGTCTCCTCGGACAGGTCCTCGAGACGCTCGATGAGCTGCTCGATGCCGTCCTCGTCGGCGAGAAGCGCCGAGGCGCTGGGCAGCTCGCCGCCGAACAGCCCATGGAGCACCGGATCGAAGAACAGCATGGCGTTCGCGCCGAGGGGGCGGTATGGGCGCGACGCCTGCAGGAAATGCACCGCCGAGGTGGTCAGGCCGCGCAGCTGGATCTCGCGCGCGACCTCCTCGACCAGCTCGTCGCGCTGCTCGTCGCCGAGACCCTGGGGCTCGGGCGGGGTCGCCTCGCTCACGGTCGCATCGACCTCCTGCCGCCGGCTTCATCGCCGATGAGGGTTCGCGTCTCCCGCGGGACGGACGCCGCATGGTACACCCGAGGCAGGCGGACGGCGAGGTTCGTCACGACCTCCCACGAGTTCGTCCCGCGGGCTGCCGCGAGCTCGGCGACCGTGATCCGCTGCCCCGCCTGCTCGCCGATCAGCACGAACTCGTCGTCCGTCGTGACCGGCGCGCCCGGCACGTCCGTGACGTCGGCCATCACCGCGTCCATGGCCACGTTGCCGACGAGGAGAACGCGGGTCCCGCGGACGAGGGCCTCGGCGCGATTCGAGAGGGAGCGTGGCCAGCCGTCGCCGTAGCCGAGGGGCAGCGTCGCGATCCGGCTCGGCCGGCTCGTCGTGAACGTGGGCCCGTAGCCGACTCCCCACTCCTCGGGCAGCTCGGCGACGCGAACCGGCCGCGCGTGCAGGGACAGGATCGGGCGCAGCCGCGTCCCGGCCGGCTTCGCGCGTACCGGTCCTGCGCCGAGCAGCTCATCGGGCAGCAGCCCGTAGACCGACAGGCCCGGGCGCGCGCCGTCGAGGCTCGCAACGCCGTCGAGGAGCAGCCCGGCGCTGGCAGCGACGTGCCGCGGCGGGAGCCCGACGCCGGCTGCCCCAACCGCGTCGGCGGCCGCTTCGAAACGCCCCAGCTGCCTGGCGGTTCGAGGCCCGTCCTCGGGCGCCTGGAGGTGCGTCCACAGGCTCGCGAGTCGCGCGGCCGGCGCCCGCTCGATCTGCCCCGCAGCGTCGGTGAGCGCCTCCCCGGCAAAGCCGCCACGCCCGAGCCCCGTCTCCACCTCGAGATGCACGGCCAGCTGATCGGGGCTCGCAGCGCCATCGAGGGCGGCCAGGAGCCCCGCAAGCATCGCCGCGTCGCCGGCCGTCACCCCGAGGCCGGAGTCCCGCGCCGTCCCGGCGAGGGCCGGCGGGATCGGGTACAGGACGAGGATCGGGCGCGTGATCCCCGCCCCGCGCAGCACGACCCCCTCGTCGAGGGCCGCAACGCAGAACCCGTCGGCGCCCGCCGCCTCGAGCGAGCGGGCGATCGGGATCGCGCCGTGGCCGTACGCGTCGGCCTTTACGACCGGGAACAGCGGCGTCCCGTCGCCCGCGAGCTCGCGCAGCACGCCAAGGTTGCCGGCGAGGAGGTCGAGGTCGACCTCGGCCCAGGCAGTCCGCGGGAGGGGTGGCAGGCCCGCCGCCGCGAGGCGGTCCTCGATTCGTTGCCTGGCCGGGCGCTGGTCGCTCAGGCCGACGCCCCGTCACCGTCGCGGACGGCGAACCCGACGCGCTTGCCCGGCTTGCCGCGCTCGGCGATCGCCGCGAGGCGCTTGCGCACGAGCGGCACCGCGTCGGGCAGGTCGGAGGCGAGCAACCCGGCGTCGCCCAACCGCTCCCGGACGAGGTCACCCGCCGTGCCATGCAGGAACACGCCGAGCCGCGCGGCGGGGCCCGGCTTGAGGCCCTGCGCGAGGAGCCCGCCGATCACGCCCGAGAGCACGTCGCCGGTCCCGCCGGTGGCCAGGCCCGGGTTCTCGAACGGGGCGACGGTGACCGTGCCGTCGGGCTCGGCGATCACGGTCTTCGCCCCCTTGAGCACCACGACCTGGCCCCAGGCCTGCGCCGCCGCGGTCGCCGCTGCCCGGCGAGCGTCATCGTCACCCGAGACGTCACCGTCGCTGCCCGCCTCGACGCCTGCGCCCGATCGCAGCCGCTCGAACTCGCCGGCGTGCGGCGTCAGCACGCACGGCCGGAGCGTGCCTGTCCACCACTCGCCGAGCGTGGCCATCGACCGGAGCGCCTCGGCGTCGAGCACCATCGGCGCAGGCTCGGGGTCGTCGCCGGGCGCGGCGAGGAGCATTCGGACCAGCTCGGTGGTGGCGAGGCCGGGCCGCAGCCCCGGTCCGAGCACGATCGCGTCGTGCTCGTGGTCGAGGATCCGCGCGATCGACGGCTCGGGGTCCACCTCCTCGACGTCGTCCTCGGGGAGCGCCATCGTCGTCGCCTCGACGACCTTGGCGGCGAAGAGGGGCTGGAGCGACTCGGGGACGGCGAGGGTGACGAGGCCCGCGCCGGCGCGCGCGGCGGCGCGGCAGACGAGCAATGCCGCACCGGCGTAGTCGAGCGAGCCGGCGATCGCGAGGACCTTGCCGAACGTGCCCTTGTGCCCGCGGGCGGGTCGCTCCGGCAGGAGCGCGGCGGCCGCACGGTCGTCCATCGTCGGGACCGCCGGCGGCGCGGTTGCGCCGGCAGCAGCGGCCTCCTCGTGCCGGCCGAAGCCGAGCGGGCGCCGTTCAGGCATCGGGCTCCCCCGCGGTCGCCATCGTTCGCAGGCGCTCCATCCGGGCGAGGATCCGGCGCTCGCGATCGTCGAGGCGCTCCTCGATGTCGGGTGGGAAGAGGAATCGCCCGCCCGTCGTCCGGATGCCGAACGCGATCGCGACGGCGTACTCCGACTCATGGCTGATCGAGACCGCGATCCGCTCCATGCCCAGCTGCTCCGCGCGCCGCGCGGCGCGGCCGTGGAGGCGCACGGACGGAGCGCCGGTCGGCAGGCGTTCGATCTCGATCTCCGTCCAGCCGATGCCGCGCACGCCCAGGCCGAGCACCTTGCTCACGGCCTCCTTGGCCGCCCAGCGGCCGGCGAGTGTCTCCGGTCGATCGCGGACATAGCGGTCCTCGGCCGCGGTCAGCACCCGGCGCGCGAAGCGCCGCCCGAATCTCGTCAGCGTGCTCCGGATCCGCTCGACCTTGATGATGTCGACGCCCAGCTCGGTCGTGCCGGGCGGTGGCTCGACTCCCGGGGTGCCCGCGGGCTCGGCCATGGCGCCGCCCTACTCGACCGTGACGGACTTCGCGAGGTTGCGCGGCTGGTCGACGTCCGTGCCCCGGGCGAGCGCGACGTGGTACGCGAAGAGCTGCAGCGGGATGATCGCCAGCACCGAGCTCAACAGCTCATGGGTGTCGGGTACCCAGCACACGTCGTCGGCGATGCGCCCGATCTGCTTGTCGCCCTCGGTCGCGACGGCGATGACTTTCGCGTCGCGGGCCCGGCCCTCCATGACGTTCGAAACGAGCTTCTCGTACGTCGACGAGCGCGTCGCGACCGCGACCAGCGGGCACTCGGCGTCCAGCAGCGAGATCGGGCCGTGCTTGAGCTCGCCCGCCGGGTAGCCCTCGGCGTGGACGTAGCTGATCTCCTTGAGCTTGAGCGCGCCCTCGAGCGCGGTCGGGTAGCTCGCGCCCCGGCCGACGAACATGAACCCGCGCGAGTTGACGTAGCGCCGGGCGAGAGCCTTCGCACTCGGGCTGTTCAGCTCGAGCGCCCGGGCGGCGCCTTCGGGCAGGCCGCGCAGGCCCGCGACGAGGGCGTCCTCGGCGTCGCTCGTCAAGGAACCACGCAGTCGCGCGATGCCGGCGGCGAGCACGATCAGCGTCGTGACCTGGGTCACGAACGTCTTGCTCGCGGCGACCGCCACCTCCGGGCCTGCCTGGAGATAGAGCACGGCGTCGGCCTCGCGCGTGATCGCCGAGCCGAGCGTGTTCGTGACGGCGACGATCGGGCAGCCACGCTCCCGCGCGAGTCGCGTCGGGGCGATCGTGTCCGCCGTCTCGCCCGACTGGGTCACGGCGATGACCAGCGTCTTCTCGTCGAGCGGCGGCGGGTCGTAGCGGAACTCCGAGCCCACCGTGACCCGGGCGGGCAGGTCGGTCAGGTGCTGGATCGCGTTCGCGCCGACCATCGCCGCGTACGAGGCGGTGCCGCACGCGACCAGCTCGACCCGTGTCACCTCCCGGATGGCGTCGGCGACCGGCTCGAGCTCGGGTGCCTGGATCCGGCCGGCGCGCGAGATCCGGCCCGTCAGCGACTGCCGCAGCGCGTCGGGCTGCTCGTGGATCTCCTTGAGCATGAAGTGCTCATAGCCGCCCTTCTCGGCGGCCTCGGCCGTCCACTCGATCGTCTCGGCGACGCGCTCCATCGGCCGGCCCTCGACGTCGGTTACCACGACCCTGTCGGGCCGCAGGTCGGCGACGTCGCCCTCCTCGAGGAAGATGACCTGGCGCGTGTGGGGCAGGATCGCGGCGACGTCGGAGGCGAGGAACGACTCGCCCTCGCCGAGCCCGACGACGAGCGGCACGTCCTTGCGCGCCCCGACGAGTCGATCGCGCTCGTCGCGGTACATGACCGCGAGCGCATACGCACCCTCGAGCCCGCGCAGCGCGGAGCGCGTCGCGTCGGCGATGTCGCCCGCGTACGCCTCCTCGATCAGGTGGGCGATGGCCTCCGTGTCCGTCTCGGACGCCAGCTTGTGGCCGCGCGCCTCGAGCCCGTCACGCAGCTCCTGGAAGTTCTCGATGATCCCGTTATGGATCACCGTGATCCGGCCGGTGCAATCGACCTGGGGGTGGGCATTGACGTCGTTCGGGCGGCCATGTGTCGCCCAGCGGGTGTGCGCCAGGCCCACGGCCGCATGTGGCGTGCGCTCGGCGATCGCGGTTCGCAGGTTGCTCAGCTTGCCCGCGCGCTTCTCGACGAAGAGGTCGCCCTGGTCGTCGACCAGCGCGATTCCGGCTGAGTCATAGCCCCGGTACTCGAGCCGCCGCAGCCCCTCCATGAGGATCGGTCCGGCCTCACGGGGACCCGTATAGCCGACGATGCCGCACATAGAGGCGTCAGTGTAAGCGCTGCTCCGCGAGCGCCGACAGACCGTCAGCCAGCTCGCGGACGAGCTCGCGGTCGCTGCCCTCGACCATGACCCGGAGCGCGGGCTCCGTGCCGGACGGCCGGACGAGCACGCGCCCGCCGCTTCCCAGGCGCGCTTCGGCGTCGGCGATGGCCCGTTGCAGCGCCGGGTCGCCCTCCCACTGCTCCTTGTGGCGGACGATGACTGCGCGCTGCTCCTGGGGCAGCAGCGGGATCTGCTCGGCCAGCTCGGCAAGCGGGCGTCGAGCGGCTGTCGTGACCCGGAGGACCTCCAGGGCCGTGACCAGCCCATCGCCCGAGGTCGTGTGCTCGCGCACGATCACGTGGCCGCTCTTCTCGCCGCCGAGGCCCGCCCCCTCGACCTGCATGCCCTCGAGGATGTACTTGTCGCCGACCGGGGTCCGGACCACGGTCCCGCCGGCCGCCTCGACTGCCTGCTGCAGCCCGCCGTTCGACAGCACCGAGACGACCAGCGTCCCCACCGCGGGGTCGCCGGCCGAGGCGCCGTCCCGGCCCAGCCGCTCCAGCGCGAGCACGCCGAGGATCCGGTCGCCGTCGACGACCTGGCCGGAGCCGTCGACCGCCACGAGCCGGTCCGCGTCCCCGTCGAGCGCGAACCCGAGATCGGCGCCGGTCTCGGCCACGCGCGCGGCAAGGCCGGACGGGTCCGTCGCGCCGCAGTGCAGGTTGATGTTCAGCCCGTCCGGGTGGTCGTTGATCACCTCGACCCGGGCCCCGGTGGCGGCGATGATCCGGCCGCCCACCCACGACGCGGAACCGTTCGCGCAGTCGAGGACGATGCGCAGGCCTGACCCATCGATCGTGCGAGCGAGGCCTTCGCGGTGGGCGAGGTAGCGCTCGATCCGATCCCGCGCGTCGACCATCGTGCCCAGCCGCTCCGGCGGCGCGCCGGCGAGCTCCTCCGAGCGCCAGATCAGCTGCTCCAGCTCGTCCTCGACCGCGTCGTCGAGCTTCAGGCCCTCGGAATCGAGCACCTTCAGGCCGTTGTCCTCGGCCGGGTTGTGCGACGCCGAGACCATGACCCCGGCGGCGAAGTCGCCGTCGGCCGTCAGGAACGCGAGGGCGGGCGTGGGCACCACGCCCACGACGTGCACGCCGACGCCGAGGCTCGTCGCGCCGGCCGCGATCGCGGCGACGAACATGTCACCGGAGCGGCGCGTGTCCTGGCCGACCACGATCGAGCCGCCGGGTCCAACCAGCCGGTGGGCGGTGGCGCGGCCCAGCGCGAACGCGGTCGATGGCTTCAGGTCGACGTTGGCGACGCCGCGGATGCCGTCGGTGCCGAACAGGCGTGGCAAAGCTGATCAATCCCCTCGCGTGCTGCTGTGTTCGTTGACCGGAGGCTCGATGTCGAGCCTTACGACGGCGCCGGCGATGACGCCGGACTGGAGACGGTCACCTGGATCGGATTGGGGCTCGCCGCGACGAGCGTGAGGCCGGTGGTGAGATTCGCGGTGGCCTTGACGCTGCGCGTGCCGATCCCGAGGCCGGTGACGTCGACGTTCAGCACGATGTTCGTGCCCGACAGCCGATCGAGCTCGGCGATCGAGCCGCCGATGGTCACGAGGATGCGGTCGGTGGAGAGCGCATAGGCCAGGTCGGGCCGCGCTCCGACGACGACGAGGCCGGCCTCGAAGGTCCGGGTGGCGGTGACCGGACGCAGGCGAACGGTGACGTGCACGGTGGTCGGGTTCAACGCCTGGACGCCATCCGGGAGCGCGAAGCCGACATCCTGGCTGACCTCCGACGAGGCGCCCGAGATCGAGACCGGCAGCGTGTCGGCCCGGTCGAGGGAGGCCAGGTCGTTGGCGTCCCCCTGCACCGAGACGACCGGTGGATCGACCTCGATCGCGGCGACCTCGAAGCCCGCCGCGGGGGTGCCGATGACGTTCGGTGTCACCGGCAGGGCCTTCGACCGGCGGTCCGTGAAGACCTGCAGCTGCACGCGGACCCGTGCTGGATCGATCTCGATGCGCGAATCGACGCCGAGCTCGGTGCCCGTGTCATCGATGGCGACGAGACTGACCAGCTGGTCGATGTCGACGCCCGAGGCATCGATGGTGATCGGCGCCTGCGCCTCGGTGACCTTGGCGACGATCGACTGGGGGCCGCTGACGGTCGCGCTCTCGGTGTCGACGACCGGGTCGCCGACGTCGAGGCCCGAGGGGATCGGGCCGAGCGCAACCCGCACCGGAACGATCTTGGTGCCGACCCGATCGACCGTGACGGTGATCTTCTTGGGCTCGAAGTCGAGAACCTGCACCCGGCTGTCGACCGCCTCCACCGTGACATTGAGGGTGACCGGCGCGCCTGTCGGCGTGACGTTGGCGAGATCGACCGTGGCGCGGAAGCTGTCGCTGTCGATTCGCAGGCCGAGGTCCGGCGGAGCGACGTAGCGGATCCGGTTCACGGAGCCGAGGTTGGACAGGACGATCACGTCGGATGGCTGGTTGACGATCCCGATCTGGACGCTGCCGGGGAAGCTGTCGGCCGTCTGGGAGAGGACGAGGCCGCCGTAGAGCAGCGTCGCGAGGGCGATGGCCCCGAGCTTGAGCGGCCAGTTGTGGGTGATGAGCCGGAGCGCCCGGGTCATCGCACCCGGCCGCGCGTCCCCGCCGGCTCGCGACCCGCCTGCTGCAGCTCCACCGTTTGCTCGTCGCCGGGCACGCCGTTCGTCGCACCCAGGTCGCGGACCGGGGTCGCGTCCGAGGCGACGTCAGGTTGGCCGTCCTCGCCCTGCGACGCCGACGCGTCAGCTCCCTGGGTCGCCGTCGCGTCGAGGGGCTCGGGCAGGAACGGCTCGTCCGGCGGGATCGGCTCGGCGGGGGCCTGGTCGCGCCGGCCGGCACGCACCGCGCGACCGATGTCGGCGAGCCGCGGCGCGCGCGACCCCGGGACGGCCGCGGGCAGGCGCAGCCGGGTCCGCTCCGGGCTCGGCTCGAGCAGCTGGCGCAATGAGCGCGCGAGCTGGGACTCGTTGAGGTTGCGCACGATTCGGGCCCGCTGCACGAGGCTGACCTGGCCGTTCTCCTCGGATACGACGACGACGATCGCGTCGGTCTGCTCGGTCGTGCCGAGCGCGGCGCGGTGGCGCGTGCCGAAGCGCTCGGAGTGGATCGTCGTCTCACCGAGTGGCAGGAGTGCGCCCGCGGCGAGGACCTTCTCGCCCCGGATGAGCACAGCGCCGTCGTGGAGCGGCGACTTCGGCGAGAAGATCGTGCGCAACAGGTCGGCCGAAAGGTCGCCATGGATCATCACGCCCGTCTCCGCGATCTGCTCGAGGCCGGTCTCGCGCTCGATCACGAGCAGAGCGCCGTGGCCTTCAGCTGACAGCACCGCCGCGGCGCGGGCGACCTCGGTCGCGACCAGCTCGGCCGTGCGGTTCTCGGCCGACATGAGCCAGCCGAGGGAGCCGACCCGCCCGATGCGGTCGAGGGCGCGCCGGAGCTCCGGCTGGAACACGACGACGAGTGCGAATAGGCCGACAACGGCTCCTGTCTCGAGGATCTGGGTGAGCAGGCGGAGGGACAGGATCCGCGCCGCGAAGTAGACCGCGAACAGCACCGAGACGCCGATCACGAGCCTCACCGCGCTGGTTCCGCGGATGAGGCTGAACAGCCAATAGATCAGGAGCGCGGTGATCCCGATGTCCAGGAACGTGCTCGCCGTGACCTGGTCCAGGATCGACCCGATGAGCTGCGGCATCGCCGGAGGAGTGTACCGCGGGAGTTCGGCCGAACCGCCGGTCCGGACCTCGCGAGGGCCTTCTAGCGCCGGGTCGTCGAGCTCACCGGCTCGTCGCGGAGGCGCTCCGACGCGAGCCCGTGGGTGTCCGCCTCGGCCTGCGTGTCGCCGGTCAGCGATGTCAGTCGGAGGAGCAGGTCGATCTTCTCGCGGGCGAGCGGGGTCCAGCCGCGGTCGAGCTGGAGGTTGGCGATCGCGAGGTGGACGTGCGGATCGCCCGGGGCGATGGCGAGCAGCTGGAAGCACACGTCGAGGGCGGCGTCGAGCCGGCCCGCCGCACGATGCACGGCGACGGCGGTGAGCATCCGCTCGCCCGCGCCGGCGGTGTCGCCGGCATCGAACAGGGCGGCCGCCTCGGCCATGAGCTGCTCGGTGTCCGGCGGCGGCCCGACGATCGGCGGTGCTGGTGGTGTGGGCAGGTCGATCGCCGGCCAGTTCGAGCCGGCCTCAACGGCGGCCGATGACTCCGCGGCAGCGGCAGCCGATTCGGCTTCCGGGATGGCAGCGGACGTCGCCGGACCGTCGTCCGCTGACGGCCACTCCGGGCCACCGGCGTCGGCGTCGCCCTCGATGCCAGGGTCGCTGTGGCCGGTTGCGGCATCGTGCTCGACGCTCGCGTCGACGCCCGGGGTCGCCGGCACGATCAGCCGTTCCGCAAGGGCCGCCCGAGCCGGCGTCGGTTCGAGCTCGTTCGCCCGGCGCGCGGCCTCGGCGGCCTCGGGAGCGCGACCCGACACATCCAGCACGAACGCCAAGCGCTCGAGATCGGCCGCCGCCCCGGAGCGCATGCCGCGCTCCTCGCGGGCGGTCGCACGTGCGCGCAGCGTCGCCTCGTCGTCCGGGGTCAGGCGCAGGGCGCTGTCGAAGACCTCGGCTGCCTCGGGCCAGCGGTCGAGCCGATGCAGCACCGTGCCCTGACTGGCGAGCGGAAGGGTCCGTTCGGGGACAAGGCGGGCCGCCTCGCGATACGCCTCGAGGGCGTCGTCCAGGTCTCCCCCGAGGGCGGACATGTGCCCGCGCCGGAGCGCCGCCTTGTACTGGTCGAAGAGTGGCCCGCTCACGGGGGCGAGCCTAGCGCGGTGGCCGCCGCAACGGTCACCGCCGGGGGTACTGGGACCCTATCGCTTGGTGTACTGCGGCGCCTTGCGGGCACGCTTGAGGCCGTACTTCTTGCGTTCATTCATGCGCGGGTCGCGGGTCAGCAGCCCGGCCTGACGCAGCTGGAGGCGGTGGCCCTCCGGGTCGAGCTCGAGCAGCGCTCGGGCGATGCCGTGGCGGACCGCGCCGGCCTGCCCGGTGACCCCGCCACCCTCGACCTTGATCATCGCGTTGTAGCGCCCGTCCGTGTTCGTGACCCGGAACGGCAGGCGGATCTCGGCCTCATCGATCGCCGCGCCGAAGTGCTCGACGAGGGAACGGCCATTGATCACGATCTCGCCCTCACCGGGCAGCAGCCGGACGCGGGCGACGGCCGTCTTGCGCCGTCCCGTGCCCGAGTTGAACGCCGAGGTGGTCATGTGCAGTCCTCCGTCAGGCGAGCGGCTCAGGCCGCTGGGCCTGATGGGGATGGTCCGAGCCGGCGTAGATCTTGAGCTTGCGCAGCTGTTGGGCGCCGAGGCGAGTGTGCGGGAGCATACCCTTGATCGCGCGCCGGATGACCTCCTCGGGACGGCGCTCGAGCAGCCTGCCGAGCGACTCCTCCTTGAGGCCCTGCGGGTGGCCGCTGTGACGCACGTACGTCTTCGTCTCGAGCTTGGCGGCGCTCACCGAGACCTTCCGAGCGTTGAGCACGATCACGTGATCGCCGCCGTCGAGGTTCGGCGACCAGGTCGGCTTGTGCTTGCCCTCGAGGACACGGGCGACCCGCGTGGCGAGCCGACCGAGCGTCTCGCCCGTCGCATCGACGACGAACCAGTTGCGCTCGATCTCGCCCTGTCGCGCGGTATACGTCTTGTCGTTCATCAATCCTCGTGTCCTGCGTCCTGTCCTGTTGCGTCCTGTATCTGGCGCCGCCCGAGGGCGACGCGCCGGAGGCACAGGCCTCGGGCCGGGGCGGCCGCGCCGGCCAGTGCCGGCTCTCCGCCGCTGAGCAGCCCCGGAACGGCCGAGGCGTCCAGCTCTCCCTTGCCCACCGCGAGCAGGGCGGCGACGATGCGTCGCACCATGCCGCGCAGGAGGGCGTCGGCTCGCACGTCGATCGTCACCAGCGACCCGTCGCGCCGGACCCGGAGCCGGTGCACGGTCCGGACCGGCTGTGGATCGGCCCCGCCGAAAGCGCTGAAGTCGTGCCGGCCCTCGAAGGCCGTCGCGGCTCGCGCCATCGCGCTGGTGTCGAGGTCCTGCCGCACCCAGAGCGCGGTGCGCTCCCGGAGCGGGCTCCGCGGGCCGTTCCAGACAGAATACCGGTACTCCCGGTAGCGGGCCGCGTAGCGGGGGTTGAACCCGGCGGGCGCCCGACGGAGGTCGCGCACCGCGACATCCGGCGGGAGCGTCCCGTTGAGCGCCGCCCCCAGGGCCTCGACCGAGAGGCTGCCCGGATAGGTGAACGCGATCACCTGGCCCGTGGCATGCACCCCGGCGTCGGTCCGTCCCGCACCGACGACCGGCTGGCGGATCCCGCCGGACAGGCGGGCCAGCGCGGCCTCGAGCTCTCCCTGGATGGTGCGGGCCTTCGGCTGTAGCTGAAAGCCCGCGAACTCCGTGCCGTCGTATTCAACCGTGGCCCTGAACCGTCGAGCGGTCCGCCCACGTCGTGCCCTCTCGGGCATCGCTTAGACCAGTTCGATCTGGACGATTTCCGCCGCGTCGCCCGGCCGCGGCCCGATCTTGACGATGCGGGTGAAGCCGGAGGAGCGATCGGCGTATTTGGGAGCGATCTCATCGAACAGCTTGGTCACGACGAGCGGCTCGGTCGGGAATTGCGAGATGATGGCGCGCCGCGCCGACAGGTCACCGCGCTTGGCGAGCGTGATCGCCTTCTCGATGCGACCCTGGACCTCCTTGGCCTTGGCCTCGGTCGTCCGGACGCGCTCGTAGCGCAGCACCGACACGGTCAGGTTCTTGTAGAGCGCAAGGCGGTGGCCCATCGACCGGCCGAGCTTGCGGCCGTCGATGCGGTGCGAGGTCATCGCTCAGGATTCCTCGTCCTCGAATGTCGCTTCGCCCTCGGTCTCCTCATCGCCGAACTCCGACGGCTCGGTCTCCGGCAGGATGAACCCGCGCATCCTGAGCCGCTCCTTCATCTCGTCGAGCGACTTCTTGCCGAAGTTGCGCATCCGGAGCAGGTCCTCGTCCTTGAGCTGGAGGAGCTGCCCGACCTTGACGATGTTGTTGCGCTTGAGCGAGTTGTAGGCGCGCATCGGGAGGTCGAGCTCTTCGATGGGCATGTCGAGCATGTTCGGCGGCAGCTGCGGGATGCCGGGCACACCGCGATCGGCGGCCATCTGGGCCTGCCCGATCGTCACGAACGGGCGGAACTGCTCGATCAGGATCGACGAGGCGCGGCTCAGCGCCTCCTCCGGCCCGATGGTGCCGTCGGTCTCGATCTCGATCGTCAGCTTGTCGAAGTTGGTGACCTGGCCGACGCGCGTGCTCTCGACCCAGTAGTTCACCTTGCGAACCGGGGTGAAGATGGCGTCGACCGCGATCACGCCGATCGGCAGCGCCTCGGTGCGCTCGACGCCGAGGTAGCCGACGCCACGCTCGACGGTCATGTCCATGTCGATCGTCACGTCGTCCGAGTCGAGGGTCATCAGCACGAGGTCGCGGTTCACGATCTCGACATCGGCCGACTCCATGACGTCCGCGGCGAGCACCGGGCCCGCACCACTCTTGGTCAGGCGGAGCTGCACCGGGTGGGTCGCGAAGCTCTTCATGCGCAGCTTCTTGACGTTCAGCACGATCTGGGTGACGTCTTCCTTGACGCCGGGCATCGTGGAGAACTCCTGGTACACGTCGCGGATCTGGAGCGACGTCACGGCGGCGCCCTCGAGGGAGGACAGGAGGACGCGCCGGAGCGCGTTGCCGAGGGTCACGCCGTAGCCCGCCTGGAGCGGACCGACCTCGTACTTGGCGTACGTGCCGACCTCTTCGACGGACTCGATCTGCGGGGTCTCGAGCTGTTCGATCATGAGTGGGGCTACCTCGAGTAGTACTCGACCACGAGCTGCTCGGACAGGTCGAGCGGCATCTGGTCGCGGCGGGGCAAGCTGGAGACGGACCCGGCGAGCTTGGCGGCATCGAGGCTCAGCCAGTCCGGGGCCGTGTGCGAGCGCAGCGTCTCGCGGATGACCTTGAACGCCTCGCGGCCACGGCGGCTCTCGCGCACCTCCACGCGATCGCCGGGCTTCGTCGCGTACGACGCCACGTTCGTGGGAACGCCATTGACCGCGAAGTGGCCATGGGTGACGAGCTGGCGGGCCTGCGCCCGGGAGCTCGCGAAGCCGAGGCGGAAGACGACGTTGTCGAGCCGGGTCTCGAGCGACTGGAGCAGCGCCTCGCCGGTAACGCCGGTGTGCTCCTCGGCGTACCGGAAGTAGTTCCGGAACTGGCGCTCGAGCACGCCGTACACGCGGCGCATCTTCTGCTTCTCGCGGAGCTGGATGCCGAAGTCGCCCATCTTGCGGCGGCGGACGCCGTGCTGGCCGGGCGGGGTCGGGCGGCGCTCGAACGAGCACTTCTTGGTGTAGCAGCGGGTGCCCTTGAGGAAGAGCTTGGCGCCCTCTCGACGGCACAGGCGGCAGACGGACTCGGTGTAGCGGGCCATCTGCTCAGACCCTGCGCCGCTTGGGCGGGCGGCAGCCGTTGTGCGGGACCGGGGTGACGTCGGTGATGGCGGTGACTTCCAGCCCGGCGGCCTGCAGCGAGCGGATGGCCTGCTCGCGCCCGGCGCCGGGGCCCTTGACGAACACCTCGACCTGGCGCATCCCGTGCTCCATCGCCTTGCGCGCGGCCACCTCGGCCGACAGCGCGGCGGCGTAGGGCGTGCTCTTGCGCGAGCCCTTGAACCCGGCCACGCCGGCCGAGCCCCAGCTCACGACCGAGCCGCCGAGATCGGTGATCGTGATGATCGTGTTGTTGAACGAGGCCTGGATCCGAGCGTGCCCGACCGGGACGTTCTTCTTCTCACGGCGTCGCTGCTTGACCGCCTTCTTGCGTTCAGCCATGTCGCTTCGATCCCCGCCTTACTTCGTGGCCTTGCGCCGAGCGCCGACCGTGCGCTTCGGGCCGCGCCGCTGGCGCGCGTTGGTCTTGGTCCGCTGCCCGCGCACGGGCAGGTTGCGCCGGTGGCGCAGGCCGCGGTACGAGCCGATGTCCTGCAGTCGCTTGATGTTGGTCGCGACCTCGCGCCGGAGGTCGCCCTCGACCTTGAATCGCCGATCGATGAGCTCGCGCAGCCGGTTCACCTGGTCCTCGGTCAGGTCGCGGACGCGGGTGTCGGCGTTGACGCTCGTCTGGACGAGGATCTTCTGGGCGGTCGGCAGGCCGATGCCGTAGATGTACGTGAGCGCGACCTCCACCCGCTTCTCGCGGGGGATGTCGATGCCGGCGATGCGTGCCATCGGTCTGCCCTACCCCTGCCGCTGCTTGTGCTTGGGGTTGGTGCAGATGACCATCACGGTCCCGTGACGGCGGATGACTTTGCAGTTGTCGCAGCGTGCCTTGATCGAGGCTCTGACTTTCAACGCTTCCTCGTTGTCGTTTCCTGTGCTCGTCCTCGGGGGACGGGTTCTTTGAGCGGTTACTTCAGGCGGTACGTGATCCGCCCGCGGGTCAGGTCGTAGGGCGACAGCTCGACTCGCACGCGGTCGCCGGGCAGGATCCGGATGAAGTTCATCCGAAGCTTTCCGGAGATATGCGCCAGCACTTTGTGTCCGTTCTCGAGCTCGACCGCAAACATGGTGTTGGGCAACGGCTCCACGACCGTGCCTTCAACCTCGATCGCATCTCGCTTCGCCACGGGCGGTGCTGGGTCCCTTTCTCACACGGAGTGCCGGCCCGGACGGGCCGACACACGAACGTGCAGCATATCAGAAATGCCTGGTTCCTGGCAACGACCGATCGCCGTCATCGGATCGTCGTGAGGATCTCCGGGCCGTCGTCCGTGACGGCGATGGTGTGCTCGAAGTGGGCCGCGAGGGCGTCATCGGCGGTGTTCACGGTCCAGCCGTCGGCCTCGACGTAGACGTCGCCGCTGCCGAGCGTGAACATCGGCTCGATCGCCAGGCACACGCCGGGCAACAGCTCGGGGCCGCGGGAGCCGGTACGGTAGTTCGGGACCTGCGGCTCCTGGTGCATCTCGGTGCCGATGCCGTGGCCCACGAACGGGCGGACGATGCCGAAGCCGTGGGCCTTGCCGACGTCCTCGACCGCGGCCGAGATGTCGCCCACCCGCGCCCCGGCTTGTGCCGCGCCGATGCCGGCCATCATCGCCAGCCGCGTCGCGTCGACGAGGTCACGCGCCTGCTGGCCGACGTCACCGACCACGAACGTTCGCGCGCCGTCGCCGTGCCAGCCCTCGACGATGGCGCCGACGTCGACGGACACGAGCGAGCCGGCGCGAATGGTCCGCTCGCCGGGGATGCCATGCACGACCTCGGAGTCGATCGAGATGCACGTGCTCGCCGGAAACGCCCGCGGGCCCTTGCCGTAGCGGCCACCGCCGAGGTAGCCCTTGAACGAGGGGATCGCCCCTGCGCCCAGGATGTGGCGCTCGGCCAGCCGGTCGAGATGCGCCGTGGTCACGCCCGGCCTGAGCTCGGATTCGACGAGCGCCAGCACCTCCGCCACGATCCGCCCCGCCCGCCGCATCTTGTCGATCTCGCGGACCGACTTCCTCGTGATCACCTGCCTGCGGCCGCCGCGGGGCTGTCCGCTGCCGGGCTGCTCAGGGCGGCCACCAGGTCTGCCGCCACCCGGTCGATCGACTGCGTCCCATCCACGGCGGTCAGGATGCCGAGCCGCCGGTAGTGATCGGCGACCTCTTCGAGCGGCCCGAGCTGCTGCAGCATCCTGGCACGCACGGTCTCCTCCGCGTCGTCCGCGCGCCGGACCAGCTCCGAGCCATCGATGTCGCATACGTCCGGCACCCGCGGCGGGTTCGTGCGCAGGTTGTAGACGTGGCCGCCGGCGCGGCAGATCACGCGGTCGGCGAAGCGTGAGATGAGGTCCTCGGTCGGGACGTCGATCAGGAGCGCGCGGTCGACGCGGCCGTCGACCTCCGCAAGCGCCGCGTCGAGGGCGGCCGCCTGGGCCCGCGTGCGCGGGAAGCCGTCGAGGATCGCGCCTCGTTCGGCGTCCGGGCGGCCGAGGCGATCGAGGAACAGTCGAACCACTGTCTGATCCGGGACGAGCTCGCCCGAGCGCATGATCGAGTCGACCTCGCGACCGACGTCGCTGCCGGTCGCGGCCTCAGCCCGAAGGAGCTCGCCGGAGGCGAGCACCGGCACGCCGAGCCGCTTCGCCAGCAGCGGCGCCTGCGTTCCCTTGCCTGCGCCGGGCGCGCCGAGCAATACCGCAACCGTCATGGCGATCGCTTCCCGCCGCTAGCGGATGAAGACCTCGGACCGAGCGCCCGCGGAGCTTGGCTCGGTCCTCGGTGAGCTCATCCCGAGCCGCGCCATCATCGGATGAACCCCTCGTAATTCCGCATCATGAGCTGCGCCTCGATCTGCTTCATCGTCTCGACCACGACCGAGACGACGATCAGCAGGCCGGTGCCGCCGATCGCGAGCCCCTGCAGGGACGGGTCGAGCCCGCCGAGGATCACCGGGAACACGGCGACGGAGCCGAGGAACAGCGAGCCGGCGAGCGTGATCCGGCTCACGACCCGGCCGAGGTACTCCTGCGTCGGGCGGCCGGGACGGATGCCCGGGATGAACCCGCCGTTCTTGCGCAGCTGCTCCGCGGTCTCGTCGGGCTTGAACGTGAACGCGGTGTAGAAGTACGTGAACCCGACGACGAGGACGAAGTAGATGATCGCGTACTGGATCGAGGTCGGCGACAGGAACGCGCCGATCGCGTTGGCGACGTTGCGCACGCCCTCGACCTGGGAGAACGAGAAATACGCCGCGAGCTGGCCGGGGAAGGCCAGGATGCTGATCGCGAAGATGATCGGGATCACGCCCGCGAGGTTGACCCGCAGCGGGAGGAAGGTCTGGCCGCCCTGGTACATGCGCCGGCCCCGTACCCGGCTGGCATATTGGATCGGGATCCGCCGCTGGCCCTCCTGGATGTAGATGATCACGGCCACCGCGACGATGGCCAGGATCACGAACAGGACGATGTCACGCGGCGACGGCTGGCTCAGGACGCCGAGCACCCCCGCCGGAGCGCGGCTCACGATGCCCGCGAAGATGATGAAGCTGATGCCGTTGCCGGTGATCAGCTCGCCGAGCCACATCAGGACGATCGCGCCGGCGACCAGGGTGACCATCTGCACCCAGCTCTGGGCGTTGCCGAGGCCGAAGCCGCCGATGATGACGTCCCTCGCGCTCAGCGCCGACAGGATGCCGAACGCCTGCAGGAGGGCCATCGGGACGGTCAGGTAGCGCGTGTACTGGTTCAGCCGCTGGCGACCGTACTCGCCCTCGCGGCTCAGGGCCTGCAGTGACGGGATCACGCCCGTCATCAGCTGCATGATGATCGAGGCGTTGATGTACGGGTTCATCGCCAACCCGACGATCGACAGCTGCGACAACCCACCGCCCGCGAACAGGTCGATGATCCCGAACGCGGCGTTGTTCTTGAAGAAGTCGGCCAGCGCCGCGCGATCGATGCCCGGCAGCGGCACCTGGGCCAGCAGCCGGTAGACGATCAGGATCCCGAGGACGAACAGGATCCGGCGCCGGATGTCAGGCGCGCGGAAGGCGTTGAGCAGCGACTCGAACACGGCGGGCTAGGCGTCCGTGTCGGGCTTCGTGGTGCGCGGCTTGCGAGGTGCGCGGGCCTTGGGCGCGCCTGGCTCCTCTTCGTCGGCCGGCTCCGCCGCGGCTCGCCTGGCCTTGGCTCCTCGCTTCGGCGTCTCGGCGGGCGCCTCCTCACTCACGGCCTCGGTCGTTGCTTCCGGAGCGCCGTCGGTGGACGCAGCCGGGGCCTCGGCGCTCGCGACCGCCTCGCCCGCGGTCGCGACCGCCTCGCTGCCGGGTGCCGTATCGCCCGCAGGCGCCGTCTCACCTTCGGGCGCGGCAGCCTCGGTCGCGGGCGCAGCCTCGGCGCGGAGCGGGGGTCGCTTCACCTCCGGGGTCTCGAGCACGGAGACAGCGCCGCCCGCGCCTTCGATCTTGGCTCGTGCGCTGGCGCTGAACGCATCGGCGACGACGAACAGGGCGCTCGCCAGCTCGCCGCCGCCCAGGACCTTCATCGGCCGGTCGAGGCGTCGCACGAGGCCGGCGGCACGCAGGATCTCCTGGTTGACGGTGATCGGGGCCGCGCCGCCCTTCTTCGACGGCTTCGCGCCCGGCATCTCGCCGCTCTCGAGCTGACCGAGCTCGACGAGTCGGGCGATGTCGCCGACGTTCACCACCTCGAACTCGATCTTGAACAGGTTGGTGAAGCCGCGCAGCTTCGGGATGCGCTGGTGGAGCGGGGTCTGGCCGCCCTCGAACCAGGCCGGGATGGTGCCGCCGGCGCGCGCCTTCTGGCCCTTCGTGCCGCGGCCCGCGGTCTTGCCCTGGCCGGCGGCGATGCCTCGTCCGACGCGGCGCTTGGGCCGCCGCGACCCGGGCGCGGGTTTCAGGTCATGGAGTTTCACTTGCTCTCCTCCGGCGCGGCCGCAGCCTGGGCCGTGGGCTCCTCGACCTTCACGAGGAAGCGCACCTGGCGGACCATCCCTCGCGTGGCGTCGTTGGCGGGGACCTTGACGGTCGAGCCGATGCCGTGCAGGCCGAGGGCGCGCAGCGTCGCCCGGTTGCGGGCGATGTGGCTGATCGAGCTCTTGATCTGGGTCACGCGCAGGGTGGCGTGCGCAGTCTTACCGGGCATCGACGGCCTCCGCCGGCTGGCCGGCGATCCGGAGCCGCACCGGGACCCCGCGCCGGGCGCTGAGCTCGGCCGCGGAACGCAGGCTGCGCAGGCCCTCGAGCGTCGCCCGGGTGACGTTCACGGGATTCGTCGAGCCGTACACCTTCGACAGGATGTCGCGGATACCGGCCGCCTCCACGACGGCGCGAACCGAGCCGCCGGCGATGACGCCTGTGCCCTGGCTGGCCGGCTTGAGGAGGACGTTGCTCGCGGCGTACACAGTCCGGACCTCGTGCGGAATCGTCGTCCCGACCATCGGGATCCTGATCAGGTTCTTCTTGGCGTCCTCGACGCCCTTGCGGATCGCCTCGGGCACCTCGCCGGCCTTGCCGAGGCCGACGCCCACGTGCCCGGCACCGTCGCCCACCACGATCATCGCGCTGAAGCTGAACCGCCGGCCGCCCTTGACGACCTTGGCGACCCGGTTGATCTGGACGACGCGCTCCTCGAGGGTGAGCTTGTTGGGATCGATGCGTGCCACGGGGCCTCCTCAGAAATCCAGGCCGGCTTCGCGAGCCGCGTCGGCGAGCGACTTGATGCGACCGTGGTACCGGAACCCGGCACGGTCGAACACGACGCGTCCGACGCCGGCAGCGCGCGCTCGCTCGGCGACGAGCCGGCCGACGACCGCCGCCTCGGTGGCTTTCGTGGCCTTGCTCGACCGAAGGTCGGGCTCCACGGACGACGCCGCGGCGAGGGTGCGCCCGGTCGTGTCGTCGATCACCTGGGCGTAGATGTGGTTCAGGCTCCGGAAGACCGCGAGGCGCGGGCGCGCGCCATCGCCGGCCACGCGCAGTCGGAGGCGCGCGTGACGCTTGTGCCTGGCGGTGGAGCGGCTGACGAGTGCGGTCATGCGGTGAGTCCTCGGTATCTCGCTCGGCGGGCTACTTCTTGGCGCCGATCTTGCCGGCCTTGCCGGCCTTGCGACGGATCTGCTCGCCCGCGTAGCGCACGCCCTTGCCCTTGTACGGCTCCGGCTTGCGCGTGGCCCGAACGGTGGCGGCGATCTGGCCGACGAGCTCCTTGTCGATGCCCAGCACGGCCAGCCTGGTCGGGTTCTCGACCTCGAAGGTGATCCCCGCCGGCGGATCGATCTCGATCGGGTGGCTGTAGCCCAGGTTGAGCTGGAGCTTCCGGCCGATGAGCGTGGCGCGGTAGCCGACACCGGTGATCTCGAGCGCCTTGCGGTAGCCCGTCGTCACTCCGACGACCATATTGTTGACGAGGGTCCGGGTCAGGCCGTGGAGCTGCCGGTGGGTCTTCGCCTCGGACGGGCGGGTCACCACGATCTGGTCACCCTCGCGGGCGACGCCCATCTCGGGATGAAGCTTGCGGGAGAGGCTGCCCTTGGGGCCCTTGACCGTGACGTTCCGACCGTCGATCGAGACATCGACCCCGGCGGGCACGGCGATGGGCATGCGACCGATACGGGACATCGGGACTACCAGACGAACGCCAGGACTTCGCCGCCGAGCTGGGCCTTGCGGGCCTGCGCGCCGGTCATGATCCCCTGGCTCGTGCTGACGATGACGATGCCGAGCCCGCCGAGGACGCGCGGAATGTCGGTCTTGGCGGCGTACACCCGGAGGCCGGGCTTGCTGACCCGTTTGAGACCGGACACGACCGGCACCTTGCCGTCGACATAGCGCAGCTGCAGCTTCAACACGCGTCCCGGGCCGGCCTGCTCCTCGGCGACGTCGGCGATGAAGCCCTCGTCCTTGAGGATGCGGGCGATCTCGCGCTTGGTGCGCGACGCCGGCACCACCACCTCGGTGTGGCGCGCGCGGGAGGCGTTGCGGACCCGGGTCAGCATGTCCGCGATCGGATCGGAGATGTTCATACGGGACCTACCAGCTCGACTTGGTGACGCCCGGCAGCTCGCCCTGGAGGGCGCGCTCCCGGAAGCAGATTCGGCACAGCGCGAAACGGCGCATGAACGCGCGCGGCCGGCCACAGACGGTGCAGCGGTGGTATCCCCGGACGCCGAACTTCGGCTTCCGTCTTGCCTTGGCGATGAGCGATTTCTTTGCCATGTTCTCCCCTACGAGGCGAAGGGCATGCCGAGGAGCTCGAGCAGACGCTTCGACTCCTCGTCGGACTTCGCCGTCGTCACGATGCTGACCTCCAGCCCGCGGAGACGGTCCACCTTGTCGTAGTCGATCTCGGGGAACGCGACCTGCTCGCGCAGCCCGAGTGTGTAGTTGCCCCTGCCGTCGAAGGAGCGGCTGGGCGTGCCCCGGAAGTCACGGATGCGAGGCAGGGCGAGCAGCATCAGCCGCTCGAGAAAGTCCCACATCCGCTGGCCCCGGAGCGTGACCTTGAGCCCGATCGGGTTGCCCGTCCGGATCTTGAACTGGGCGATCGAGCGTCGTGCCTTCATCACGATCGGCTTCTGGCCGGTGATCATGGTCAGGTCGCCGGACGCGGCATCGATCGCCTTCGCGTTCGTGAGCGCCTCGCCGATCCCGACGTTGACCACGATCTTGTCGAGCCGCGGTACCTGGTTCGGATTGGCGTACTCGAACTGGCGGATCAGCGCGGGGATGACGTCGCTCTGGTAGCGCAGCTTCAAGCCGCGCGGTCCTGACGGCCTCTCCGGCGCCTCGGAGGCGGCCTTCGACTCGCGACCCTTCGGCTTGCGCTCGTCGGCGGCGGGCTCGGCGACAGGCTCGGCAACGGCTGCAGCGATCGGCTCGTCGGCGTCGACCACCTCACCGTCGCCTGCATCCGCGGTGGCCTCTGCTTCGGCCGCGGGCACCTCTGCCGCTTCAGCCGCGGGCGCCTCCGCAGCTTCAGCCGCGGGCGCCGTCGCAGCTTCGGCTGTTGGCGCCTCTGTTGCGGGCTCGGCGGCGGGCTCCGCGGCCGCCGACTCGGGACTCATCGGCTCCTCCACCGCGGCACCTGCGGGAGCGGGCATCTCCGCGGCCATCGGCTCGGCATCCATCGGCTCCTCGACCGCCGCCTCGTCGGCGGCGACCACCGGCTCCTCCACGGCCGCGGCGTCGCGACGGGAGCGTTGCTCGGTCACGCCATCACCTCCATCGCCTTCTCGCAATGGCTGCAGATGCGCACGCGGCGGCCGTCCTCGAGGATGGTGTGCCGGACCCGAGTGGGCTCCTTGCAGTTCGGGCAGACGAGCATCACGTTCGATACATCGATCGGCTTGGCGATGTCGAGGATCCCGCCCTGTTGGATCTTGGGCGTCCGGTCGGTGCGGCCCTGCGTCTGGCGCGGCTTGGTGTGGCGCTTGGCGATGTTGAGACCCTCGACCACGACCGACACCGGCCGCGTCGAGGCCGGCTTCCAGAAGCCGCGGCGCGAGCGCTGGCTCTTGCCCCCGCTGAGCGGCGCGACGTGGCTGAGCGCCGCGGAGTTGGTGACGACGCGCTCGACCACGCCCTGCTTGCCGGCGTCCTTGCCGGTGAGCAGGAGCACGGTGTCGCCCTTGCGGATCTCGGGAACCCGCGTTCGGCCGGCCGGCATCACAGCACCTCCGGCGCGAGCGACACGATCTTCATGTAGTTGCGATCACGCAGCTCGCGCGCGACCGGGCCGAAGATGCGCGTCCCGCGTGGGTTGCCCTGGTTGTTGATCAGGACGGCCGCGTTCTCGTCGAAGCGGATGTAGCTGCCGTCGGGGCGGCCGTACTCCTTCGCCGTGCGGACGATCACCGCCTGCACGACGTCGCCCTTCTTGACGGCCGCGTTCGGGATGGCCTGCTTGACGCTCGCCACGATGACGTCGCCGATGCCGGCGGTGGTCTTTGTCGAGCGCCCCATCACGCGGATGCACTGGATCGTTCGTGCACCCGTGTTGTCGGCCACCTTGAGACGGGTCTGGGCCTGGATCACGCGTCGCCTTCCTTGGCCGCGTCGTCACCGGCCTCGGCGTTGCTCGCCTCGGCGTCGCTCGCCTCGGCGTCAGCTGCGTCGGCGCCGGCCTTGCCCTCGGCGTCGTGCTTCACGCGACCCGGGTGCGCGGCGGCGTGGATCGCCTCGGAGACCGCGGCCTCCTCGGCGATGAGCTCGAGCTCGGCCGCAGCACCGTGATCGCCGGCGCGCTGCACGACCTCGAGGAGGCGCCAGCGCTTCGTCGCCGACAGCGGCCTCGATTCCTCGATCCGCACGGTGTCGCCGATGTGCGCGTCGTTGGCCTCGTCGTGGGCCTTGAACTTGGTGGTCAGGCGGATGACGCGCTTGTACAGCCGGTGGCGCGTGAGCCGTTCGACGGACACGACGATCGTCTTGTCCATCCTGTCGCTCACCACGCGCCCGACCTTGGTCTTGCGCTTGCCCTGCACCGTGGCGGTGCTCTCGGTCATGGCCATCGCCTATGCGCCCTTTCCGGTGCCCGTCGCGGCGCGAGCCGTCTCGCGCTCGCGCTGGACGGTGAGGATGCGGGCGATCTCGCGCCGCGTCTGGGGGATGCTGCTGGTGTCATTCAGCTGCCGCGTCGAGAGCGCGAAACGCGCGCTCCAGAGGTCCTGCTTGGCCTGCAGGAGGGCATCGGCAAGCTCCTTGTCGGACATCTCGCGAACCTTGGCGATGTCGCTCATCGCTCGCCTCCCTCGACCGCGCCCTCGCGGGTGACGACGCGCGTCGCGACCGGCAGCTTGTGGCTCGCCAGGCGCATCGCCTCGGTCGCCTCGTCATGCGGGACGCCGGCCATCTCGAACAGGATCCGGCCGGGCTTGACGACCGCGACCCAATGGTCGGGTGCCCCCTTGCCGGAGCCCATGCGCGTCTCGGCCGGCTTCTTGGTCACCGGCTTGTCGGGAAAGATGCGGATCCAGATCTTGCCGCCGCGCTTAACGGAGCGGGTCATCGCTCGCCGGGCGGCCTCGATCTGCCGGCTGGTGATCCAGGCCGGCTCGATGGTCGCGAGGCCATAGTCGCCGAAGGCGACGTAGTGGCCGCCCTTGGCCTGGCCGGACATCCGGCCGCGCATGACCTTGCGGTGCTTGACCCGCCGCGGCAGCAGCATCGGTCAGGCTCCCTGGCCGGCGACGGCCGGGACCGGTGCGGGGGTTCGGCTCGGCGTGACGTCGCCGCGGTAGATCCAGACCTTCACCCCGATGCGGCCGTACGTCGTGTGGGCGTGGACCTGGCCGTAGCTGATGTCGGCGCGGAGCGTGCCCAGCGGGATGCGACCCTCGCGGTCCCACTCGCGACGGCTCATCTCGGCGCCGCCGAGGCGGCCCGAAACCATGATCTTGACGCCCTTCGCGCCGGCCTTCATCGACCGCTGGATGGACTGCTTCATGGCCTTCTTGAAGGCGATGCGGCGGCTCAGCTGCTGGCTGATGTTGGTCGCGACGAGGTACGCGTCGAGCTCCGGCTGGCGGATCTCCTTGATCTCCAGCTTGACCTTGCGCTTGGTCAGCGCGCCGATCTGCTGGCGCAGGATCTCGACGTTCTGGCCGCCCTTGCCGATCACGATGCCGGGCTTGGCTGTGTGCACCGTGACCGTGACCTGGCCGAAGTTGCGCTCGATCTCGAGGCCGCTGACGCTCGCGTTCGCGAGCCGCTTCTCGACGAGCTGGCGAATCGCGATGTCCTCCGTCAGGAGCGCCGTGTACTCCTTGTCGTGGTACCACTTCGCAGTCCACGTGCGCGTCACCCCGAGTCGGAACCCGTACGGGTGGACCTTGTGTCCCATGCTTCCTCAGCCCTCCCGATCGCCAACGGTGACGGTGATGTGGGTGACGCCCTTGTGGATCGGGAAGGCCCGACCCTGGGCGCGCGGACGCCAGCGCTTGATCGTCGGGCCCTGGTCGGCCCGGGCGTCGAGGACGAGCAGCTCGTCCGCGGCCATGTTCAGGTTGTTCTCGGCGTTCGCGGCCGCGCTCTTGAGCACCCCGGCGACGTCCTTGGCGGCGTGCTGGGGCATGAACCTGAGCAGCGCCGCGGCGTCTTCCACGGAGCGGCCACGGATCGCCTCGGCGACGAGGCGAGCCTTGCGGGTCGATCCGCGGACGTACTTGGCGGTTGCTGAAACACGCATCTCGTGCCTACTTGGGTGTCGTGATCCGGTCGGTGCTCCTGCCGTGCCCGCGATAGGTGCGGGTGGGCGCGAACTCACCGAGGCGGTGGCCGACCATGTTCTCGGTCACGTACACAGGCACGTGCTTGCGGCCGTTGTAGACCGCGACCGTATGGCCGATGAATGACGGGAAGATCACCGACGCGCGCGACCACGTCTTGACGACCTTCTTCTCGCTCTTCTTGTTCATCTCCTCGATGCGGCCGAGGAGGCGGGGCTCGATGAACGGGCCCTTCTTGATCGATCGGGACATGTCCTCGCCTCCCCGCTACTTCCGGCGCCGCGAGCGGACGATCAACGCACCGGTCCGCGCGCGCCGGGTGCGGTAGCCCATGGCGGGCGCTCCCCACGGCGTCTTGGGCGGCATGCCCGTCGGCGACTTTCCTTCGCCGCCGCCGTGCGGATGGTCACGTGGGTTCATGACGACGCCCCGGACCTCCGGTCGCTGGCCCATGTGGCGGGCGCGGCCGGCCTTGCCGAGGTTCTGGTTCTCGTGGTCGAGGTTGCCGACCTGCCCGACCGTGGCCATGCACCGGATGCTGATCTTGCGGACCTCGCCCGAGGGCAGCCGCACCTGGGCGTACTCGCCCTCCTTGGCCAGCAGCTGCGCGGCCGCGCCCGCGGAGCGGACGATCTGGCCGCCCCTGCCCGGGATCAGCTCGAGGTTGTGGATCGTGGTGCCGAGCGGGATGTTGGCGATCGGGAGGGCATTGCCGACCCGCGCCTCCGCCGACGACCCGGACACGACCACATCGCCGACGCGCAGGCCGTGGGGGAGGAGCATGTACCGCTTCTCGCCGTCGCGGTAGTGGAGCAGCCCGATCCGCGCGGACCGGTTCGGGTCGTACTCGACCGTGGCGATGCGCGCGGGCACGCCGTGCTTGTCGCGCTTGAAGTCGATCCGGCGGTAGTGCGTCTTCTCGCCGGCGCCCCGATGGCGCACGGTGAGCCGGCCCTGGTTGTTCCGGCCGGAGGCGCGCTTCTGCGGCTCGAGCAGCGGCTTGTACGGTTCGCTCGTGGTGATCTCCTCGAACGTCGAGCGGGTCATCGCGCGACGGCCGGGCGAGGTGGGCTTGTAGCTGCGCAGCGGCATCGTCAGACCCCCTCGAAGAACTGGATCTTCTGGCCGGCGGCGAGGGTCACGACGGCCTTGCGCCACGGCGAGGTCGCACCGAGGATCCGGCCGCGGCGCGTGCCGCGCGACTTCTCCTTGGCCTTCGTCGTCAGCACGTTCACCGAGACGACGGTGACCTTGTCGGTCGCGTACAGCTCCTCGATGGCGGCCTTGATCTGGATCTTGTTCGCGCGCGGGTGGACCCGAAACGTGTACCGGCCATGGGTCGACTGGTCGATCGACTTCTCGCTCACGACCGGGCGCAGGATGATCTCGGGCGCGGTCAGGGCGCTCACAGGTAGACCTCTTCCATTCGCGCGAGCGCAGGCTGCTCGATGACCAGCGTGTCGGCGTTGAGCACGTCGACCACGTTGAGCGAGTCGGCCAGGATCACTTCGACCGTCGGCAGGTTGCGGGCCGAGAGCCGCAGCTTCTCGTCCGCGGCGGGCGCGACGACGAGCACCCGGCCTGTCGCCTTGAGCGCCGCGAGGACGCCCGCGACGTCCTGCGTCTTGATCGTCTCGAGCTTGAAGTCGTCGACGATCCGGATCGCCTCGTCGCCGAGCTTGGCCGTGAGGGCGCCGCGCAGCGCGGCGCGCTTCATCTTGCGCGGCAGGCGCTGCTCGTACGAGCGCGGGTGCGGCCCGAAGACGGCGCCACCGCCGCGGTAGTGCGGCGCCGTGCGCGTGCCCTGGCGAGCGCGGCCGGTGCCCTTCTGGCGGTATGGCTTCCTGCCGCCGCCGCGGACCTCGCCACGCGTCTTCGTGTCGTGCGTGCCCGTTCGGCGGCCGGCGAGCTGGGCGGTCACGACCTGGTGCAGGACGGCCTCGTTCACGGGCGCGCCGAACAGGTCGTCGTGCAGCTCGACACTGCCGACGGAGGCGCCGGTGCGGTCATACAGGGTGGTCGAGGGCATCGGTCAGGCCTTCCGGACCAGGATCAGGCTGCCGCGGGCGCCGGGCAGGCTGCCCTTGACCATGAGCAGGTTGCGCTCGGCGTCGGCGCGCACGACGCGCACCTTCTTCGTGGTGACCTGCTCGTCGCCCATGTGGCCGGCCATGCGCACGCCCTTGTAGACGCGGCCGGGGGTCGTCCCCGGGCCGATCGAGCCCGGCTCGCGGTGGTGGTCGGAGCCGTGGGTCGTCGGGCCGCGGCCGAAGTGATGGCGCTTCACGTGGCCCGCGAAACCCTTGCCCTTCGACACGCCGCTGACGTCGACGAGGTCGCCCTCAGCGAACACGTCGTTGACCGCGAGGGTCTGGCCGACCTCGTACCCCGAGGCGTCGTCCACGCGGAACTCGCGCAGCGTGCCCAGGCTCGGCAGGTCGCCGAGCTGGCCTGCGCGGGGCTTGCTCAGCTTCGCCTTCTCATCCGTGCCGAGCTGCACCGCGGTGTAGCCGTCGCGATCGGGCGTCCGCAGGCGGGTCACCGTATTCGGAGCGACCTCGAGCACCGAGACGGCGACCATCGTGCCGTCCTTCTCGAACACCTGCGTCATGCCGACCTTGCGGCCGATGAGCCCGATGCTCATCACATCTTGATCTCGATGTCGACGCCAGCCGGGAGGCTGAGTCGCATCAGGGCGTCGACAGTTTTCGACGAAGGATCGAGGATGTCGACGAGCCGCTTGTGGGTGCGGATCTCGAACTGCTCCCGGCTGTCCTTGTCGATGAACGGCGAGCGCAGCACGGTGAACTTCTCGATCCGGGTGGGCAGGGGCACGGGCCCGACGATGTCGGCACCCGTGCGCTGCGCCGTCTCGACGATCTGCGCCGCCGACTGATCGAGCAGCCGGTGGTCGTACGCCTTGAGACGGATCCGGATCCGTTGCTTGGCCATCGCGTTACCCGGCGATGCTGGTGATGGCGCCGGCGCCGACGGTGCGGCCGCCCTCGCGGATGGCGAA